>JAJZQG010000094.1 GCA_021847645.1 Myxococcales bacterium
CGGCGGAAGCACGGGCGGCTACGGTGGAAGCTTCGGCGGTTACGGCGGAAGCACGGGCGGCTACGGTGGAAGCTTCGGCGGTTACGGCGGAAGCACGGGCGGCTACGGTGGAAGCACGGGCGGCTACGGTGGAAGCACGGGCGGCTACGGTGGAAGCTTCGGCGGCTATGGCGGCAGCTTCGGCGGTTACGGTGGAAGCACGGGCGGTTACGGTGGAAGCACGGGCGGCTACGGTGGGACTGGCGGCACGGCAGGCACCGGCGGAAGTGGAGGAGACGCCGGAGCATGCCTCGGTACTCCGAACGATGACTGCGATGGCGACGGCTGGCGCGTGAGCGACGGCGACTGCTGCGACAAGCCCGGGTTCTGCTCGACGACGCCCGAGCTGGTGAACCCCGGCGCATTCGAATATGTCGGCAACGGGGTTGACGACGACTGTGACGGTCTGGTCGACAATCAGCAGCCGCCCTGCGACGGCCTGCTGAACAACTCGAATTCGGCGGAGCCATTGGACTACGCCAAGGCGATCGATCTGTGCCAGACCACCACGGAGAACGAGCCGCTGCCGACGCGCAAGTGGGGCGTGATCAGCGGGAAGTTCTCGATGACGGACGGCAACGGCACACCCGCGAGCGTTGCGAGATCGATTCGATCGATGTTCGGCGATCTGATCACGCCGCTCCACGGCGGGCGTATCGCGGTGCTGTCCACGGGCAACGCTGCGTCGGTGGGACAGACCAACCCGAACTACGCGATGTTCCAACCCGGGGTGGACCTTCAGGAGACGGCGCCGTTCCCGAGCGACTGGTATGCGGCGAACGGCAACACGCTGCCGAACGCGCCCAACTGTCCGAGCCCGAGCGGCAGCATGGCGCACGACCCGATCATGTTGACGCTGCGCATTCGTGTGCCGACGAACGCCAAGTCGTTCTCGTTTGCGTCGTGGTTCTTCTCGGCGGAGTTCCCCGAGTACGTGTGCACGCAGTTCAACGATTTCTTCGTGGTGCTGGTGGACACGCCGTCGCCGCAATGGCCGAACCCGGCAGACAAGAACCTAGCGGTGTATCGCGTGGCGAACCCGCCGAAGCTGTTTCCGATCGGCGTCAACCTGGCGGCCGATCCCGACGCGCAGAACCTGTTCAGCGTCTGCAAGCCGGGGCCGACCGGTTGCAGCGGCAGCATCGCCGGCTACGCAACCTGCCTCAGCGGGCCGACCTATCTGCAGAACACCGGCTTCGACGACACCAGCCAGCAGGGATGCGGCTCGAGCAACATGCTCGGGGGTGGAACCGGCTGGCTGACGACCGTGGGCAACGTCGCACCGGGCCAGATCATGCAGATCCGCATCGCGCTGTGGGACACCTCGGACGGTGTTTGGGATTCGCTGGTCTTGCTCGACAACTGGGTGTGGAACGTGAACCCGGCGTCGCCTGGCACTTGGTGACCCGCGAGCGCACCGGGCCCGGTGCGTCATCCTCATCGCAGCGTTGATGTTCGATCGTCCTTGCGGAACGCACGTGCGCGATCCATATCCGGTCCGCTCTGTCAAGCGTGCGCAACGTTGCGGCCGGCTCGTCGCCGGCGCGCGAAACCTCGCTGATTCGGCTGCGGAACAGCCCTTCGTGGGTTGTCAAGCGAAGGCCGCGCTGTCGATTTCCGAGCCCGTCATCGCACCAGGAAGTACCGATCGACGCATCCATCATCAGAGTCCCTTTCGCTCCGCCCGAAGGGATGGCAATAGGTTCGTTCCCCATGCCCCGCATCCACATCGGAACGCGAACGCTTCAAGGCAAGCTGGAGCGCTACGCAACGAAGTTCGACCTGCTCGAGGTGCGTTCCGACGCCGACGCACCGCTTCGGACCCAGACGCTTCGCCGATGGCGCAAGGCCGTGCCGCCGTCGTTCGTCTTCAGCGTGGTGCTGCCGCCGGAAGTAACGCAACTGCGTCCCGGTCCCCGGTTCGACGAGATGCTCGCGTCTTCGCTGGAAGCCGCGCGCATCCTCGAGTCCCCAGTTATCGTGCTGGCCACCCCGCCGAGCGTCACGCCCACCGCCACGCACCGCAAGCGGCTGGCCGATCTGGTCGCGCGCATTCCGCACGACGTGGTGCGCATCGCGTGGGAGCCGTCCGGGCTGTGGGAGCCCGAGGACGCGATGGCGCTGGCGCGCAAGCTTGGGTTGGTGCTGGTGCGTGACGCCGCGCGCGAAGCGTTGCCTCCGGGCAATGTGGCGTACACGCGCTTGCGCGGTCTGGGCGAGGCCAGCCGTCTGTCGGCCACGCGCGCAGGCCAGGTGGCCGAGGGTCTCGCGCGCTTTCGCGAGTCGTTCATCGTCGTCGAGACCGATCTGCCGGCGCGGACCGGCAAGCTGCTGCGCGAGCGCATCGAGGCCGAGAGCGCGGCACCTCAGCGTGTGGCGCGCACGCGCACGATCGGCGGCCCGCTTCGCACCGAGGACGAGGAGCAGGAGTAATGCAGCGCAGCCCGTTCGGTGTCGCGGTCTCGGAGCCTCGCCTGGCAGAGGCAGCGTCGGCCGCGCTCGATCGTTCGGGTACCGCGGTCGACTCCTGCGTCGCCGCGTTCTTGATGGGCGCGGCGCTGTGGCCGAGCGTTGCGTTGGGCGCTGCCACGGTGCTGACCGCGGGTCCGGGTGTGGGTGCGCGCTGCTTCGAGGGGCCGTTCCTGCAGCCCGGAAAGGGCGCACCACGTCCCCGCGGATTTCGCGATGGCGATGAGATCCCGTCGGCCGCGACCGTCGGCGTTTCCTCTGCCGTCGTCGCGTTGTACGCCGCGCATGCTCACGACAGCACGCTGCCCTTGCGCGAGCTTGCCTCGCCGGCCGTCAAGGTGGCTTCCTCGCAGGGATTCAAGGGGCGTGCGTCGCTGCTCCGAGCCATCGGCGCGGGGGGGCCGCTGGCTCTTCGCGAGGCGGGCTTCGTTCGCGAGTTGTTGGACGTGGCGGGTCGCGCGGTGGGCGGCTGCGTGACGGAAGACGACCTTCGCGACGCAGCAGCCGTGGTCACGCCTCCCGACTCTCATCCGCGCGTGCTGCGTTCACCTCGTGTCGATCGTCAGGAAGCGCGTGCTGCGCTCGAGTCTTTCGTTGTGTGCGCGTGCGACTCGCGGGGCGCCATCGCGGTCCTGCACGTCACCCACGATCCGAACGGTATGGATGTCCCCACGCACGACGTGAAGGCACCTCGCGTGGCGGTGCCGGTGCGGCGCGGTGTGCCGCGCGTGACGCCGGGCGTGTGCCTGGGCGGGCCGGCTCCGGTTGCGCTGGTGGCCGACGACAGCGGTGTGGTGTGGTGCGGCGCGGCGTTCGATTCCTCGACCGACGTGCGGCTCGAGGGGTTGGGCGTGGACCGCGAGGCCGGCATCACGATGGAGCAGGTGTTGCGGGATCTGCTGGCGCAAGGCAGCTACGGTCGCGGCGCGTGCGCGGTGATTCGTCCGAGTGCGGCGGGAGGTACCGTGCGTACCTTGCGCTTGCAGGGCACCGCCTGAGCGACCTTTCGGGCGCGAAGACGGGCAGCGCGTGAAGGGCTGGTGTGCTCAGCGGCGGTGGGGGCCGCTGCTGCGCCTCGTGGCCTAGAGCTTGAAGCCGTGCTGCTGGGCGAACGCGAGGATCCCGACGCGGTCGATGGTCCGCAGGTCGCGCGTGGTCACGTACAGGCGTACGAAGCGCTTGAGTTCGGGAACCCACAGGCGGCGCAGTTGCACGTTGACCTGCTGCCAGCGCTTGGTCTTGATGTTGGAATGCGAAACGTTGTTCGCGAGCAACCGGCGCTTGCCGGTGATCTGGCTCCTTGCCATGACCGCTATTCCTTGCTGGAGAGTGTCGTTTCAGTTTCCCGTGCGTCGGAGCAGCCCGTACGCTTTGTCCTCGCGGCACTCGCTGGGCTCGTGCAACTCGGCCCCTTGTTCGGGGAAGGGGCCGGAACCCTGACCTAAGACGGCCATCCTGTCAAGGACCGAATGGGGTCGCACCTGTTCAGGACACGAACGAGCGCACCCGCGTCGTGCGCTCGTCGAGGAACTTCTCGATGGAAGCGATGGAGTTCTCGAGAGCCTCCTGCACCATGTGGACGATGGCGAGGGGCGAGCCCTTCAAGGCCTCGTAGTAGCGCTGCCGCTCGGTCGAGTGGATGATCGCCGGCGGGTAGCCCGCGCGCAGCAGGAGGAAGTTCATGAACAGCCGAGCCACCTTGCCGCTGTCGTTAGGGAAGGGGAACGCGCGCAGCAGGTCGTAGTGCGCCCGCGCGGCGATGCGCAGCGTGGTGCGTGTGCGACGGGTTTCCGGGTCATTGATCCACTCGACCACCTGGCGCACGAGGTACGCGATCTTGTCGGGCGGCGCGTACTCGTGGAAGTACAGCCGGTGCTGCGGGATGTCCTTGCGATACTTGACCGTCTTCAGGTCGCCCTCTTCCGGATGCAGGATCAGGTAGATGCGCTTGATGATGTCGGTGGTGACCGGCTGGCGCTTCTTGACCGCGGCGTCGTGCACGAAGTCCAGCGCTTCCTTGTGACGACGAATCTCGTCGCACACGGGCTGCATGCTGGAGTCCGGAACGACGGTGATGCTGGGGTCGACGGCGATCTGCAGCTCGTGGAACGAGTAGACCACGCCTTCGAGGGCGGAGTCGTGGTGGATCCAGGACATGTACAGGCGGTCGTCGTATTCCTTGCGGACTTCCGGGCTCTGGGCCTCGAGCCGCTGGGTGACCTGAGCGGCCCGCTCCTCGAGGGTGGGCTTCGGAGGCTCGATGGGGATGGTGGGCAGCACCGGGCGCATCACGGGCACACGAGCGCGTGCGACGCCGCCCGGCGGGGTGGAGCCTCGGCCGGGCGGGCTGGTCGGTGATTCGCCCTTCTTGCCCGCCTTGAGCGCACCCGGAGGCGCCGACGCAGCCGCCTTGCCCTTGCGGTCCTCGCCGTGCAGCTTGCCGCGGGAGGTTCCGACGCGCAGCGGGGGCTCGTCGCTGGCAGCACGGGCGAGTTGGGCGGCCTTTTCGGCCTTGGCGGCGGCCTTGGCGGCGGCTGCGGCTTCCTTGGCCTTCTGCTTGGCGGCCGCGCGAGCCTCGGCTTCCGCGGCCTTCTTGCGCGCCTTGGCCTCGGCCAGCTTGGCGCGACGGGCGCGCACCGCCTCCATCGCGCGGGCCTTGGCCTCCTTGGCAGCGAGCTTGCGCGCCAGCTTCTTGGCTGCCGCCGCTTCCTTCTTGGCCTTGAGCGCCGCTTTCTTCTCGGCCTTGCGGCGCGCCGCTTCCCGCGCTCGCTCCTTGGCGGCCGCCTTGCGCTCGGCCAGCGCGAGCTTGCGACGCTTGCGCGCTTCGAGCAGTTGCTTGCGGGCCGCCGCTTTCTTGGCCGCCTGAAGGGCTTTCTTCTTCTTGGCCGCCGCGGCCGCGCTGAGCTTGCGTGCTGCCTTGGCCCGCGTCGCGCTCTTGCGCGCCGTCGCCCTGGTCACCTTCTTGGCCGCCTTGGGCTTGCGCGCCGGGGACTTGGCCCGCCGCGTGGTGCGCACGCCGGTCGCCTTGCGAGTCGTCTTTCCGACCTTGGCTGCACGCGTCGTCTTGCGTGCCATCGGGCGCACGAGCTTCTTGGCCTTCCTCGTGACCGAGACCTTGCGCGCCGCGGCCTTTCTCGCGGCCGTCTTCTTGCGCGCCGAGACCTTGCGCGCCGCCGGCTTCTTCGGCGTTGCGCGCTTTACCTTCTTCTTGGCCACCTTCTTCGGCGCCGCGCGCGTGGCCTTGCGCGCCACGGTCTTCTTGACCTTCTTGTCCGCCGGCTTCGTCTTTTTCTTCGAAGACTTCTTCCCCGCGGACGAGGTTCGCTTGGCCTTCTTGGCGCCCCCGCTCGCGGTCTTGCTCGCTCGCTTGCGCACGTTACTCCCCCTCGACGTGGACTTTCGGGCTTTTCGGGCCGCCATGGGCGATTCTGATCCCTCTCTGGTGTCGTCCGAAATCCTAACGGATCCAGGCGGCTTGCGTTCCTACCGAAGGCTACGAGCCGCGCGGCGCACAAACCTAGTTCCGGCCACGGCCTAGCGTCAAGCCAACGCTTGACTTTTCGCCTCGTATCCCCTCGTGGTCCTTGACGCGCACCCGGCCTTGGCCCGACAACCCCCCGCCCATGCTGTCCGAGTTGACTGTCCGGGACCTGCTCCTGCTCGACCACCTCGAGCTGCGCTTCGAGCCGGGATTCAATACCCTCACCGGCGAGACCGGCGCCGGCAAGTCCGTTCTCGTCGGTGCCCTCAAGCTCGTGCTCGGCGGCAAGGCGCTTCCCGACCAGATTCGGCCCGGCGCCGACCAGGCCGAGGTCGAGGCCCGCTTCGACCTCGCCGATTCCCCCGAACTGGTCGCTCGCCTCCTGGCCGCCGGTGTGCCTGCCTCCGACGAGCTCGTCGTCCGACGGATCGTCCAAAGCTCCGGCCGCTCCCGCGCCTATCTCAACGGACGGCTCTGCGCCCTGACCGAGCTCGCCGCCGTCGCTCCGCTGCTCGCCGACATCGCTTCCCAGCACGAGAGCGTCTCGCTTACCGACCCGTCCACGCACCTCGGCTTCCTCGACTCCTTCGGGCAACTCGACGAGCTTCGCGCCTCGGTGGGCACGCAGGTCGAACAGCTCCACGCCCGCTCGCGCCGCATCGACGAGCTCGAGGCTCGCCAGCGATCCCGCGCCGAACGCGATGCGTTCGTCCGTTTTCAGCTATCGGCCATCGATGCCGTGCACCCGGTCCCGGGCGAGATGGACGAGCTTCGCGCGGAACGCACCGTCCTGCGCTCGGCCTCGCGCCTAGGCAGCGCAGCGCGCCGGGCCGCGGATCGCCTGACCGAGGGCGACCCCTCCCTGGCCGACGAGCTGCGCACCGTCATGACCGAGCTGCGCGCCGCGGCCGAGATCGACGAGACCCTCGGCTCTGTCGTGGAGTCGATCGAGGCTGCGATCGCCAACCTGGACGATGCGGGGCGATCGCTCAGCCGCTACGCCGAACGCGTTCACGACGATCCGCAGCGCCTCGACGCGGTGGAGGAGCGTCTGTTCGAGCTCGAGCGGCTCCTGCGCTTGCACGGGCCCACCGAGGCCGACGTGCTCGCCGCCGCGGAGCGTCTGCGAAGCGAGCTGCGCGAGCTCGAGTCGGTGGACGACGACCTCGCGGCGCAGCGGGAAGCCTTCGAGCAAGCGCTCGGCAAGGCGGCCGAGGACGCACGCACGCTGTCCGCCGGGCGCACCCAGGTGGCGCGCAAGCTTGCCGAGGCCGTGAGCCGCGAGCTGGCAGGTCTTGCCATGGGTGGCGCTCGCGTCGAGGTTGCGGTCGCGCCCCTCGAAGGCGTGCGCGGCGAGCTCGGGGTCGACGGTGCGAGGCTGACGCCCGACGGCATCGATCGCGTCGAGTTCCTCATCGCGCCCAACAAGGGCATCGCGCCGCGTCCGCTGCGCAAGATCGCCTCGGGCGGTGAGCTGTCGCGCGCGCTGCTCGCGATCAAGCGCGTGCTCGCGGAGCAGGGCCCAGCGGGCTTGTACGTGTTCGACGAGGTCGACAGCGGTGTTGGCGGAGCGGTGGCGGAGACGATCGGTCACGCGCTCGCCGACATCGCGCGCCACCACCAGGTGCTGTGCATCACCCATCTGGCGCCGATCGCCGCGCTCGCCAATGCCCACTTCGTCGTGGAGAAGTCCCAGGGAACCGCTGTCGCCACCACCACGGTGACCCGTGTCGAGGGCAAGGCCAGGGTCCGCGAGGTGGCGCGGATGCTGTCCGGTGCACGCATCACCGACGCCGCGATCAAGACCGCATCCGAGCTCATCGAGGGCGGCCGCGCGCCAACCTCGCGCAAGGCCGAAAAAGCTGCCTCGCGCCGGTTGATCCCCGGTCGCAGTACTCCGTAACATCGGTGGACGACCATCAGGCTGTTCCGAAATCGAGGTGTCCGGCCATGAGATCATCCTTCTTCTTGCTTGCGACAGGGTTGCTCGCCGCGGCGGCGGTCGCCGGGGCATGCGGTGGGACGGTGCAACAGGCGCCGGCCGGCTCTGGTGGCGTCGCGGGTGCGGCCGGAACGGGCGGCAGTGCGGGAACGGGCGGGGCCGCCGGCAGCGGCGGCGTTGCAGGCACGGGAGGCACGGCCGGAACCGGAGCGGTGGGCGGCGGCGGCGCGGGCGGCGCCCTGAATTCCGGCGATTGCGTCAACGACGCGGACTGCGGCGGCGGCAAGTGCGTGGAGCTGACCCCGGGGGGCTATCGCGTTTGCCAGATGCCCGTGCAGGAGGCCACGCAGTGCCAGTCTCCGGGGATGCCGGGCGGCGACGAGTGCTGCACGAGCGCCGATTGCCACCAGGGCAAGTGCTTCGCATTCCCGGTCACGCCGTACTGCGGCGGAGCCATGCCCATGCCGCACAATGTCTGCGCGACCGACGGCTGCACGCCCGGCACGGGCACGCCGTGTCCCGTCGGCAACGAGACCACCGGTGTGTGCGTGCCCGGCGGGACGTGGGGTTACAAGGTGGCGGGCTGCCTGCTGGCGAATTGCGTCAAGGACACGGACTGCACCGCGGAGCCCGGCGGCCGCTGCGCTGCCATCGAGGACCCATGCTGCAGCTCGCCGCAAGGCTTGTTCTGCACGTACCCGAGTGACGGTTGCAGCAAGCAGAGCGACTGCGGGCCAGGGCAGTCGTGCCAGGTGCAGTTCGATCCGGTGCGCCAGCAGAACGTGGCCCGCTGCACGCCGGGCATCATCGGCTGTCCTGCATGACACCACCGATCATGCGCCCGGGCGATCGTCGAACCCGGGCGCCAGCATGGCAACCAGGCGCGCCGGGTTGCGGATCTCCTCGGTTCGCAGGAACTCCTCGGCCGCTCGACGCACACGCTCGCCGTCCTCGCCGCTGCAGAGCTCGCCCAGGCGCCATCGCGCCGCGGCGGCGTGCAGGAGCATGTCCGCGTTCTCGAACGCGCTCACGCTGGCGTTCAGAAGACGGATGGCGGTTGTGCGGTCCGCGTCGAGCGACGCCGCGGTCGCATGAATCAGCGCGGCATATCCTTCCGAGTACGGACCGTTCTCGCGCAACAGGCTCGCAGCGTCCTTTCGGGCTACGCGAAGCATGCGGCTCTTGTCCGCACCGCTGGATTGCGTGGCCATCGCCAGGGCCGCACGTGCGCGTAGTTGGACGGCCTCCACCCGCGAGTGCTGGATCATCCGGATGAGCGAACGGCTCAGCGGGCGCCAGCTCGCTTGCAGGTGATTCCACGCGTCGGCGGCCTTGCCCTCGTACAAGTCGGCCTGCACTTGCGCGTAGACGTGGAAGAAGTGCTGCACGTGGAATCCGCTGCGCGCCGACTGGGACCAGATGCCGATGGCCTCGTCGGCGATTCGCCTGGCCTCGGCCGGGTCGTCGAGCGCGAGCCACGCTACGTTCGAGTTGGCTGTTGCCATGTCGGTCGCCGAGTACAGGTCGCCGTCCTCGCGTGCGGTGCGAAGGCGCTGCCTGACCCTGCGAGACATCTCCCCCACGCGGCCCAGGTAAAAGAGGCACCAGATGGCGTAGTGACGGGCCGTGGTCAACTCCCACGTAGCGGTGGGCCGCACGGCAAATGATGCCGCGGCCTTGTCGCAGTCGTCGAACCCTTGCTTCCAGTTGCCTTGGAAGAAGTGCCACATGCCGGTGACCAGGCCGTACATGTCCCGCGTAGGGCTGTCCGGCGTTGTGTCGAACAGGCGCTCGGCCAGGTCGAGCAGGTGGATGATTCGCCTCGCGTGCTTTCGGGCCGAGATCGCCAGGAAGCCGGCTTCGGTCACCAGGGCGCGACCGACTCGTTCGGGCTCGCCGAGGCGCAATGCCAGCAGCAGCCCTCGCGTCTGGAAGTCGAGCCCGCGCACGGGATCGATATTGGACAGCGCCGCACCGACTCCCAGGCACAGGTCGACCTTCGCGAGCTCACGCGGGGCTATCTCGTCGGCCGATCGCAGCCGGTGCCGCACTCCGCGGAGAAACAGCCGCACCCGGCTCCACAGCGCGAAGAGCACGGCGCCCCAGTCCGACAACGGATAGTAGAACCCGGCCTCTCGCGCGACCCGAGCGAGCACCTGCGTGCCGCGGTCCACGTGCCCGCACTTGAGCAGCTCGCCCGACGCCCGCTGGCGAAGGCGCATCATGCGTTCTCCGGTGGCCTGCTTGGCCACTTCGAGCAGCACGTCGGCAGCCTCGGCGCCGCGTCCGCAGTTCGAGAGCGCGTCGGCCAGGCGCACGCGAAGCGCGTCTCGTTCCGCTTGCGGGGCGGCGGCGATGGCCTGCCGGTACAGGGCTGCGGCGCGGGAAAACGCCAGGGCCGACGACGCGCGCTCCGCCGCGGCGACCATGTACGCGCCTGCCCGGGCCTCGTCGCCCGCTGCGGCGAAGTGCGCGACCAGAGCCTCGGGATCGGCCTGGGCGGTGCGCTCGAGGGCCTCGGCCATGCGCAGGTGCAGCTCCTTGAGCCGGTCCGGGGGCAGGTTGCCGAGCACGGCCTGGCGCACCCGGTCGTGGTAGATCTCCACCGCGTCGCGGCTGCGCAGGCCGTGCATCCTCACGAGATTGGCCTTGCGCAGCGCCAGCAGCGCGTCCTGCACCGCGCCGTGCAGCCTGCTCGCGTTGGCGATGAGACCGATCGGACGCGGCACGCCCGCGACGGCCACCGTCTCGATGACCTGCCGCGCGTCGCCCGGCATGCTGTCGATGAGCGCTCCGAGCACGGAGCCGAGCTCGATCGTCGGGTTGGTCTGGCCGCTCTCGCGCGCGTGCTCGACATAGCGCACCAGCGCCTTGACGAAGAACGGGTTGCCCACGGCCTCGCGAGCGATGCCGGCCGCCGCGTCCCTGGCACCGCCGTCTTCGCTCGCGAACAGCGAAAGTGCAAGCGCCTTGGAGTCGGCCTCGCGCAAGGGCCGCAACAGCACTTCCCGCACGTCGGTCCCGTCGCCGGAGCGCGGCAGCACGTGCAGCGCCTCGTTGCCCTCCAGCTCGTCCTCGCGGTAGCTCGCCACCAGCAACAGCGGCGGCGGCATCGGTGGTGCCACCAGATCCCGCAGGAACGTCGCGCTGTCGACATCGGCCCACTGCAGGTCGTCCACGCACAGGACCAGGGGACGGCGGAACGCGATGCGCGCGAACAGCTCTCGCAGCGCCGAGAACGCGCGACGGCGCAGCTCCACGTCGTCGGCCGCCTGCGCGATGCGGGGCGACTGCGCCAGGGCAGGAACTCTCATCAGCACCGGAAACACGCGTCCGATTACCGCTGCGTCCAGCGGCATCGCCGCGGCGGCGTCGGCCTGGGAAAGCCCGGCCAGGTGCTTTGCGAGGGAGTCGACGAGGCTGTCGAGCCCCTTGTAGGGCACCGACTCCTGCTCGTAGCAGCGCCCGCGCAAGACCAGCGGCGCAGCCTGCCGCTCGGTCAGCGACGCCACGAAGCCCGAAATGAGCGCGCTCTTGCCCAGTCCCGATAGCCCTTGCAGATGCACGACGACAGGCTTCTCGTTGCGGATGACGTCGTCCAGGGCGCCGTGCAGAGCCAGAATCTCCGCGTCGCGCCCGAATAGCTGACGCTTGTCCCGCGGCGCGTCGTGCGCCGGCGTGCTGCGACGCGCTCCGAGCGTGCGCAGGATCTCGTCGGGCCCTGGCCTGGAGGCGGGATCGCGCGACACGAGCGCCGTCGCGAGCCGCGCCAGATCGGCGGGCGCGCCGGGTGCGATGCGGTCCGGAGGAACCGCGTCGCGAAGAAGCTTGGCGTGCAACAACTCCCGAAGGGGCCCCTCGTGCGGGCGCCTGCCGGTCAATGCCTCGTAAAGAATCACGCCGAACGCGTACCAATCCGACGCAGGACCAATCGGGGCGCCGCTCATCTGCTCGGGTGACGCATACGCGGGTGTCCCGAAGATGTGAGACTCCACGCCCAGATGGTCCCCGCCCTGGTCCAGCTCCCAGACCAGGCCGAAGTCCAGGATGACGACTCGGCCGTCGGGCTGGACGAGCACGTTGGACGGCTTCAGATCCCGGTGCAGCTTGCCCGCCTGGTGCAGCGCCGAGACGCCGCGCACCAACTGCGTGAGAGTCTCGCGCAGCCTGGCCTCGTCGGGGGCGCTCGCGCCCGAACGGCTGGACAACGGTGCGGACGACGACTCCGGGGCCGACACGGACGGGTCGAGGCGGGAGCCCGACGAGCCGGGTGCCGAGGGCGGCAGCTCGGCGGTAATCTCCTCGCTCCGCACCGAGGCCGGAACGGTGCCGCGCAGGTAGTCGAGCAGCGCGACGCCGTCGATCAGATCCATGGTGAAGAACCAGCGGTCGTCGAGGCAGAACAGCTCGTGCAGGCCGACGAGGTTGGGGTGAACGACGTCGGCCAGAGATCGAAACTCCTGCTTGAACTGGTAGATGGCCGACGGGTAGGCCTTGTCGAGCGTCTTGAGGGCCACGTGGGTATCGCGCTCGCGATCGAAGACGTCGAACACGGTGCCGAAGGCGCCGGCGCCGATTTGCCGACGGATCTCGAAGCGGCCGGCGTGGTCCAGGATGCTCTGCAGCGCTTCACGAGATGGGGCGGGGTCGGTCGGCATCGCTGTATGCGTGAGCTTCCTTGCTGGCCCGGGTTCCGCGACGAGACCGACAAGCCTGGATGGCACAACGCCTGTCGAGCAAAAGTGTGCCCCTTGCGGGCGCGGCTGTCGACCTTGAGGCGGAAACACAGCGCGACGACGATCCGTGGCGCTCCGTTGTCGGGGCGCTTCGTGTTGTGTCTTGACGCACACTGGCGGTGCGTGTAGTCGCACGGCCGTCGTGCCGAACACCGGCACCGACAGCAGGGAGGTAACAGGATGCGCGCCATCGCAACGAACCGATCGATCCTTCATTTCTTGGAACATCTCGAGGCATCGGAAGCGGCCCTGGCCGCCGACCCGGAGACCGCCGAGCTGGCAGCGCCCTTCGCCGAGTCCATCCAGGACTTCGAGGGCGTCTTTCGCAAGGAGCGCGCGGCGCGCCGCGACGTCGTGCGAAGCCAGGCGGTGCTGAATGTGGCCGATGCCGGCCTGGACATCGACACGACCGCGTTTGGCGGTATCGCCTTTGTGGAAGCGGGCCAGGATCGTCGGAGCCCCGAGTTCAGGCAGTACTTTCCGGTGGCCCCGTCCCAGCTGATTCGCTGGAACCTGCGCAAGCAGTGCGAGCACACGGTGCATGTCTTGGTGCCTGCGCTGTCGAAGGTCGCCAAGACCAGCCCGCTCAAGCCGTTCGCCGCGAAGCTCAAGACCCGGGCAGAGACGGCGCTCGACGCGATGGACAAGCGCGCCAAGGCCAAGGCGGCGCTCTCGCACGTAGGCCTCGAAGTGGAGGAGTGGAAGGAAGGGGTCAATCGCCTGCGGCTCAGCACCTATGCCGAGCTCCTCAAGATCGCGGCCGAGAAGAAGTACCCCAAGTCCTACGCGGACGCGTTCTTCATGGCCGAGTCCCGCGCCGACACGGCCACGTCGGACGAGTCTGCGGAGCCTTCCACCCCTGCCGCGCCGACGGGCGCGCCCACGGCGTAGGTTACGAGAATCCGCGGCGCTGCCCCGAGAGCGCAGCCCCGGGCCGTCCCCGGACCGTCCAACACCTCCGCACAGACGACGTTTGCAGCATCGTGAGGCGTCACCACGGGCCATGCGGGGTCCGTTGCATGCGTGGTGAGACCTCAGCATGGGCACAGCCGGCTCCGCGAGACGGATTTCGCGTGCCAACTGCGCGTGGAGCAGAGTCTGCGCAACGCGTTTTCACGCCGTGGGGAGCGTTGCACAGAGGCTGTGGAGCGCTTGGTGAGGCGTTGGGGAGGCGGTTGCAGAGGCTGCACGGCGTGGTTTCGCGGGGCCAAGGGACACGTTCAGGTGAAGGTCGACGATCCCCTGAGAGGTTGTCGAGCCGATGGGACCTCGAGGCACACCACTGCCTGCCGGGTATCGCTTCTCGTCCAGCCTGCCGGGGATCGCTTCTCGCGCGCCTCGGGGACTAGCGTAGCGCCCGCACGCCGGGGCCGTCCTCGCCTCCTGGACTCGGCCTCTCCGGCGACCACTGCCGTGGCACCTCCTGTAAGGTCAAAACCCGCCACTTACCCTCGGTGACCACGGTCTCCCGCAGCCACCTGGACAATCCCTACCGTCCCATGTCCTTCCGCTCGTCTGTCAAACAGCCGACCGACGATCGTGCGCACTCACGTCGGCTCCCCGCCTGAGAAGCGATTCTCGTGCCACAACCACAACCGCCATTTTCTCGATGATCCGTGCGCGCGCCCCCTGGCGGCCGCCACTTTTGCGGCGGATCCGCCACCTGCCTTCGGCCCGGTTGAACAGCCTCCGAAAAAACTCACAACGGCTGCGCGCTGACTCCCACGCTCCGCCCCAAATCCGGGATCCGGAATGCCCCGTAACGGATCCCGTTCCACGCGAGCCACACGAGCCCCGGGTCGTCCAGCGGCATGTCGAACCGATACCTCACGACCTGCGGCGTGGTCGCGCTGCCGTCGGTCATCACGTCGATCCGCATCCCTGGCAGCATCACGCTGTCTCCAGCGCGCAAGGGATCGCGACGAAACATGCGGCCGGACGGCGCGCTTGTGTGTCCCGCTGGCATGTAGATGCTCAGCTCCCGGGCCCCGGTGCGCGTCACGAGCACCGGGCCGCGCACGTACGTGAGCGACCAGATGCGTGCCGGCGTGTCCGTCCGGGCGTTGTCCCGCGCAGACCAATTCCCGGCCAGCAGCGGATCCGCGGCATTCACCACCACGACCGTCTTGCCCGCGGCGGCCTTGGGATTCGCGAAGAGCGGATAGCGATCGAACGCGCGTTGTGTCGTCGAGGCGAGCTCGGCTTGGCCGGGCATGCGAACCGCGGACAGCACGCCCAGCAGCAGGAGCGTGCCGAGCGCGGACACCACCGCGAGGGCGCGCCACCACCCACGGCGAGGGCAAGGGACGAGGCGGCCGGCAGCCCCGGCAACGATCATCACGGCCAGCGGAAAGGCACCGAGCCCGGTGTGCAACAGTTGTCTGGGGTCGGGAGACAGCCCTGCGACGATGAGCAGCGAGCCCGCGAGTCCGGCGAGAAAGAACGCCGCCGTTCGATGGACGAGGGCGAGCGGGACAGCGCAGAGGGTGAATGCGATCATGGAGATGAAGGCCAGGGCAGGGGGCGATCCGGTTCCCGACAGCTGACCCGCCAGATCCACCAGCACACGACCCGGCAGCCCGGATGCGAATGCCAGCGGTTCGCGGAACGGGTCGACGTAGACTCCGCTGCCGGACGCGCCGTGGCCGGTTGCTACATAATAGATGAGCCATGCGCAGGTGATTGCCGCATAGGGGGCCATGGCCCTGGCTCGCGCGCCGATGGACGCTCTGTGCACCCAGACGGCATGGGCGGCCAGGTAGGCGAGCAATGTCACGGTGGCCTCGCTCGACAGCAGCGCGCCCGCGAACAGGATGGGCCCGAGAATTCGCCCTGGCGACCACCCGTCTCGGGCGAAGCGGTCGTGAGCAAAGAGCGAGAGGACCGCGAACGTCGCGCCCATCAAGGTGTTGCGCGCGATGATCCAGCCCACGGACAGCCCGTGCGCGTCGTGTACGGCGTACAAGCCAACCGCCAGGAGCGCCACCCACCCGGTGCCGAGAAAGCGTCGATACAGCAGGCCCACGGCCACGACGAGCGCCGCGTACCAGATCAGGTTCTCCAGGTGCATCCACGCCGGGTGACCGGGAAAGAGGCTGAAGTCGAGCGTGTGGCTGAGAGAGGCGAGCGGACGCCAGAACGAGATTCGTAGGTCGGGGGACGTGTACCAGGGACCCACGCCGCGAGCGATGAGCCCGGCGTTCACCGAGGCCTGGCCGGTGGTGAACGTGAACAGGTCGAAGGGCGGACTCGCTGGCAGAATGCGCGGTCCAGCGACGGTCGAGAGCATGAGCCGATCGTCGAGGCACAGGCCGTCGGCGAGCGAGCGCGAGCACAGCAACGCACCGACAACGGACAGTGCGCCGAGCGCCAGGCGAAAGCGCCACGCCGGCTTCATCACCACTCCGTGAAGAACGTCTTGGGCACCGCTACTGCCTTGTAGATCCAGTAGCCCCCACCGACCTTCAGCTCCCAGACCTTCTGCTTGTCCTGCGTGACCTCCAGAAGCCTGCCGTTCATGCCGTCGGTGATGAAGATGTTCCCGTCGTCCTGAAGGTGCGCGCTGCCCAGCGCCAAGCTCACGAAGTCGGGCGTCTCCCGGTACTCCCACACGACCGAGGCGGTCTTCTTCGTTGCGTCGAACTCGATCTCGATGACCCGGGAGAACTGGGGCTGGCGCGTCAGGCCATTGTCGAACAGCAGGATGTGGTGGTCGTCGATCACCTCCGGGTCGTGCGCGTGGTCCCAGATCCCCGCCCCGAAGTCCCCGCCGTCCCCCATGATCCAGTCGACCTGGCCGGTGGCGACATCGATCTGGTACATGCGATTCAGATTGCGTACGTTGAGCAGGACCTTGGATGCATCGGCGTTGAACGTGATTGCGTTGGAGTGCGTCCAGTCGTGGCCCAGGCCGTAGTTCGTCTGATCCATGTCGCTCGCGTTCAGGTCGGTCAGGGGGATGTGGTCGCGTGCACGCCACTGCCACTCGACACTGGCACCTTGCTTGTCGAGGATCTGGATACCGTCGCCCAGGCGCATGTAGTTGGGCGCCGACTCGAATCGGTCGAAGAACAGGAACGCAAAGCGCCCGTCCGCCAGCTGGTCGATGTCGTGGTGTGCCATGCTGTGCGTCCAGCGGTAGATCTCGCTGCCGTCGAGGTCGACTTGCACGAGGTACCAGAGCTGGGCAGTCGCCAAGGTGCCGTCGGCCAGGGGCTGCACCTCGGTGATCGGGCCGAACTCGTGCGTTGCGTACTCCCAAACGACTCGTCCGGAGCGGTCCACCGCGGCCATGTGTCCCGTGTCGAACACCGTATTCGACACGCGATAGGTGCCAAAGACGATGAGATCGTCGGCCGTGCCGGCGGCGGGCACGGTGAGCTCGATCGGGGGCAGCTCGCTCGCGGGCGTGGCCACCTGGAAGGAGCGCGACGGAGCCTCGCACCCGTCGGCCGAGCACGTCTGCAGGCGATAGACGTATTGCTGTCGGGGCTCGAGGCCGAGGTCGAGAAAACGGCCATGTGCGCCGTCCCTGCGGCCGGCTTCCACGAACTCGCCGGTTCCGGGCGCGCTTCGCTGTACCACGACCTGCGCGCCGGGGACGGGCTTCCAAGTGACGCGAACGTTGTGGGCCGACGTTGCTGTCACTTCGATGCGCTGAAGGGAAGGGGAGGGCGGCGTCGGCGGCTGCGAGGGGTCGCTGCTGCAGGCGGGCAGCAGCGTAGCGAGCAGTGCCGCGGCGCGAGCCGCCCGGCGGAGACTGGCAGGGAGGTGCCGGGCCGTGTCGTGGAACGCGCGGGTCACGCGGGCGAGCATACTGGCGCCCGGAGCAAGCGCAAGATCCGGGGCCCAAGCTCCCGAGCTGCGCGCACCAAGCGCGGCGATGCCGCGCCATTCTCGGGAACGGCGGGTGCCGTGCCCCTACGAGAACGCGATGACCTTCCCGGTGCAGGCCCCGAACTCGGCCCCGGCCAACCCCACCGTGCTACCATCCGCTCCACACATGTCTCGCAAGGCGCCCCATCAGATCGTGGCCGGCCGCTACGAGTTGCTCGAGATCACGGGCAAGGGCGGCATGGCGGTCGTCTGGCGTGCCGTGGATCGGCAGGACCCAAGCCGGCGCGTGGTCGCCGTCAAGCGCATGCTGGGCGAGCTGTCCACCGACCCTGGCCTCGTGGCGCTGTTTCTCGAGGAGGCCCGCGTCGGCCAGACGCTGCACCACCCGAACATCGTGGAGGTCATCGACTTCGGCACGGACGAGAGTGGGGCCTACTTCCTGGTGCTCGAGTGGGTGGACGGCCTGGACATGTTCGAATACATGCGCGGCTTCCACCAGGGCAAGGTGCACGTTCCCTGGCAGGCGGTCGCTCTCATCGCGCACCAGGCGCTGTACGGGCTCATGGCTGCCCACGAGCGGCGTGATGCGTCGGGCCGGGCCCTGCCGGTAATCCACCGCGACCTGACACCCAGCAACATCCTCATCGGCGTCGACGGCTACGTGAAGCTGGCGGACTTCGGACTGGCTCGCGCGATGGACCGGGCGACCATGACGTTGCCGCACATCATCAAGGGCAAGCTGTCGTACACGGCGCCGGAGATGCTGCACGGCGCCAAGGCCAACGAGCGTACGGACATCTACTGTCTCGGACTCACGCTCTGGGAGTGCCTGGCGGGAAAGAAGCTGTTTGCGGCGGGCAACCAGATCAAGATCCTGGAAGCCATCGAGCAAGCCAAGGTACCCGACCTGGCAGCCTTCCGGCCCGACGCGCCACGGCCCTTGGTGGATGCGGTGATGAAGGCAGTGTCGCGCAATCCCAAGGATCGTTACTCGTCCGCGCGCGAGATGGACGGGGCGATCGAGGAAGTGCTTCGGAGCATGCCGGAGCCGGCCGACGCTGCCCGCTTGGGCGCGAGCGTGCGAAACGCCCGCGATCGGATCAAGACGCCGCCCGGTCCGGAGGCAGCCGTGGTCATCCAGGATTCCCCCGAGGACTCCATCGAGGTGAGCGCCGAGCTCGTCGTGGAGTACTCGTCGAGCCCGTCGGCCTTGCGGTCCTTGGAGATCGAGCTCAGCGAGCCCTTCGAAGGCGTCTCGGTCCGGCCGAAATCGGCGGCGCGTGGCCAGCGGCCGGCGCGCTCCAAGGCCCCACCCCCTCCTCCGATCGTCAAGCCGCCGCCGCCAGCCGCCTCCGAGCCTTCGCGCCGGACAGCCGCCAAGACGTCCAAGACCGAGAGGGACAATCCCAAGGCAGAGCACCCCAAGGCTGCTCGCGCGCCGTCGCCCGCCAACCCGGTCGGTATGGGCTGGCCCTACGTTCGGCCGTCGCGCCCGCCAAAGGCCTGAGCGGGCCCAGCCACCCGTTCATCCCGTCGTGCCCCACCGTGTGCGGCGTTGCCACGCAGGAAGCACGGTGGGTGGACCGATGACCCATTCGTAGGCCCCCAAGTACCGCGCAACCGGCCTCCCGCGCGTCACACCCAGCGGCTGCACCGACGCCGTCGGGTGCTGCAAATGAACCACTACCGGTGGATATGCCTCGGATGCTGCCCGGAGGCGCTGAGGATCCCCGGGAAATCGGCGGGCGTTTCCGGCGTTTGCGCGCACGGTTGGGCTTGGCAGGGTTCCTGCTCTTCCGAGGACGAGCGCTCACGGCGGCAACCTTGCGACGGCTTCCGTGAGGCGGCCCACGTCGTGCGGAAAGGATTCTCTTCATGAACGAACAACCGCATCGCACCGGCACCACGTCGCCCATCGACGGGACAGGGCAAGGAACGAGTGCCCCGAACCCGGCCGTTCAGGGCGACGCGCAGGGGCTCGACGTCGCCGAGGTGGAGAAGCTCCGGGCACAATTCGGCTACAACGAGCTCGAGGAGACCAAGCGCAATCCGCTCCTGCAGCTGCTCACGTACTTTTGGGGGCCCATCCCGTGGATGATCGAAGCGGCGGCCGTGCTGTCGGCGGTCGTGCAGCACTGGGCCGACTTCGGCGTGATCAGCGTGCTGCTGGTGACCAATGCCGTCGTGGGGTTCTGGGAAGAGCACCAGGCCGGCAACGCCATTGCCGCGCTCAGCAAGAAGCTCGCTGTCCGGGCCCGCGTCCTGCGAGGCGGCGCGTGGACGATCCTTGCGGCGCGCGAGCTGGTTCCGGGCGACCGCATCCGCTTGCGGCTCGGCGACATCGTGCCCGCCGACGCACGCATGCTCGACGGACAGGAGCCGGTTCAAGTCGACCAGTCCGCCCTTACGGGGGAGTCGCTCCCGGTCGAGCGAGCCTCTGGCCAGGACGTGTACTCCGGGTCCATCGTCAAGAGAGGCGAAGCCGACGCGCTGGTGACCAGGATCGGCCAGCACACGTACTTCGGGCGTACGGCTGGCCTGGTGAACCAGACACAGAAGCGCAGCCACTTCCAGGAGGCCGTGCTGCGCATTGGACGGTTCCTCATCCTGCTGGCCGTGGGCCTGGTGGCTCTCATCGTCATCACCGCGCTGGCGCGAGGCGACAGCATGGCGACGACCTTGCAGTTCGCGCTCGTGCTGACCGTCGCCGGCATCCCGGTGGCCATGCCTACCGTGCTGTCGGTGACCATGGCCGTGGGCTCGAAGTTCCTGGCGCGGCGTGGCGCCGTCGTCAGCCGCCTGTCCGCGGTCGAGGAGCTGGCCGGCATGGATCTGCTCTGCTCGGACAAGACCGGAACGCTCACGCGAAACGAGCTGACCGTGGGCGAGCCCTTGCCCGTGGGCGCCGCGTCCAAGCAGGAGATCCTGCAGGCTGCCGGCTGGGCCTCGCGGGCCGATGATCAGGATGCCATCGACACGGCCGTCTTGGCTGCCGCCGGCCAGGCGCAGCTCCAATCGTCCCAAGGGCGGGTCGTGCACTTCGTCCCGTTCGACCCCGTGAACAAGCGAACCGAAGCAACCGTGCAGGTCGGTGACGGGCGGCCATTCGACGTCGCCAAGGGCGCGGCCCAGTCCATTCTCGCGCTGGCGAAGGCGACGCAGGCCGAGTCCAAGCAAGTGCTCGACGCGGTGGAGGGCTTTGCGAAACGCGGCTTCCGCGCGCTTGCGGTCGCCCGGAGCGAGGCGGACGGCAGGTGGAGGGTGCTGGGCGTTCTGCCGCTGTTCGATCCGCCGCGGCAGGACTCTGCCGAGACGTTGAGGCAGGCGGCCAGGATGGGGATCGCGGTGAAGATGGTGACCGGCGATCAGCAAGCCATTGCACGCGAGATTGCCGGCGAGCTCGGCATGGGCTCGAACATCCTGCGGGCAGAGTCCTTGCCCCGGAGCGGCGAGGTGGCCAACCGCGCCCAGCAGCAGGCGATCGAGAAGGCCGACGGGTTCTCCGAGGTCGTGCCGGAGCACAAGTATCGAATCATCGAAGCGCTGCAGGCCCGCGGCCACATCACCGGCATGACCGGTGACGGCGTCAACGACGCGCCGGCGCTCAAGCGGGCGGACACGGGAATCGCGGTGGCGGGCGCCACGGACGCGGCCCGCGCGGCGGCGGACATCGTGCTGATGACCCCGGGTCTGTCCGTGATCATCGACGCCGTGCAGGAGAGCCGCCGGATCTTCCGCAGGATGACCAGCTATGCCACCTATCGAATTGCCGAGACCATCCGCATCCTGCTGTTCATGTCGGTCTCGATTCTGGTGTTCAACTTCTATCCCATGACGGCCGTGATGGTCGTGCTGCTCGCGCTGCTCAATGACGGCGCGATTCTGTCGATCGCCTACGACCGCACCCACGGCTCCGAGACGCCCGAAGCGTGGAACATGCGAGAGGTCCTCGGCATCGCGTCCGTTCTCGGCATCTTCGGCGTGGCCGAGTCTTTCCTGCTGTTCTACGCAGGCAAGACCTGGCTGCACCTCGACCCGGCCATGCTGCAGACCTTGATCTACCTCAAGCTCTCGGTCGCTGGTCACCTGACGATCTTCGTCACACGCACCAAGGGGCCGTTCTGGTCCTCGCGCCCTGCGACGAGCGTGCTCGCGGCCGTGATGGGCACCCAGGCGGCGGCCACCCTGATTGCGGTGTACGGCGTGTTCATGACCCCCATCGGTTGGACCCTCGCGGCGGCGGTCTGGGCCTATGCGCTCGTGGGCTTCGTCGCGGAGGACGGTGCCAAGCTGCTTGCGCACAGGGTGCTGAAGCACCTTCGCGGCGGAGGCAAGGGCGTGTCAGGTACGCTGCTGGGCCATCGGAACCTTCCGCCTACCGACCACGTGCCGTCGGTCTCGGCCGGTTGAGCATCGCCCCGAACCCCAGCTCTCCAGTCCCCGTCACGTGCCTCTCAACCTTCGTCGTCTCCGTCTTCGTCCGTAGCGTGCAACCCGTGCTTCTGGATGCGATAGCGCAGCGTCTGGCGCGTCGTTCCCAGCAGCCTCGCCGCTTGCGTGACATTGTGGTGCGCCAGCTCCAACGCCTTGCTCACCACCCTCCGATCCATCTCGTCGAGCGAGACGGTTCCGTCGATGGGCAGGCACACCTGATCCGTGCGGGCGGCCGCGGGCTCGAGCGAGGGCGCGGATGGCAACTGCAACCAGGTTCCCGACAGCTCCTGGCCTTCGGACAGCAGCACGCAGCGCTCGATGACGTTGCGCAGCTCGCGCACGTTGCCCGGCCAGTGATAAGCGCGTAGGGCCGACCACACGGCGTCGGGCACTACGCGAATGTCCTTGCCGGCCTTGGCGCCGACCTCGGCCATGAAGGGCGGCACGAGGTCCGCGATGTCCTCGAGCCGATCGCGCAGGGGCGGCAAGTGGAGCGCAAAGACCGAGAGCCGGTGATACAGGTCCTGGCGGAAAGCCCCTTCGCTGACCCGCTGCTCGAGATTGCGGTTGCTGGCGGCCACCACCTGGACATCCACCTTGACCTCGACGTCGGAGCCGACGGGACGCACCATGTGGTCCTCGATGGCGCGCAGCAGCTTCGATTGCAGGTCCGCGGACATCTCGGAGATCTCGTCGAGGAACAGCGTGCCGCCGCTGGCTTGCTGGAGAAGGCCGCGGCGACGCTTGATGGCGCCCGTGAAAGCGCCTGGCTCGTGGCCGAACAGCTCCGATTCGAGCAGCTCGCGCGGCAGTGCAGCGCAGTTGATCTCGACGATCGGTCCGTCCGATCGCAGGCCGCTGTGGTGAAGAATGCGGGCGACCAGGCCCTTGCCGGTGCCCGTCTCGCCGGTCACCACCACGGCGCTCATCGGCACGCGGGCGAGCTTGCGAAGCATCTCCCGCACGTTCTCGGCCAAGGCGCTGCGGCCGAGATAGGCCTCGGGACCGTAGCGGGCGGAGTGGTGCTCCGCCTGCTCGCGAATCCTCCGGTGCGCTCTTGCGCTGCGAGCCGCGCCCGCGACCACCAGGTCGAGCCGATCCGTCGGACATGGCTTTTCCAGGAAGTCGAACGCCCCCAGACGCAGCGCACGCACCGAGTCGGCCACCGAGCCGTAGCCCGTCAAGATCAGCCATTCGCCCGTGGGCCTGTCCTTGACCGACTCGAGCAGGTCCAGGGCGTTGCCGTCCGGCAGGCTCATGTCCGCGAGCACCACGAGCGTTTCGATCGCCTTGTCCACGAGCACGCTGCGGGCTTCCGCGCAGGTTCCCGCCAGCACCACCTGCCAACCCTCTGCCACATAGTGGCGCTTGAGCTCGGCGGCCAGCAGCCGCTCGTCTTCGAGGATCAACATCGTATCAGGCATGTGTCTCCCCTGTCGGCAGCGTCATCGTCACCCGGCAGCCGTGCGGTGCGACGTCTTCGATGGCCAGCTTGCCGCCCATGTCGCGAACGAACCGCGAGACGATGGCGAGCCCCAGGCCGGTGCCGCCCTTCCGCGACGAGGTGAACGGCTGGCCCAGGGCGCGGCGCACGTCGTCGGACATCCCGGGCCCCTCATCCTTCACGTCGATCCTCACCAGGCCCTTCTCCAGGCCGGCGGACACCTCGATCGTGCCGCCCGTCTCCTGCATCACCTGGGCGGCGTTGAGCACCAGGTTCAGCAGCGATTGGCGCAGGCGGTCCTCCGGCAGCTCCGCGCGCAAGTCCTGCGGAATCTCCGCTTCCACCGTGACCCCTGCCGGTAGCTGATAGCGAACCAGCGTCAGCATCTCGGCGACCATGCCGGCCAGCCGGATCGTCCGCGACGCCTCGGGCTCGTGGCGTGTCGCGTTCAGCATGCCGTCGAGCAGCCGGCTCAACCGCATGATCTCGTCACCCACCAGACGCAGCCGCTCGGCGGTGTCCGCATCCGCCGCCTCGCGCTCGAGGTTGGTCAGCGTGATCTCGATGGCTGCCAACGGGTTGCGCAGCTCGTGCGCCAGGTTCGCGGACAGCTCACCGGCGACCGCGAGCCGCTCGGCTCGCGCGAGACTCTGCTGTTGCGCGAGCAGTGCGTGCGTCGCGGCCTGGACTTCTTGCGTCAGTGTCTCGGCCCGGGCCCGGTGCGCCTCCTCCAGGCTCCGCAGCCGGTTGACGAGGTGGTTGTAGTTCTCGAACAGCGGAAGCACGGTCGGATCCGCGGGGTGAATCGGGACCGGGCGCATGTCGCCATCCGACAGCCGCGAAATCAGGATCCCCAGATCGTGCAGCGGACCGAACAGGCGTGCGCGAGCATAGAGGACCATGCCGGCCATCATGGCCAGCAGCACGATCGGCGCGCCCAGGGCCAGGCTCAGCTCCCGATCGGCGTCGGCGCGCATGGGCCGGACGCGCTGCTCGAGGGACGCCGTCAGCTCGTCGACGCCACGCCGGCACGAGGCCAGGGCGGCCGCCGCGGCGTCGGGGTGCGCGGGACCGCTGGTGCCGAGCTGAGCCCTGGCCTGCCGCAGCGAGTCGAGGCCGCGCGGATCCTGCTGGGCAGAGGTCTGGATGCTCAGATCCAGGGCGCGGCGCGCTCGATCCGCCACAGCCCCGTCCGACGCAAGGTCCGGTCCGCCGGCGGACAGAATCTGGCTGATGGCGAGACACGCGCCGCTCTCGGCAGCCAGCTGCTCGAGGCTCTCCTGGGCCATCCGCGTCCGCAAGTGGCTTCGGTAGGCTAGCCCGCCCACCAGCACGAAGACGGAAATGGTCACGGCTGCGAACGTCGCAGTCGTCAGCTGCAGGGGACGGGTGAGGGACGGCTTCATGCGTCATCCGGGAGCACGCCCAGGCCTAGCACGTTGTGCAGGTCGCCGTCGACGGCCCCGGTTCGGATGGCGCTGCGCTTGGGTGCCCATTTGCACCTACCCCGGTTGTTCTGAACCACCGCGCCTCGCGTCCCAGGCCGAAAAGCGGCTGAAATGCCCTGGCATGCGGAATGCTCTCTTTGGTGAGCGTGAGTATCCGAACCAACCCATACCCGCTCGATGTTCGCCGGCTCACCCACGACGCGCCGGAACCGAGCATGCACGGCGCACGCGGCGGCCAACCCAAGCCTGCCGGCTTCGACGGCTCGCCGAAGGACGTCGCAAGCGTCCGCGCGGGTGCAACCCAGGAGCCATCTGTCATGAGTGCAAGCGTACAACACCTCGTCAACCGCGAAATCCTGCGGTGGCAAGCCGAGCAGAGCGCCCGGCCGCAATCCCAGCACGAGGAGCCTCCCGCCTCCAACATCATCACGCTGTCCAACCAGCTCGGATCGCAAGGGCACGCCGTCGCCCGCCGCGTCGGAGAGGCCCTCGGCATTCCCGTGTACGACCGGGAGATCGTCGAGCACATCGCGACCGACCAGCACGTGCGCGTGCTGACCGTCGAGACGCTCGATCAGCGGGCGTTCGGCCGGATTGACGACTACATGATCAACCTGTTTCGCGAGCGCAACTTCGACCAGAGCGACTACATGCAGGCCCTGGTCCGCACCGTGCTCGCGCTGTGGCACCACGGGCCGTGCCTGCTGATCGGCCGGGGTGCCAACCAGATCGTCCCGCGGGACCATGCCCTGTCGGTGCGAACCGTGGCGAGTCTCGACGACCGCGCTCGCGTGGTGCGCCAGCGCGAGGAGAGCGAGAACGACGCGGCGGCGCTTCGCAGGATCCAGCGGATCGATGCCGAGCGCAACGCGTTCACCCACCACTACTTCGGATACAACATCGACGATGCCGGTGTCTATGACATGGTCCTCAACACGTCTTACATGCCAGTGCAGGTGGCGGCGGACGTGCTCGTCGCGGCGTATCGAAGGAAGTTCGACGGAAAGGGCGTCCCGACACGTCCGCTTTGATGGAGTGGTGCCCATGAGTATTCGGGGAATCGGCGCAAGGATCCGATTGTTATGTAGCCAAGCGTGGCCGACTCCCCGCCGTGGTTCGCTTCCGTTGCTCTGGGTCGGACAGTCCGACCGAGCCGACCCGTCGGAGTCGACGATCCGACGAAAGGGGTAGTGTCATGAACGAAAGAGCGTTGTCCTCTTCTGGTTTCCCGAATCCCGAATCGACGTCGACCCAGGCGACGTCCGAAGCCCCGGAGCGTCTGCCCCGCAAGCTGTCGACCCACTTGTGGAAGGGGGTGCTGGTGGTCGGCGGGTTGCTGGCCGCGATGGGCGTGGTGATACTGCCGCCGGTGCTGTCACCGACGATTCCCCAGGCCCGGATGACCGAGCGAATCGAGCAGGTGCAGAACGAAGCCAACGCCTGGCTCAAGTCGATTCCCGCGCCAAGCCTGGCAGGGACCGACTTGTCCGTCATCGTCGTGGAGCCCGCCATCCACGAGGCGCGGGCCATGGACCCGACTCCGCTTCCGCCTACGCCCCCGCCTCCTCATCCGTTCCCGAAGGCTGAGGCGAACGTGAGTGCGTCGTGACCGCAAACGCGTACTCAGTGCGTCGACGGAACGCCGGCCGACGAAACGTCGGGCAAATCGATCCGAACCACCCGCTTCGCCGGGTCCACCGGCGAGGCTACCCATCGCACCAGAAGCGTCTCCCGAGCGTTGCGCCCCACCATGTCGCCCTCCGGAACCGGACCGCCCCGGTGCACGAAGTAGCTCAGCACGTCGAACAAGAAACGTAGGGCGTCGTTCCCCGCGCGCCGTGGAGCGGTCAACAGCACATCCGGCTGATCGAGCTGCCCCATCCCCAGCGTCAGCAGACTCACGCGATCCTGCCCGTCGGACGCCACGCGCACGCCGGTCCAGAGCATCAGTTGGTCGTCTCCGCGTTCGGCCAAATCGATGAAGAACGCGGGAGCGTGCGTGGCCCTGGCATCTCCCCAGTAGATGCCCACCGCGCCGCTGGCTTCCGCGATTGCGGCCACCACCCGCGTGAAAACCTGCAG
Organism: Myxococcales bacterium; assembly: GCA_021847645.1. GTDB lineage: Bacteria > Myxococcota_A > Polyangia > Polyangiales > Polyangiaceae > JAJZQG01. The sequence goes on from JAJZQG010000094.1 coordinate 26,912, forward strand.
GCTGGCCTTGGCCGGCCGGCTCTCCGACTCGTCCAACACCACCACCAGATGCGCGCGATGCCCCGGCAGCACCCAGCCCGTGCCGAACGACGATATCGAATACTGCGCCGCCGATTCCGCATCGCCGTCGGGAACCGCCGCGGGCATCAATGCCACCTGCACCGCGTCGCGGGTGGCCAGACGATACGCCTGGATGGCGTCGTCGGCACGCCCTCGCGCCTCGGCCAGTAGCACCGGGCCCGCCGCAGCAATGCGCGAATAGGCTTGCAGCACCTCCGTCAGGTGCGGCAGCCGTGTGTCGCGCAGCAGCACCAGCGCCTCTCTCATCCCGTCACCTCGTCGCCTTGCCAACAGCCCCTCTGCGCGCCGTGCCCGTGCCGCTGCTCCGTTCGATCACCGCGGGATGCCCGTGCCGCCATGCGCCCTCTCGCTCCCGACACTCGATATGCCGCCAAACGGTCCGGGAAAGCAAGCGCGCGATGCATAGAGGTGTATTCGTGGTCCGCGATATTGGCTTCTCGATTGGCGTGGAGCCGTCGCGCACACTGCCCGATAGCGCGGGACCGCCTCCTGAGCTGCCATGGCCGCCGGGCTCGTGACGGCCCGGGCGACCCGTGCCGTGCGGCCGCGCAACGTCGAAAGGCTCTGGCCGAGAACGCACTGCTTCGTAGGAGTCGAACGGAGGGCGTTGACCTCCCTGGCGAAGCGGGGTAGCAACGAAGGCTCCGGGCGGGGCGTCGGGTGTCTTCGTTCACGCCGCTCCGCGTGGGGAAGGAGTTGCCGCATGTCGAACAGCAGCGTTGTGGGCCCGGCCGAAGAGAACGTTCGCATCCGCGTGGAAGACGATCGCACCGGGATGCAGCCCATCGTGCTGGAGCGTGCGTTCCGCGATCACCTGCACTACTCGCGGGGCAAGATCCTGGAGACGTCCACGCCGCGCGACCAGTTCGTCAGCCTTGCGTTGATGGTGCGTGATCGGTTGGTGCGTCGGTGGATCGAAACGCAGAGCGCGTATCATTGGGGCGACGTCAAGAAGGTCTACTACCTGTCGGCGGAGTTTCTGCTGGGACGCGCCCTGGCGAACAACCTGATCAGCCTGGGGATCTACGACGAGACGGACCGGGTGCTGGCCTCTATGGGGTTGTCGCTCGCGGATCTGCTCGAGCAGGAGCCCGACGCCGGCCTGGGCAACGGAGGCCTCGGCAGGCTGGCCGCCTGCTTCCTGGACTCGATGGCTACGCTTGGCCTGCCCGGCTACGGATACGGCATCCGCTACCAGTTCGGCATCTTCGAGCAGGTCTTTCGCAACGGCTACCAGGTCGAGCGGCCCGAGGCGTGGCTCAAGCACGGCAACCCGTGGGAGCTCGTGCGGCCCGAAAGAAGCGTGCGCGTGGACTTCTATGGCCGCGTCGACGCGTATTACGACGAGCAGGGGGCGTGGCGTATGCGCTGGGTGGACACCCAGAGCGTGTACGGCTTGCCCTACGACACGCCGGTCGCCGGCTTCGGGACCAATACCGTCAACACGCTGCGCCTGTGGCAGGCGGTGGCTAGCGAGGAGTTCGATCTGCAGCTGTTCAACGATGGCGACTACGAGCGCGCCGTGGCCGAGAAGAACACCTCGGAGGTCATCTCCAAGGTGCTGTATCCGAACGACAAGACCGTGCTCGGCAAGGAGCTGCGGCTCAAGCAGCAGTACTTCTTCGTTCGTTGCGCGCTGGTCGACATCATCCGGCGCCACCTGGACAAGCACCCGAACCTCGACAACCTGGCCGAGCGCGCCGCCATCCAGCTCAACGACACCCACCCGGGCATCGCGGTGCCCGAGTTGATGCGGATCTTGGTCGACGAGTACCGCTACTCCTGGGAGCGGGCCTGGGAGATCACCCGCGGCTGCATCGCGTACACCAACCACACCGTGCTGGCCGAGGCCCTGGAGAAGTGGTCCGCGGACCTCATCGGCAGGCTGCTGCCCAGGCATCTGCAGATCATCTTCGAGATCAACCGGCGGTTCCTCCGCGACGTGCTCATCCAGTGGCCCAATGACGTCGAGCGTCTGCGGCGCATGTCGCTCATCGAAGAGGGGCAGGACAAGCGCGTGCGGATGGCGAACCTGGCGATCGTCGGATCGCACGCCGTCAACGGCGTGGCGGCGCTGCACAGCGACATCATCAAGCGCATCACCTTCAAGGACTTCGCCGAGATGTTCCCCGACCGCTTCACCAACAAGACCAACGGTGTCACCCCGCGACGTTGGCTGCTTCAATGCAACCCCCAGCTCGCGACCCTGATCACCAAGCACGTCGGCGCCGGCTGGCCCCGCGACCTCGACCTGCTCGAGAAGCTCGTGCCTCTGGCCGACGACGCCTCGTTCCGCCAGCAGGTTACGGCCATCAAGGCGGCCAACAAGCGCCGCTGGGCCGGCGTCTGCCAGGCTCGCTTCGGCCTGAAGGTCGACCCGGACTCCCTGTTCGACATGCAGATCAAACGCATCCACGAGTACAAGCGACAGCTGCTCAACGTGCTGCACGTGATCGCCTTGTACCTCCGCGCGCGCAAGAACCCCCAGAGCGTGCGCGTGCCCCGAACGGTCTTCTTCGGCGGAAAGGCCGCGCCCGGCTATCAGATGGCCAAGCTCATCATCAAGCTCGCCAACTGCGTCTCCGATACCATCGCCGCCGATCTGCACGTCAAGGGCCTGCAGCTGTTCTTCGTCCCCAACTACCGCGTATCCCTCGCCGAGCTCATGATTCCGGCGTGCGATCTGTCCGAGCAGATCTCCACCGCCGGCATGGAGGCCTCCGGCACCGGCAACATGAAGCTCGGCCTCAACGGCGCGCTGACCATCGGAACGCTCGACGGCGCCAACATCGAGATCCGCGAGCGTGTCGGCGAGGAGAACTTCTTCCTGTTCGGCCTCACGGCCGAGGAGGTCGACGCCACCCATCGCGACGGCTACCAACCATCGAGCTACTACGAGTCCAACCCCGAGCTGCAGGAGGTCATCGACCTCGTCGCCTCCGGCTTCTTCAGCCCGGACGACCGGGCGCTGTTCCGGCCGCTCGTGGACAACCTGCTGCACGCCGACCCGTTCCGCGTCATGGCCGACTTCGCAGCGTATTCCGAGTGCCAGAAGCGGGTCGAGCAGGCGTGGCTCGATCGCGACGCCTGGGCTCGCGCCTCCATCATGAACATCGCCAGGCTCGGGTTCTTCTCCTCCGATCGCACCATCCGCGAGTACGCTTCCGGCATCTGGAACGTCCACCCCGTGGATGTCGTCGTGCCCCCCTACGTCTCGACCGACCCGGTCTGACGCTCCTGTTCTTGCCCGCAGCCGGGCGCGACACGCTCTTGCGCCCAGCGCGCCGCAGCGCCAGAAAGGCCCCATGCTCCAGCTCGTCGACGCATTCCGCGGTGGCGCCCTCCTGGTCGCGCGCTCCGACCTCTCGACGCTCGAGGTGGTCGGGCCGCACCGTACGTCGTGGCTCCAAGCCGTGCTCACCAACGACCTCGCCCCTGTTTCCCAGGGACGCGGGGTCTATGCCCTGAGCCTCAACAAGAAAGGCAAGATCGTCGCCGACCTGGTCGTGGCTGCTTGCGGCGAGACGTTGCTGTTGTCCGTGCACGACACTGCTGCTCAGTTGGCTCTCGACCACCTCGACCGCTTGCTCGTGATGGAAGACGCGGAGGTCAGACGCCGCGCGGAGCCGCTGAGCGCGGTACACGTCGTGGGGCCTGCCGCCCCATCGCTGCTCCAAGCCGCCCGACGTTCCGACGGGCTGGTCGCGGCCGTGCCGGCGTTGCTGGCCGGACACGAGGGCGCGGCGCTCTGGTTCCACGCGGGCGCGCAAGATCGGTTCCTCACGCAGGTGTGCTCGGAGTCGGCCAACGTGCGGTGCGCGGATGCTCCAACATTCGACCGCGTTCGTCCGCTGTTGGGTTGGCCGGGATTTCCCGCCGACTTCAACGCCGAGTGCTATCCGCAGGAGGCCGGGCTCGACGAGCGTGCGGTGTCGTTCACCAAGGGCTGCTATCCCGGCCAGGAGCTCGTGGTCAAGATGCGCAGCCGCGGGCATCCGTCGCGCTCCCTGGTTCGGGTCGTGGCGCCCGGTGAAGGCCGGAACCAGCCGTGGGCCGCCGGTACTTCGGTGCTCGACGCGGCAGGTGCGAAGCTCGGCGTCGTGACCAGCGCGGCCCTCTTGCCGGACCCGTCCCGCCTCGTGGCCTTCGCGATGCTCAAGTGGTCGCAGTCCAAGCCGGGAACCTCGGTTCGGGTCGACGGCATCGAAGGCCGGCTCACCTCTGCTTGGGGGCTGCTCGAT
>JAJZQG010000364.1 GCA_021847645.1 Myxococcales bacterium
CGATGCAAGTCGCTCGCAAATCCGGTCCCCCCCGAGGCGGCTGCCGCACTTCCGGCCGGCTCCCTCGCTACGCGAGTGAGCCCATGGCCGGGACGCTGGGCTGGGCAACTGGATCATGGAGCGAACCTGGTGCCGCACCCGACCTTCTGCACACCCGTGCCCCGATCCGTGATATGAAGAGCGTGGGACGTGCCTGCCATGAGCAACCACGCACCGCCACTGCCGATCTCGGAGGACAGGGCCTCCACGCATCCATCGAGCGGGCTCGCGGCCCTGCCGCACGACGCCACCCCTTTGGACGGCGCACGGATCCATGTCCTTTCCGCTGAGCTGGCGTGGCTTCGCGGCGACGATGCCGCGGCCGAGACGTTGCTGCTGAGCGCACGCAGGAGCGCCGAATCCGCTGAGCAGCCCGACCAGCAGGCCTGGGTGCAGCTGGCCTTCGCAAGGTACGCCCTCGCGGTCGACCAGGAAGAGTTGGCCGTCCAGCTTCTGACCGATATCTCCGCACTGACAAGTATCGACCGCACTACGTCGTTGTGGGCCGGATTGATCCTCGCGCGGCTCACGGGCGCGCACGGCGTGCCGCCCGATCCGCTGGGCCGCGAGTTCTCGGACATCGGGGACCCGGTATTGCGCTGCGCGGTGCTGGTCGAACGAGCATGTCTGGCTCGCAAACACGCCGACCGCGTCACCGCTCACGCGGCGATCGCGCTCGCCGAGCAAGTCGGCGTCGACGGGCCGACGCGCCTCGCGCTGCTGAGCGAAACGGCGGAGAGCCGGTTGGCCGTTGCGGACCACCTGGGAGCGGACGATGCGTTTCGACAGGCGATGGAGCTTGCGAGCGAGGCGGGTTGGCACCGGGCGCAGGGCCGGCTCGCGTTGCGCTACGGCGTGTCGATCGCAGCCATCCACGATGCGCGGGGCGGGCCGATGCAGTGGATCGGCCGCGCGGCCACCGAGCTTGAAGCGTGCGCCACGTGGCGCGACAAGAAGGCCTTGCGGGACGCCCTGCGCGTGCACGGCCGTCGCATCGCCGACAGGGTGGTGAGCGAGGACTTGGCGGTGCGGCTGAGCTCGTTCGAGCGAGCCGCCGGTGCGAGCCGTCTGGACGTATTCGCAGGCGCCGACCGCATCGTGCGGGAACTGGCCGGCGCCGTGCGGAGCAGGGCGGCTGACCCATCCTCGGTCGACACGGCGGCGGACGCGCTGGGCAGCATGCTCGCAAGCAGCCGCGAGCTGGCCTCGACCGTGGCGAGGTCGAGCGACGAGCTGACGCAGATGCTCGCATCCGCGGTGGTCGAACGCGATCGCATGGGGCAGCTGTTGCTGGCCTTGTCCGACCTGGAGCCCATGGTGGATGTCGCCGCGTTCGCCGCCCAGGGCGCGCGCATCGCCGCGAGACTGCTCGACGCCGACGGTGTGGTCGTGGCCGCGCTCGATCCTCAAGGTCCGCGGCCCCTGGGCTGTTATCCGCTCGATCGCGCGCAAACTGCGCCGTCCTGGCGCGCAGCGATCACGCAGCACGTGGAGCCGCCCCCCACGCTCCGGTCGGCGTCGTCGCGTCCCGTGCCGCGAGACGAGACCGGGCCGGTCGGCCCCACCCTGGTGACGGCCATCGCGGCGCCACCGTTCCGCGGCGCCATCTGCGCGGACAAGCTCGCGCGCGGTGCCCAATTCCGCGAATCCGACCGACTGCTGCTGGCGCTGCTGGGCGGCTACCTGGCCCTGGGGCTCGCCAGGCTTCAGTCCCGGCAAGCCGAGCATACGGCCCTCGTGCAGCTCGGCACCACCCTCGATACGATCCGCGACGGCGTCGTCGCGCTCGATGACGACGGTGTGGTGCTTCGCGCCAACGCGGCTGCGCTGCGGATGCTGCGCGTGGCCGAGTCCCAGCTGGTGGGCACGCGCCTTTCCGACCGCCCGGAGCTCGCGTCCTTGGCGTCCGTGATCTCCAAGCAGCGCGCTGATGCCGAGATGGTCGCGCTGCCCCAGGGCCGCATCGTGGTCACGGTGCGGCCCATGAACAGCCACGCGGAGCAGATCGGCCCGCGGGGGCTCGTGGCGACCTTCGTCGCGTTGGATCGCGCGCGCGAGATGGCCTATCGCGTCACCGGCGTCCGGCCGCGCTACTCCTTCGACAACATCGTCTGCGCCTCGCCGCAGCTCGCCCAGGTGGTGGAGGTCGCGCGGGTCGCGGCCATGGCAGACGCGGGGGTCCTCATCACGGGCGAGAGCGGCACGGGCAAGGAGGTCATTGCCCAGGCCATTCACACCGGTGGCCGCAGGGCACAAGCGCCTTTCGTGGGTATCAACTGCGCCGCGCTTCCGCGCGAGTTGCTGGAGGCGGAGCTGTTCGGCTACGAGCGAGGTGCCTTCACCGGAGCCCGGAGCGAGGGGCATCCCGGCAAGTTCGAGCAAGCCGGGGAAGGCACCATCCTGCTCGACGAGATCGGCGACATGCCCCTGGAGATGCAGGCCAAGCTGCTTCGCGTGCTGCAGGAGCGATCAATCGTGCGAATCGGGGGGAGCCGGGAGATTCCGGTCCGGGCCAGGGTCATCGCCACGACCCATCGCAACCTGGAGCAGGCAGTCGCCAGGCAAACGTTCCGGCTGGACCTGCTCTACCGCTTGCGCGTGCTGCATATCCACATTCCGCCGCTGCGCGAGAGACAGGAGGACATCCCCGCGCTGGCGATTCACATCTTGCGCCGCGTGGCGGAAGCGCAAGACAAGCGCGTAACCGACCTCTCGCCCGACGTGCTGCGCGCCCTGGCCAGCCATACCTGGCCCGGTAACGTGCGAGAGCTCGCCAACGTCATCGAGACAGAGGTGACGCTGCTCAAGCCCGAGGCGCTGGCGCTCGAGAACTTGCGCACGACGCTGGGAGCGGGCTGGGGCGCGGAGCCGTCGTCGTTCGAGCCGGTGACCTCGGTGCGGTTCGGACCGATGCCGGACAGCGGCGCGCCAGCCGGCTTGTCGCGCGAAGTCGTCACGATGGCCGAGACGCAGAAGCGCGCCTACCTCGCTGCGTTGGAGGCGCACGGGGGCAAGGTATCCGAAGCGGCGAACGCGTTGGGGGTATCGCGGGCGCACCTGTACGCCAAGCTCAAGGAGTGGGGCGTCAAGGCGCGGCGAGGCCGGGAGTAGGCGAGAAGCCCACCACGCGGCCTTGTGGCGACGACGCTTCGAGACCGCGCGCCCAAGCTGCCACGAAACCGCCGGCCGCTGGACAAGCTCCGCTGTCCATCACTTGGACCTCGCCCCGTCCATCGTCTGGATGATGGACGGTAAGTGGACGGGGCCGACGGGCTGGCGCAGCACCGTCAAGAGGCCTGATCGAAGCTTGCTCGACGCGCAGCGGCGCCCCAAAGACGGAGACCAGCCACCCCGGAGCGTCGGCGGCACGAACAGTGCTTGTCAGCACACCAACAGACTCGTCGCGGGTGTTGGGGAATCGGCGACGCGAGGATTGCACCGTAGGGCGCGATTGCCCAGAGGGGGTACGACGATGAAGAAGGTACTATGGCTGGTGGCTGTGGGCGCGGTCAGTCTCGCGGGAATGGGTGCCTTCGGGATCGCAGGCTGCACGGCCCAGACGGATACCTCGAACCGGCCGAGCGTCGATCAGCTCGCCGAGGGGCTCACGGTCCTGGAAGCCGTGCCCGCGTGGGGCCTGAACGCGGCCTACAGGAAGGGCACCAACGTCGTGTACCTCGAGTCTCGCGTCGGTTCGCAGAAGCCCGAGGTCTACCGGCAAGCGTTTCCCGACGAGCCTCCCTACGAGATGGACCTGCGATTCGTCAACAAGGAGGGCCGGACGTTCTACGTCCAGCGGGGCGGTGATGACTTCGTCGATCCGGATTGGCAGGCTGACATCGCGAAGCACGCCAGGTTGACCCTCACGACCACGCCGGCGGACATCGACGCGGACTGGGAGCTTGCCAAGGAAGGCGCGCTGTCCGCCGCTGCCATCCTCCCGCCCGATATGAAGGACGACGCCCGCCACTTCTCGACGTTTGGACTGCGTCCGACGCCCGCCCAGGATCCGTTGCTGAAGGCCAAGGCCGCCCGGATTGCCCAACAACCGCGGCCGCCGGAGATGGATATCGACCGCGGGTACAGCAACTTCAACTTCAGCGGCTGGAGCTGGTTCGAAACCGACCTCGCCAGCAAGTGGGTCGTCTGGCTGGTTGCCCACCACACGGCCACGCGCATGTGGGACTGCGAATGGAACGGAACCTCCTGCAGCTGGGTCCTCGTCCAGGATGCCTGCAACCACGGCACCTGCTATGCGAATATGGGCTACGAGTGCTACTCGAACGGTGGTTGGTTCTACAATGCGACCATCAACGGAGAGACGTCGTCGAGCACGAGCATTTCGGGTGGCTGCCAAACTCCGTACAACTGGAACAGCGGAGGCTACAACCACCTCTGCAATGACGACTCGGCCTACGAGCTCTGGCAGGCGAAGAACGGCAGCAAGGGCGGTCCGAACTACGGGACGAGCGGCGACGGAACTCACTTCCAGTACTACGATGGGCACCACTTTGCCTGCGACTGCGGCTCGTTCTCCGGCTGCGACGGCGACTGGTCCGTGCCGAGCTGCCCCTAGTACCGCGTGCCCGCGATGGATTGCGGGACCGCCGGGGCCCTGGCGAGTCACGCACGTCGCGACCCGTCACCAGCCCATCCGCCTGTCGGCGTCGAAACCATGACAAACCTCGAGCTCAAGATAGGTACGTTCGTGGCCTTGGCAGCCGCCGCTTTGGGCTTGCTTGCTGTCAGGCACTGGACGAAGACCAAGCCGGCGCATCCCCCGGCCGACGCCAGCCCCCACCGCGACAGCATCGACCGCGCGGCTGTTCCTCTCACCGCCCTGTTCAACGCGCCCGAAGGCAGCAGCCCGTGCGAGAGCGCATACAACGCAATCCTGGCTTCGCGACAAGCCTCCGAGGCCGCGGGCAAGCCCCCCATGTACACGGCACTCGCGCCCAAGGCGGACTTCATGGCCCATTGCGAGGCTCTTCCCCCGCCCGTGCAGTCGTGCATGGTGGCGCGCTACGCCGCGAAGCATCGCGACGAGTGCGAGCGCATTCTGCCCGCGGCCGAGAGCGTGAAAGACATGTTCGAGGTCGCTCCAAGCGGTCCGCCGCGGGCCAGTGCCGAGCCCCCGGCTGCGGCCGCCTCTTCGCCGTAGTCGCGCTCCATCGCAACACGGCCGCTCTTGCCCTATCCCAGCGTCTGGGAGGCCAGCGATGCGGACGGGAACGGAGACATCCTCCTCCAGCCACGGTGGGAGGAGACGGTCGTGACAGCTCAGCAGCGGGCGATCCAGACGCCCTCTTGGAAGCTGGTGTCCCAACCTGCCCCGGACGGTGCGCATTGGCGTCTGTTCGACCCGGCAGCGGACCCGGCGAACCGAAACGACGTGGCCTCCCAGCATCCCGACACCGTTGCGGCGCTCCGCACCAGGCTCGAGGCGTGGATCACGGCCCATGGGCGGACGAAGCTCGTTGCCGACGCACCGGGGCCGCCGGATCCCCCATAGCTGTTAGCAGTTTTCTTGGCCCAGGTCGGAGACATCCGGCAAGGGGCTGGCATGAGCACGACCGCCGTCCCCCAGCCCAGGCCCGATTGGCAGAACGAC
>JAJZQG010000095.1 GCA_021847645.1 Myxococcales bacterium
GCTCCCGTTGGTCGCTACCCCCGCGCGTCCCGGCAAGCCGGAACCAAACAGGGGAGCTTTGGGCCCGGCGATTTCTTTGCAGATCAGCCAAAGACTTCGTCCATCAGGGACTAAGGATCCAGCGACAAGCGCGCGCCGGTAGGGAGGCCAACGCCCGGCCAGGACCGTCTGGTCGGACGGGCCGCGCACGGCTATTCTGTCGCCCCGGCCTTGCGCAAGGCCCGATCGTCCGCTAGATGGCCCGCCTCCCCCGGGTCGGATCAGGACCCAACCCCAGGGCATAGCTTGCTTCTTCCCAGGTCCAGCATGGAGCCGTCGTGATTCGGGATCAGAGTCGCATTCGCAACATCGGCATCAGCGCCCACATCGATTCGGGCAAAACGACGCTGACCGAGCGCATCCTCTTCTACACGCGTCGCATTCACGCCATCCACGAGGTCAAAGGCAAGGACAACGTGGGGGCCAAGATGGACTCGATGGAGCTCGAGCGCGAGCGCGGCATCTCCATCCAGTCCGCGGCGACCCACTGCGTCTGGCAGGGGATGCACATCAACATCATCGACACCCCCGGACACGTGGACTTCACCATCGAGGTCGAGCGGGCGCTGCGGGTGCTCGACGGCGCCATCCTGGTGCTGTGCGGCGTGGCTGGCGTGCAGTCCCAGTCGCTGACCGTCGACCGTCAGATGCGGCGCTACGCGATTCCGCGGCTGGCGTTCATCAACAAGGTGGATCGGGCGGGAGCCAATCCCTTGCGGGTGAACCAGCAGCTGCAGGACAAGCTGGGCCTGACTCCCGTGCTCATGCAGCTGCCGATCGGCGTGGAGGACCGGTTCGAGGGCTTGGTGGACCTGGTCGCCATGCAGGCCGTGTACTTCGACGGCCCCAAGGGCGAGACCATTCGTCGCGAGGAAATCCCGGAAGAGCTGCGCGCGCAGGCCAAGGCAGCCCGCGAGGCGCTCATCGACACGGTCTCGATGTTCGACGACGTGCTCACGGAAGCGGCGTTGGAGGACCGGGTGACCGACGAGCTGATTCGCGCGGCGATTCGCCGGGCCACGCTGGCGCTGCGCGTCACCCCGGTGTTCATCGGGTCGGCCTACAAGAACAAGGGCGTGCAGCTGCTGCTCGACGGGGTGAAGGACTACCTGCCGGCGCCCACGGACGTTGCGCAGCACGCGCTGGCCTCGGGCGAGGCGGAGACCCAGGTGCCGCTCTCGGACAAGCCCGAGGACCCGCTGGTCATGATGGCCTTCAAGGTGGACGAGGGCCGGTTCGGCCAGCTGACGTACCTGAGGCTGTATCAGGGCACGCTGCGACGGACCGACACGATTACCAACCAGCGCACCCGCAAGGATCACCGCGTGGGGCGCCTGGTCCGCATGCACGCCGACGAGATGGAGGACATCGACGCGGCCTGCGCCGGGGACATCGTCGCCATGTTCGGCATCGACTGCGCGTCGTCCGACACGTTCACCGACGGCTCCCTGGACGTGACGATGGCGTCGATGCATGTGCCGTCGCCGGTGATCTCGCTGACGGTCAAGTCCACGACGCAGACGCAGGCGAACATGTCGAAAGCGCTGCGCCGGTTCACCAAGGAGGATCCGACCTTCCAGGTGACCGCCGATCCGGAGACGGGCGAGACGATGATCTCGGGCATGGGCGAGCTGCACCTGGACGTGTACCTGGAGCGCATGCGGCGCGAGTACAACGTGGTGGTGGAGACCAGCCCGCCGCGTGTGGCCTACCGCGAAACGATCACGCTGCAGGCCTCGTTCGACTACACCCACAAGAAGCAGACGGGCGGCGCCGGCCAGTACGCTCGGGTCGCCGGACGCGTCGAGATCGACCCGGACCACGACTTCACGTTCGTCGACGAGACGGTGGGCGGGGTGATTCCTCGCGAGTTCATCCCGTCGTGCGAGAAGGGCTTCCGGTCGGTGCTGCACAAGGGCGCGCTGATCGGCGCTCCGGTGGTGGGCATCCGCGTGGTGGTCGACGACGGCTCGGCGCACGCGGTGGACTCCTCGGACATCGCGTTCCAGGAGGCGTCGCGCGGGGCCTGGCGGCAGGTGTATGCGCGCTGCAAGCCGCAGGTGCTCGAGCCGGTGATGCGGGTCGCGGTCGAGGCGCCCACGGAGTTCCAGGGGGGCGTGGTCGGCACGCTGCTCAAGCGTCGCGGCATCATCATTGGAACCACGGACGACACGGGCTTCGTGCGCGTGGAGTCCGAGGTGCCGCTGGCCGAGATGTTCGGCTACTCGACGGTGCTCCGGTCGTCGACCCAGGGCAAGGGCGAGTTCACGATGGAGTTTTCGCGCTACCTTCCGGTGCCGGAGTCCATCGCCCAAGAGCTCGTCAAGAAGTACCAGGACCAGCAGCGCAAGAGCGGCAGGGATTAGGACATGATCACCAAAGACGTCATCGAGAGGAGTCCCATCCGCGCGCTCGAGCGATCGATTCACGGCGGGCTCGGGCTGGGCAAGGTCGGTGTGGTGCTGGGCCAGACCGGCGTGGGCAAGACGGCGGCGCTGGTGCAGATCGGGCTGGACGCGTTGCTGCGCGGCAAGGTGGTGCTGCACGTGTCCAACGAGGCACCGGTCAACCACCTGCGGGCCTGGTACGACGAGCTGTTCCACGAGATCGAGCGATCGACCGGGCTGGAGAACGCGAGCACCGTGCTGTTGGAGCTCGAGCGTCGGCGCCTGCTGATCTGCCAGCCGGGCTCGAGCCTCAAGCTGTCCAAGCTCAACGAGGCCAGCGGCATGGCCAGGGGCGCGCTCGGCCGTGACCCCGAGGTCGTGTTGTTCGAGGGGTTCGACTTCGACGACGCGACCGACGATCAGGTCCGGAGCCTGCACGAGCTGGCGGCCGGGCTGGGGGCGGAAGTGTGGCTGAGCTTGCGCGCGCAAGCGCCCTCTGAGGCCCAGGGTCCCTCGCTGCCTGCGGCCATTGCCCCGTTCGCCTCGCTGGTCGACGTGATCCTGTCGCTGGAGCCGTCGGGCGCGCAGGTCAAGATCCGCGTGCTCAAGGATCACGACCGAGGGCCGGCGGGCACGCCGCCGCTGGTGCTCGACGCGGTCACCCTTCAGCTCATCGATCAGAGCCGGGGGCTGTCCGGGCACGATCCGCGCAACCGCGAGCTGTTCGTCTTGCACAGCGGCGGAGCGCGGGGTGCGGAGGCGGCGTTCGGCGAGATGGCCGAGCGCTACGGCCTGCGCGAGATCGTCTTCAGCTTCGAGGGGCATACCAGCCGGGTGCGATCGCGCGGCCTGCAGCTTTTGAGCGACGCCGAGCTGAGGATGGGCGACGTGAGCCTGCGTTACGTCTCGCACCGGCTTCGGCGCGTGTTCCCGCAGGCGCCGCTGGTCCGCAAGGTGATTCAGAGCATCTGGCATCAGATCCGCCCTTGCCAGCAGGTGTTCGTGGTCGGGCGCATCCAGGCCGACGACACGGTACGCGGCGGAACGGGCTGGGGCGCGGAGCTGGCTCGCCGCTGGAAGAAGCAGCTCAACGTCTTCGACCTGGAGCGCAACGCCTGGTTCCGCTGGATCGACGAGGCCTGGAAGCCGGTCGAGCCGGTGATCGACTCGCCGATGTTCGCCGGCACCGGCACGGCGAATCTGGACGCCGCGGGCCGCCAGGCCATCGAGGCCCTGTTCGAGCGAAGCTTCGGCGGCTAGAGCCGGGCAACGCAGCTCCCGCGCGCCGGGCCGTGCCTCCGTGGTGAGGATTCGGCCGAAGTGCGCTACGATTCCCAACCTATGACTGGCATGTACCCCAACGTGGCCGTGTGCGCGCGGGCTGCCGGGACGCCGGCGGGCCCATGAGCGACCTGGTGGACAAGGCCAGGGACGAGTTCTTGTCCGAGACGCAGGAGATCATCGATCGTCTGTCGCGGGATCTGCTGCTGCTCGACGCGACCTCGCGGGTGGGCCCGCCGGATCCGGACCTGATCAATGCGGTGTTCCGTGGTGTGCACACGCTCAAGGGCCTGGCCGGCATGTTCAACGCCACGCGCCTGTCGGCCATGTCCCACGAGCTGGAGAATGTGCTCGACGATCTGCGGATGGGCCGTGTGCCGCTCACCGCCGAGCTGCTCGATCTGCTGTTCCGCTCGGTGGAGCTGTACAACCGCGTGCTCGCCGCGGACAAGGCGCAGCGTCCCGAGGAGGCCGACGGCGAGTACGAGGCGTTCATGCGCGCGGTCCGATCGGTGCGGGCCGGGCGCGACGGAGCCGAACGCAACTCGCAGCCCTACGATCTGGATCCCGGGATCCTCGCGGTGCTCACGCAGTACGAGGAGCATCGTCTGCGGGCGTGCGTGGACGCGGGCCTGAACCTGTACCGGGTTCGCGTCTCGTTCCTGCTGACGACGATCGACGACGGGCTCGAGTCGCTCAAGAACAGCCTCAAGCCGCTGGGCGAGATTCTGACCTACCTGCCGACCGGCGAAGCGACCGAGCCCGACGCGATCGAGCTGGAGATCCTGTTGGCGTCCGGTGCGGACATCGATCAGGTGGGCGAGGCGCTGCAGCACTTGCGCGCGACCCTCGAGGAGGTTCCGCGCCGCCGGGTGACCACGGGCGCGCCCGCGTCGCCTCTGACGCCCGTGCCGGCGTCGATGCAGCCGCAGAGTGTCGAGCCTGCGCCACCGACCACCCCGCCGGTGCGCACGTCGCTGATGCCCGGGCCCGCCGAGTCGCTGGCGGCGCAGCCCGCGGCGCGTGCCCGCAGGGGCGAGGTGTCGCTGCGATCGGTCGCCCAGACGGTGCGCGTGGACATCGAGCGGCTCGATCACCTGATGAACCTGCTGGGCGAGCTGGCGATCGTGCGCGGCGGCCTGGCTCGGATCGTCGACCGCGCGCGGCTCGACCCGATCAACCGCGAGCTGGCGCGGGAGCTCGGACGCTTGCAGCACGCGTTCGAGCGTCACCTGGGAGCGATGCAGACCGGCGTGCTCGAGGTGCGCATGGTGCCGCTGGGCCAGGTGTTCGAGAAGCTGGCGCGGGTGGCGCGGCAGGCGAGCCGCGAGGCGCACAAGGAGGTCAACCTGGTCATCACGGGCGCCGAGACCGAGGTCGACAAGCTCATCGGCGAGGAGCTGAGCGATCCGCTGATGCACATGGTGCGCAACGCGCTCGACCACGGCATCGAGGCCAAGGAGGTTCGCGAGCAGGTGGGCAAGCCGCCCGTGGGCACCATCGCGCTCAACGCGTATCAGAAGGGCAACCAGGTCGTGGTCGAGGTGGAGGACGACGGCGCGGGGATCGACCGGCAGGCGTTGATCGAGCGAGCTCTTCGGCGGGAGGTCATCACGTCCGAGGAGGCGGCCGTGCTGACGCCGCAGGAGGCCTTGCAGCTGATCTTCGTGCCCGGCATCTCGACGCGGGAGGCGGCGGGCAAGCTGTCGGGGCGCGGCGTGGGCATGGACGTGGTCAAGACGAACATCGGGCGTCTGGGCGGCGTGGTGGACGTGCACAGCGAGGTGGGCATCGGCACCAAGCTCACGATCACGTTGCCGATCACGCTGGCGATCATCGCGGCGCTGATGGTGCGGGTGGGCGAGAGCGTCTACGCCATTCCGCTGTCGAGCGTGCAGGAGGCCGTGATGCTCGACGGGGCGTCGGTGCGCACGATCGAGGGGCGCGAGATCGTGACGATGAGGGGCGAGTCGCTTCCGATCTGCCGGCTGACCGAGCTGTTCCAGCTTCCGGAGCCGCGCGATCCGAGCCGGCGGCTGCTGGTGGTGGTGGCTGCGGCGGCCGCGCGGCGGTGCGGATTCGTGGTCGACCACATCCTCGGACGGCAGGACATCGTCATCAAGCCGCTCAGCGGGCCGCTGCGCGGGGTCTCGGGGTTCGCGGGCGCCACTGAGCTCGGCGACCAGCGCATCGGCCTGGTGATCGACGTGCCCTCGCTGCTCGAGGAAGCGCTGGCGAGCTCGTCGCTGTCGCGGACGATCGGAGCGGCACATGGGTGACGCGATGGACGTTCGCGCCAAGGATCGGCGCCCGCGCGCGCAGCGCCAGCAGCTCACCGAGTACCTGGCGTTCCGTCTGGACACCGGCCTGTTTGCGCTGGAGATCGGCCGGATCGGCGAGATCCTGCGCATCCCCCCGGTCACGCCGGTGCCCCGATCGGCTCCGTTCGTCATGGGGATCGTGGGCGTGCGCGGACGCGTGCTGACCGTGATGGACATGCGCTGCAAGCTGCGGCTCGCCTGCACGGACCCCACCCGCCACGCGCGCATCCTGGTGGTGCCCGCGGGCAGCAGCGATCCCGTCGGCCTCTACGTCGACGAGGTGCTGCAGGTGCATCGTCTGGCGGACAAGGAGATCGAGCCGGTCAGCAGATCCCTGGGCACCGACTCGGGCGAGCATGTGGCCGGCATCGCGCGCATCGGAGAGGCCCTCGTGGTCGTCCTGCGGCTCGAGCCGTTCCTCGCGCTGGGAGAATCGTCGCCATGAGCTCACGCTCGGCCAGGGCACGACCCGATCTGCGAAAGAGCCTGGTGGGCTTCCTCATCGGCGGCACGCACTACGCCGTCGGGGTCGGCTGCGTGCGCCAGGTGGTCAACCCGTCGCGCACCACGCCCATTCCCCAAGCGCCGCCGTTCGTCGTGGGGCTCGCCGAGTTCCGGGACGACGTGATTCCGATCATCGATTTCCGGGTTTTTCTGGGTGCGCCAGCCGAGCTCACGCGTCGCACCAAGTGGCTCGTGCTGGACGTGGGCGAGCGGCCGGTGGGGCTGGTGGTCGACGCGGTCACGGGCGTGTTCGGCACGACGGGCGAGGTGCGGGCCGCGCCGGTGGCGGTCGGGGGAGAGGCCACGCGCTGCATCGTGGGTGTGGCCTCGCACGAGTCGGCGATGGTCTATGTCATCGAGCCCGCTCGGCTCCAGATTCCCCTTGCCCCGCTGATCGAGCGGGCGTCGCTGCCGGCGTGACCACCAGGACCATGCCCCGAAATGCCGTCATGGATGCCAGGGAATTCGAGCTGCTGCGGGACCTCATCCGGGAGCGCACGGGCATCCTGCTGGGGCCGGAAGGCGCGCGGCAGCTGGAGCGACGTCTGCGCGAGCGGCTCGAGTTCCTGAGCCTGGCGAGCTTTGCCGACTACCACCGCCATCTGCGATTCCGCGCCGAGGCCGACGACGAGCTGCAGCACCTGTTCGAGGCGGCGACGAACAACGAGACGTACTTCTTTCGAGAGGACTACCAGCTGCAGGGGTTCCGCGACGAGATCGTGCCGGTGCTGGCGGCGGATCTGCATCATCAACGCCGTTTGACGTGCTGGAGCCTGGGCTGCTCGACGGGCGAGGAGCCGTACTCGATCGCGATGACGCTGCTCGAATCCGAGGCGCTCGTGGGCTGGGCGCTGCACGTGGTCGGCCTGGACATCTCGCGCCAGCGGCTGGCCGCAGCCCGCAAGGGCGTGTACGGCGAGAGCTCGTTCCGGTGCACTTCCCCGCAGCGCCGTGCCCGCTTCTTCACCCAGGACGCCGACGCGCTGCGTGTCGCCAAGGAAGTGCGGCAAATGTGCACCTTCGGGTTCGTCAACCTGGTGTCGCTCCACGAGCGACCCAAGTTCGAGCAGCCCGACGCGGTGTTCTGCCGCAACGTGCTGATCTACTTCGAGCCCGAAGCGCGCTGCCGGGTCATCGAGGCGATCTACGAGCTGCTTCGACCTGGCGGATACCTGATGCTGGGCCACGCCGAGTCGCTGCTGCACGAGCCTACGCGGTTCATCCCGGTGCATCTCGACCAGGACGTGGTCTACCGCAAGCCGCACTTGGCCTCGGCTCCACCCAAGCCCGGCGCGCACGGCCGCAAGGGGCGCAGGCGATGAGCCCGGCCGACGGTGCTCCCGGTCGCATGCGCGTCCTGATCGTCGACGACTCGGCGGCCAACCGCCAGGCGATCCGCGACATCCTGTCGTCCAGCGAGCAGGTCGAGGTGGTGGGCGAGGCGGGGGACGGCGAGGAAGCGTTGCAGCAGCTGGTGCACACCAAGCCCGACGTGGTGACGCTCGACCTGGAGATGCCTCGGATGGATGGGTTCACGTTCCTGCGCATCGCCATGGCGAGGCAGCCGACGCCGGTGGTGGTGGTCTCGAGCCACAGCGAGAAGTCGAACGTGTTCAAGGCGCTGGAGCTCGGCGCGATCGATTTCGTGGAGAAGCCCGAGCGCGGCCTGCGAGGTTCGGCGACCGCTCGCCGGGACGTGCTGGCCAAGGTGCTGCTGGCGCGCAACCTGGGCAGCCTGCGGCCGTCGGCGGCATCGTCGGGTGCGCTGCAAGCCGTCAAGCACAGGACGCGGCCGGCGACCGCGTCGCGTCCGCGCGTGCCACCGCGCTTTGTGGTCGCCGTGGGCGCTTCGACCGGGGGACCCGCCGCGATCGCCGAGATCGTCGCGCGCCTGCCCGAGCGCGTGGCGTTCTGCCTGCTCATCGCCCAGCACATGCCCGAACGCTTCACACGGGCCTTCGCCGAGCGGCTCGACGGGCGCGGATCGCTGAGGATCGCCGAGGCGCACGACGGGGCCCTCGGTTATGCGCGCATGGGCTACGTGTGCCCGGGAGGACGCTGCATGGAGGTCGAGAGCTCGCCGTCGGCGGTGGCCATGCGGGTGCGCGTGTTCCCGCCTGCGCCGTTCGAGCGGTACGTGCCGAGCGTGGACCGGCTGTTCCGATCGACCGCGCAAGCTGCGCATTCCCACGCCGTGGGCGTGGTGCTCACGGGCATGGGCGACGACGGCGTGCGGGGCGCCGAGGCGATCCGAGCGGCCGGCGGCATCGTCATCGCCGAGAGCGAGCAGAGCGCCATCGTGCACGGCATGCCCGGCGCGGTGATTCGCTCGGGGTTGGCGTCGCGCGTCATGTCCCTGGCCGAGATCGCCGAGTTCCTGGCGTCGCTGAGCTGATCGGGCGGGACGCCGAGCAGGCTACGGCGCAGCGATCGCCGGTCAATGCACCATCACGCCGAAGCCGATGCCCACCGACACGCGAGGCTGCCGCGCGTACTCCCGCAGCGCCATGAGCTGGGTGATCAACGTGCACGTGCGCACCACCGCTCCGTTGCATCCCTCCCAGTAGCCCTGGTGGCTGCGCGTGCCGTCGGTGTCGTAGCGCGTGACCTCGCCGCGTGGGCCGATGCTCAGCCACGCCTGATCACTCCCGGGAAATGCAGCGGTCACGGGCCCCAGCTGTCCCATGGCCGTGTTGTCCGTGCCCACGAGGTAGCCGTCGGGCTGCACCACCGCGATGGGATCGCCGTCGTCCTCGTAGACCCGCCCGGCCGCGTCCACCACGAACAGCACGTCGCCGTCCTCGGTGACCTTGCCGTCCTTGCCCAGGAAGATCGTGCCACTTCCGCGATGCCAGACGGCCGGCGCGATCTCCATGGGAGCACCGCCGCTGGCCCACCGGGGCGGCGGGGTCGCCGAACATCCGACCGCGGACAGCACCAGCGAGGAGGCGAGCACAGAGAGGGACAGAGAGCGCATGACGGAGCAATCATAGCAAGCAGACGAACCATGTGCCTGTTGCACGGCGAGTGGGCGTGGTGGCGAGCCGCGCTGGTCAGGGGCGCGTGGCGGGAAAGCCGGGCGGATCGATGGGCCGGGAGGTGACGTCCGGAGGCACGCCGGTCAGAACGAGCGAGGGCAAGGCCGGCTGCAGACGCGGCGCCATGGCCGGAGGGGAAAGGCGGTGCAGGGCCCACGAAACGCGCACGGCCTGGCGCTGCGACCAGCGGGGAGCGAGCCCCACCACGAGGTTTCGCGCGATGCACGCGGCGGCGCGCCCGGAGAGCCGGCGCGATCCGAGCGCGGCCCATCCCCAGTCCCGGTCGATCGCGAGCGCGTCGAGCAGCGGCTCCTTCAACGGCAACAACGCGTGTCCCCGGGCGCGAGCGACCAGGTTGCGCGCCAACGCGCGTGCCTCGGCCAGCACCCGCGTCGGCGAATCCGCAGACCGCTGCCCGCTCTGAGCCGGTGCGGCTGCGCAAGAGCCGATGGCGAACAGGTTCGCAACACCCGAAACGCGCAGCGTCTCGTCGACGCGAAGGCGACCGTGCTCGGCCATCCAAGCGGCGCGGTCCGCGAGCAGCGCGGCCGGTGCGCCGGGCATCGTCCACACCACCGTGCGCGTGTCGAGCAGCTCGCTGTCGTCCGTGGGTGTCTGCACGACCAGATGTCGGTCTGCGACGTGCAGCGGCCTGCGATGCGTCATCACCTCGATTCCCACGGACGCGAGCAAGCGCAGCACGGCGGGCTCGTCGCGGGGAGGCAGGTCCTCGCAGACGCGCGCGCTGGAGGAGACGAGCAGCACGCGAGGCTCCTCGGGGCGAATGCGCGGGAAGTGCTGCTGGGCATCGCGAAGGTGCGCCGCGCACTCCAGGGCGGCCGTACAGGCGCGAGAGCTGTTGCCCAACACGGCCACGGTCAGCAGCGCGCGTCGCCGGCGCGAGCTATGCTCGACAGAGGCGGCGTCGAGCGCGTCCGCCAGGCGGTTGCGCACGCGAATCGCGTCGTGAAGACACGCAACAGGCAGCGCACGCGCCGGTGCGCCCTCGACCTGGTGCACCGACGGTGCGGTGCCGACGGCCAGGACCAGGTCGTCGAACGCGAGGGGATGGGGATCGGACGGGCCCACGGACGGCGGCGTGTCGACGGTCAGCGTCCGGGACGCGGGGTCGAGAGCGACGGCGCGAGCGTGGAGCCAGTCGATGTGGCGCAGGGAGGGCTTGAGCGGAACGAGCGCCTGCCAGGGTTCGACCCAACCGGAGATGATTCCGGGCAGCAGGGGCGAGAGCTGGGCGAAGGGGCTGGCCGCGATGAGGGTGGCTTGCAAGGGAACGCGGCCGAGGCGCGTGAGCAGCGAATCGAGCGCTCGCGCGAGTGCGAAGCCGGCGAACCCGGCACCGACGATGAGGACGCGATGCGGAGCCACGGCGGGCATGTACAACAGCGGGGCAGGTGATGTCGACGCCGCAGATGGTGTGGGCCGCGGATCGGCGCGCCAACCCTTGGCAATCCTCGGCGCGGTGCTAAGAGACGATGCTCATCACACCATGAATGTTCGTCTGGTTCGGGAATTCAGGTTCGAAGCGGCGCACCGGCTCACACGCGTGCCGGGGGAACACCGCTGCGGCCGTCTGCACGGGCACAGCTATCGGATCGAGCTGACGCTCGAAGGCCCGATCGACGAGCAGGCCGGTTGGCTTATCGACTTTGGCGACATCGACCGGGTGTGGAATCCATTGCGCGAGCGTCTCGACCACGCGGTGCTCAACGATCTCGAGGGCCTGCAGAACCCCACGTGCGAGAATCTCACGCGCTGGGTCTGGGATAACGTCAAGCCGAACCTGCCCATGCTCAAGCGCGTGACGGTCTGGGAGACGCAGGACGCGAGATGTGAATACGAGGGGTAGGTCAGCGGTCAGCGAGCAGCGGTCAGCGAGCAGCGAGCAGCGAGCAGCGGTCAGCCAAGGGGGACTTCACGCGTGAGCTGACCGTGGGATCGGCGAGCGGCGGCGGTCTTGATGAACGCTGACGGCTGGAAGCTGAACGCCGGAAGGCCACGTTGGTGAGATCGATGTTCAGGTCGCCCTGCGTCCGTCCACAGTTTGCAGCACCAATGGCTGTCTCGGGCGCAACGCGAAACCAGCCTGTTGCATCAAGATAATGCGCGAAAGGTTCACGCGAACCGCGGTACGTTCGTCGTGCATCGGAACTGACACGCAGCGCGAACGTGCGCACCAAAGTGGAGGATCCCATGGCAGTCGAATTCAAGAACTTCCCCCTGGAAGGCAAGCTCAAGGGCATCTCGGACCGTCAGCTGCAGGAGCACCGCGACGTGCTCTACAAGGGCTACGTCAGTCAGTACAACTCGATCAGCGAGGCGCTGAAGAAGGCGGACAGCTCGAAGGCCAACCCGCACTTCTCCGAGTGGGGCGAGCTCAAGCGACGCGAGACCTGGGCACACAACGGTGCGCTGCTGCACCAGATGTACTTCGAGAATCTCGCGGAGAACGGCACGACCAAGCCGGGAGACAAGGTCAGGAAGCTCATCGAGCGCGACTTCGGTTCGCTCGACGCGTTCAAGAAGGAGCTGCTGGATGCGGGCAAGGTGGCGCCGGTCGGCTGGGCGGTCTGGGCTTACTCGGTGCTCGACAAGAAGACGCACGTGTTCCTGCTCGAGCAGCACATGAACCACACGCCCATCGGGGTGATTCCCCTGCTCATTCTCGACGTGTTCGAGCACGCGTACTTCCTGGACTACGCCACGAAGCGTGGCGACTACCTCAACGCATTCTGGGAGTTTATCAACTGGAACGCTGTCGAGCAGCGCGCCGCGATGGTTCCCTGATTGCGCTCCTCCCCGCGTGTCAGGGGAGTTGTCAGCGACGACGGCGGCGGCAGTTGCGCGTACGAGACACACCACGGGCAAGGGGGTTTGAGGGCGAACTGCTCGTGGTGATGAAGGCTGTGATGAGCGGCAAGAGAATCATGGCGGTGCGCTTGGGGCAGCCGAAGTAGTGGACTTGCCGGGCAGCGGGGTTAACCCCGGCGGAACGGGGTCAACCCCGTTCCGGCCGGTCGGGGCAAACGCCGTGCAGTGGGTTTGTCGCGGGGACAGGGGTGATGAGAGCTATTTGAGGGCGTCGACGGCGAGGGGCGCCGGGACGATTCGCGGCGAGAGCCTCACGCGGGTTGAACAGCGCGAGCGCCTTGCCCATGGTGGGCGGCTTGCCGAGCGGGATGCTGGCTGGGCTCAGAAGGTGTTGAGCCGATTGGGATCTCAAGGCACACGTCCGCCCGCCGGGTATCGCCGCTTCTCCAGCCTGCCGGGTGTCTGTTTCCATTTCGCACCCGGGGCCGATCGCAACGCCCCGTCCGCCGGGGCTGGTCCTCATTTCGTGGACCCAGCCTCTCCGGCAACTCGGTGTGGCACCTCCGTTAGGTCAAAACCCGCCACTTACCCACGGCGACCACGGCCAGCCGCAGCCGCCTGGACAATCCCTACCGTCCCATGTCCATCCGCTCGTCTGTCAAACAGCCGAGCCCACGTTCATGCGCACTCACGTGGGCTTGCCGACCACGAAGCGAGTTCCGTGCCACCCAACCGGCCGCGATTTTTCAACAGATTTTGCGTGCGATAGGTGGCGGCCGCCACTTTTGCGGCGGATCCGCCACCTGCGCCGATGCCAGGCGAACCGCCCCTGAGGGCGCCCCACCGAGCTCGGCCTTCGGCGGGTTGTCCCCCGCGAGGGCCTGAGGCCGTTACCGGACGAAGCGGCGCGACGCCGCAAGCCCGGGCCAGGCAAGTGCCGACGCCCTGATGCATCCCCTCGTTTTCGCGCTCATGCTCGATCCCACGTTGAGACCGGGGGGATTCCGAGGACCGCCCTCGTGTGTCGTGGATGGTTCCGCGGCATGTAGCATCCGCTCGAGCGCGAGCACCAAAACGTGCGCAGGACGAAATGAGGGCATTCCTCAAGCCGACGCCACAACCCGGGGCCACACGGGGTCCGCGAATGCGTCGCAGCGGCGCATGAGGCCCATGGTGGACGGTCGAGAGCGCAGCGGCGAGCGCAACGTTCAGATCACCAAGGGGCTTGTTCACACCCCACATGGAGGCCTCGATTGCGCCTCCCGGGTCGATCGCCTACCGTCGGCGCTCCTGCCTGGAGCTGCGCATGAGGTGGATTCGGCAAACGCTGTTCGGTCTGTGCTCCGTGGTCCTGTCTTGCGCGGCAGGCTGCTCGTCGGAAGACGGCCACCCCGCGCCGTCGGGCCAGCCGGCCGACGACGCTGCGTTCGAAACAGGCAGCGATGACGCCGGCTTGGATGCGGCCATCGTTGAGGATGCGGCCATTGTTGAGGACGCGCCGCAGCAGGACGTCGCATCGGGGAAGGATGGGTCGGCGGACGGGTACACGGAAGAGGCAGGCCAGGGGGTGGACGGCGGGCAGCCCGACGCGCCGCAGGAAGCCGCGGCGGACTCGGCGGCGGGGGAGGCAGCGGCGTGCATGCCGCTCGACGGGCTGGGCACTGTGGTCTGCGCGTGCAACGAGCTGGACGACGCGGTGTGGAACTCGTCGACGCCGTTCCTGATGACCGAGACCGTGGATCTGGGAACGACGGGCTGGGATGCGACGCAGCTGACGCCTGGCGGGCAGAAGATCGTGGCGGACGGCAACCTCGGGGGCAGCTCGGTCGATTCCGAGGCGCTAGCGTACGACGTACTCGCACGTTGCGAGTTTGCCACGCTGCTCAAGAGCGAAGGCGAGATTGACTACACGGACACGGCCGGCAAGAAGACCGACGAGCTGGTGTTGATCGACTCGCGCAAAGTGGGAGTCAGCGTGACGCGCGCCTATCACTATCCGCCGACCGCCCCGTGCACGGTGGCGGAGGCGCAGACGTTGCTCGCCAAGAAGCTTGGGGACATCCCGCTGAGCGCGGCAAACGCGGTGCCGGCCGATGCGTGGGAGCGATCGATGCTCGGGGTGGTGGCAGCCACCCAGCAATGTGCCGACGTGTACATATCGGTCTGGGATCAGCTCGACGCGACCTTGAAGGGTGACACGATCGTGTACGTGGTGGTGACGGACGGCGACGACTCGGCGATCTACTGAAGCCCGGTCAGGGCGGCGTCGTCAGGTGCGGGGCAGCATCGCGCGCAGGGCTCGCTGCAGCTCGGGAATCGCGTAGGGCTTTTGCAGGTAGCAGGCGACCGCACCCTGGGGAAACCTGCGTGCGATCTCTTCCCGGCCGTAGCCGCTGGCGACGATCACGGGCAGGTCGGGGCGAATGTCGAGCAGCGCGACGAGGGCCTCGTCGCCGCCCATCTCGGGCATCATCACGTCGAGGATGGCGCAAACGAAGCTCGAGGGGTCGCCGCGCAGCACCTCGATCGCCTGGCGCCCCGTGGCAGCCAGCACGACCGAGAACCCCAGATGCTCGAGCATCCCTTTGCCGACGTCGAGCACGACCTCTTCGTCGTCGACGAGCAGCACGCGTCCCGCTCCCTGCCAGGCGACCTGCGAGGAGTCGTCGCGGGAGTGCGCGAGCCGGTTGGCGGACGCGGGTACCAGGATGGTGAACACGGTGCCCTGTCCGGGGCTGCTTTGCACGCTCAGGGCGCCCTGGTGGGCGCGCACGATGCCGAAGGCGGCGGCCAAGCCAAGGCCCCGTCCGGTGAACTTGGTGGTGAAGAACGGGTCGAAGATGCGTTCGAGCGTGTCGGCGTCCATGCCGCATCCGTCATCGTTGACGCTCAGGGCCACGTAGTCGCCAATCTCGGGGGCGGCGGGCATCCAGCGCCGGGGTTCGGTCGATGACCCGGTCCAGGCGAAGCGGGCGGTGGTGATGCGGATGACGCCGCTGCGCTCGCCTATGGCCTCGGAGGCGTTGAGCACCAGGTTCATGAGGATCTGGCGGATCTGGCCAGGGTCGGCCTCGACGGCGGGCAAGGTCTCGGCCAGGTCGTACTGCAGGTCGATCTTCTTGGAGATCGAGACCTGCAGCAGCCGCGTGGTCTCGAGGATGGCCTCGTTGAGGTCGACGGGCACGAGCTGCACCTTGCCCCTTCCGGCGTAGGCGAGCAGTTGGCGGCACAGGTCCGCGGCGCGGTGCGAGGCCAGCACGATGGCGTCCAGGTGGCTCTTGGCCGCGGTCTCTTGGTGCAACGAGCGCGATGCGAGCTCCGCATTGCCGAGCACGGCCAGCAACAGGTTGTTGAAGTCGTGCGCCACCCCGCCGGCCAACAGGCCCAGGCTCTCGAGCTTCTGGGTCTGCTGCATCTGCGCCTCGAGTCGTCGACGTTCCTCCTCGGCGCGATGCCGCGGCGTCAGATCGGTGAAGAAGCCGATGTTGCACGGGCGGCCGTCGATGACGGCCAGCGCCGTGTTGACGTCGGCCAAGAACACGGAGCCGTCTTTCCTGCGGCAGGGGACCTCGAGCGCAAGCTGCTTTTCGCCCCGCGCCTGGGCGTCGAACTCGGAGCGCACGTGGGGCAGGTCCGCCTCGGGGTGGATGAAGGCGATGGGCTGACCCCGGATCTCGGACTCTTCGTAGCCCAGCATCCGGCACGCCGCGGGATTGGCGTAGATGAACCGCGTGCTCTGCACCTCGGCGATCATGATGCCCTCGGAGGTGCCCTCGAAGATGGCGCGATAGCGCGCGGCGGACTCCTCGAGCGCCTGCTCGACCTTGCGGCGCTGCGAGATGTCCCTCATCGTGCCCAGCAATCGCGCGGGTGCACCTTCCCCCCCCGACACAAACACGCCGCTGTCCTCCACTACGGTGTAGTGACCAAGCTTGTGACGGAACCGGTACTCCGCGCGATAGGGGCGCGGGTTGCGCATCACCTCCCCGACTATCTGCATGACAGTCGCTCGATCGTCCGGGTGGATACGCTCCTCCCAGCCAGCGATGTCGACCTGCCGGAACTCCTCGCGGCTGTGGCCCGTCATCGCCTCGATAGCGCCGTCCCAGGCGATCCTCCCGCTGGCGATGTCGTAGTCGTACAAGACCTGCCCGGTCTGCCCGGCCACGATGCGGAACCGCTCTTGCGCCTCGCGCAGCCCACGCTCGGCGGCCTCCAGCTGGGCGATACGCGCACGCAGGCGACTGACCTCTTCGGTCGAGGACTCGTCGTGGTCGGGACGTTTCTGTGCCATGGGGCCTGTCCGGCATGCTACGCCGGCGGCAACCTGCCCGGAGCAAGAATCTGGCGAGTTCGCTGCACGGGAACTCGCTGCGGACCCGTCGTGCGAAGACAGCCGCGTGCGCGTGGACGTGTCGCAGCTCGAATCGCTGTCCAGCGTCTGTCACAATCGTAGTCTTGTCCCGCAATCCCGCACCGACAGCCGCGAGGCCACACGGCGTCCCGAGCCTCGAACGGCCGCATGGGCTTCGGTGCGCACCTGGACCCCCACTACCGCTTCGAATGCGTCGAGCACCCACGGGGCCGATACGGGGCGCCCACCCCGTGAACCGCCTCGTTCGTCGTGGTACACTTGCGCCTTCATTCCCCGTCGAAGGAAGGCTTCTGATGCGTCGTTGTCTTGTTGCTGGTGGATTGTTCCTCGGGTCTCTCGCGCTGTCCGCAACCGCCTCCGCCGGCGGGCCCACGTCGCGCTACTACGCGGCCGACACCGACGGGATCTTCTGGTTCATGCACATCTCCGATCTGCACGTGGACACCAGCACCTCGGTGCCCACCGACAACCTGCAGTTCGCTCTCGGGGAAGCCGTCGACGTCATCGCGCCGTTCGCGGTCTTCGCCTCGGGCGACCTGACCGACGGCAGCCTCCTGGGGATTCCCACGTCGGGCCAGGATCAGGGCGAATGGGACCTCTACAAGTCGGCCATCGCCGACTCCAACGTGACGTCGTCGTTCTACTTCGACATGCCGGGCAACCACGACGGCTACGGCGATCACGGCTTGTCCCACTACTTGTCCAACTCGATGCAGGGGCAGGCGACCGGTAAGCTCTTCTCGGACACGACGTACACCACGCCGCTGGGCGACTACTACTTCGTCGCGATGAACAGCGCGGGCACCTTCGACACGCCGTTCTCCTTCGGCAACCCGTCGTTCACCAACGTCGACGATCTGACGGCCGGGCTCGACGCGCACAAGTCGGCGCAGCTGGTGTTCGTGTTCGCGCACCATCATCTGGTTCCGCACGGCATCACGGACGCCCAGACCAAGCTCGGCATCGGCGGAGCGGACAACCCGCCGTCGAACGTGGGTGACGTGGTGCCGCTGCTCGAGAGCGCGGGCGCGTTCTACCTGCACGGCCACGTGCACCAGTACAAGGAGAGCATGCAGGGCAACATCGTGACCGAGCAGATCGGCAAGTTCGGCAGCCAGCCCTCGGTCGATCGCAGCTCGTTGGACGCGTGGGACCAGACCAAGTACGAGAGCAACATCGGGGTGGGCATCGTCGACCACAACGCGTTCATCTACAGGACGACGGACACGACGAACCCCTGGCCGTTCGTGGCGATCACGGCGCCGGTCGACATCAACCTGCAGGGCGGAGGCATTCCCGCGGGCAAGGACCTGGGTGTCTCCTACGACGGCGACTACCTGGCGTACGGAGCGCAGAAGAACCCTTACGCGTACGACGTGTGCGGCGACAGGAAGGACAACCCGGTGCGCGCGCTGGTGGTGGCGCGCGACCCGGTCTCGTCGGTCACGGTGTCGTTGGACGCCTCGGCGATGGGGCTGCTTCAGCCGGCGGCCAGTCCGCAGGGAATCTACACGGGAACGATGGACACGACCGGGGTCACGCCGGGCGTGCACGCGGTGACGGTCACGGCGGTGGTGGGCAATGCGGTGCGCAGCGATTCCATCCAGATCAACCTGACGGCCGGTCCGTGCGATGCGCTGGTGGACGCTGGCGCGGATGCCGGCGCGGACGACGCCGCGACGGATGCCGCACCTGGCGCGGACGCGGAGGTGGCGGATGCCGATGGCCAGGATGCCGGGACCGGCGATGCGGGAGCGGAGCCTGCGACGCCGGACACGTCCGCGTCCACGTCTTCGGGCTGCGGCTGCAGCACGCCCGGCACCTCGCCGACCGCGCTCGGGAGTCTGGCGTGGCTCGGCGTGTTGGCGCTGCTGCGACGCCGTCGCGGCTCGGCGTGAGACGACGGACTACTTGAGCGCTTCCTTCTTTGCCGCGTAGAAGTCCCGCTCGTACTTGAGAGCGTTCCACGCTTCCGGCGGAAGCTCGTAGCGGCCGTCGACGGCCAGCGAGGCGACCTCCTGGCCCACGCCCAGGCCGAGCATGAACCCCTGGCCGCACATGCCTACGGCCAGCGTCAACCCCTGGATGGATTCGACATTGCCGACGATGGGCACGCCGTCGGGCGTCATCGGATAGCAGCCTCGCCACACGCGGCGCACCAGCAGGTGGCGCAGGCGCGGCACCAGGCCGATCATGCGCGCCGCCAGGATGGGCAGGAACTCGCTCTGGCTCGTGTGGTCCGTGCCGACGAACAGCTCCTTGGGCGTATAGCAGAAGATGATCTGTCCCTCGTGGTTCTGGCCAAAGTAGAAGTTGGCGGTCTTGCCATCGGCTCCCGGGCGCAGGTCGACGACGAGCGGCTTGATGAAGTGTTCGACGGGCGCCGTGATGCCCGCTTCGTGGCTGTCGGGCTGGACGGGAATCGGAATGCCCAGCAGTTCGCCGTCGCGGGAGGCGTCCGAGCCGGTCGCCACGATCACGCGGGGAGCCCAGTACGTGCCTTGGTCGGTCTTGACGCCCCGAATCGCGCCGCCCTCGATCAGATACTCGACGACGCGCTCCTTGACGTGCAGCTCGGCGCCCATGCGCAGCGCATGGCGGATGAGCACGACGGGCAGCAGCAGCGGAGAGACCTGGCCGTCGCCCGGCGAGTACGTGCCTCCGCGAAGATTCTCGTGCTCGATGCCGGGCACCAACTCGTCGATCGCGTCGGCATCGACCCAGTCGTTGACGAGGCCGTAGGCGCGCTGTTTGGGCAGCAGTCCCTTGAGCGTGGATTCGACCGCTTCGCTGTAGGCAGGGAAACAATAGCCACCCGGCTTCCAGCCGATGTCGTCGCCGTGGTCCTGCTTCCAGGTGCTGACGGCCTGGAGCGTGCGGGTGCACAGCAGGATCTTGGCCGGGTCGGAGTGGGTGGCGCGCACACCGCCGATCGCGGCCTTGTTCTCGCCCTGGCCCACGGCGGTGCGGCGGTCGATCACGAGCACCTTCAATCCGCGGGAAGCCAGGTAGTAGGCCGACGGCACGCCGACCGAGCCTGCGCCAACGACGATGGCGTCGAACGTCTCAGTCATGGTCGGCCTCCTTGATGTGAACGAACGCCTCGAGGGGAGTCTCGGCGACCAGCGGGCGGATGGTGCCGGCGGTGACATCGGCCAGGGGAACGCCTTCCTCGCGGAAGACGCGACGGACCAGCTCGGTGCAGGTCTTTCCGCCGCAGCCGCCCATGCCGGACCTGGCCAGGGCCTTGAGCTGGTTCATGTCGCGCACGCCGGCGCGAATCTCCGCCACGATCTGGCTCTTTCGCACACGCTCGCAGCGGCACACGATCGGATCCTCGCCGTCGAGCGGCGCCGGCACCTTCTCCAGGGGAACCGAGGGCCCGCGAATGCGGAAGCCCGCGACGCGCAGCTTGTCCACGGCCGGCACCTCGACCAGCACCAAATGCCGGTGGTTCTGCTCGGGCCGCTCGCGCACCGCGACCACGGTGCCCTTGCCCACCGGCTCGCCGTCGAAGTCTACCGTATCGACCTGCTGGCCCAGGGGCACCCGGTCGAGGTTGAACTCGAAGGGCAGCATCAGCAGCGCCGTCTCGCCCGTCGGATCGTAGTCGTTGATGACGAGGCTGATGGCGAGTCCGGGGCACACGCTCACGCACTTGCCGCAGCCCAGACAAGAGCCTTCGAACGTCGGCAGGTTCAAGATGGAGTCGCCCTGCAGCGAGATCAGGTGCTCGGGGCACGCCTCGCGGCACGGGTCGCACGGGATCTCCTGGATGCAGCGGATCAGCGGGTGCACCCGCAAGGCAAGGTCCCGCGGCTCGAATCTCGCCACCGGCCCCGGACGGCTCCGCAAGGTCTCGGCCAGCGACGGCCAGTGCTCCGGGATTTCCACCGGCACGCCCAGGTCCGTCGCCATTTGCCGTCCCGTGATGCGGCCGCTGAAGATCGCGGCGGAGGCCTCGGCGATCTCGGCCGTGTCGCCGGCCGCATAGACCTTCAAGCCGGCGGCCTTGGCCGACGCGAGCAGCTCGTCGCATGGGCTCAGGCCCACCGCGATGAGTAGCGTGTCGACCTCAAAGGTGCGCTCGGTGCCCGCTATCGGGTTGAATCGATCGTCGATCGCGGCGATGGTCACCCGCTCGATGTGATCGCGCCCTTCCGCGCGGAGCACGGTGTGGCGGGTCCAGATCGGCACGCCGAGGCGCTTGAGCTTGTCCGCATGAACCTTGTAGCCGCCCACCTCGGGCAAGGCCTCGACCAGGCCGACCACGTCGATGCCCGCCTGCAGCGCGTGATAGGCACCAATCAGGCCCACGTTGCCGCCGCCGAGCACGAACAGCTTGTCGCAGGCCTTGACCTGGTCGCGATTGACCAGCGTCTGGAAAGCGCCTGCACCGTAGACACCCGGCAGATCGCAGCCAGGGAACGAGAGGCTCTTCTCCCTGGCGCCGAGCGATACCAGCAGCGCCTCGAACTCCACGAGCCGATAGCCGTCCGGGGTCACGACTCCCACTTTGCGGTCGCCGAACACGCCCACCGCGGTGCTGTCTCGCCAGGCGGTGACCGTCGGCAGCCTGTCGATCTCGTTCTCGAGGATATGGCCGATATCGATGCCCCGCGTGCCTGCCCAGCAATCGGCCACCGATCCGAAGAACTGATGAGTCTGCAGGGTCAGCTTGCCGCCGAGCGCGGGCTTGTCGTCGACGATGAGCACATCGATTCCCGCGCGGCCCAGCTCCATGGCGGCGCTCAGGCCGGCCGGACCGCCGCCGAGCACCAGCACGCGAGTGCGATGCTCGCCCGGACGGCCCATCGGCAGGCGCTGACGGTCTTCGGGCAGCGAAGGGAGACCGTCGCAGCTTCGCACGACCATGCCCTCGGTGGCGGCGGTCATGCAGGACTTGAGCGGACGGCCGTCGACCAGCACGGTGCATTGGGAGCACTGGCCATTGACGCAGAAGATGCTCTGCGCGGCGCCGTCGCGGTGGTGATGACCAAAGGCGGTGATGCCCGCGGCGAAGAGCGCCGAGCTGATCATCTCGCCGCGGCGCGCGAGGATCGGCTGTCCGTTGAACGTGAATCGAACGGACGGCTCCTCGAGCGGGGGCAGGATCGGGTGATCGGTGATGCGAAGCGAGGTGCTCATGACGCCACCTCCTGGGAGGCCCGTGCGGACTCGGTGCGCGACGTCGCCGCGCCGGGTCTGGGCGGCTGGATCAGCGCGTTGCGGGTCAGAGGCCGTCGCGCGAGCAGCAGGCGCGCGAGCTGCGAACCGGTCACCGGCAGCATGCGGCTCTGACGCCAGGTTCCATCGCGGCAAACGATGGCCCACCGGGCGAGGCTTCGCGGCCCATGGACCAGCACGGCGACCGCGCCCTGATGCTCGCCACGGCGCAGACGCTCGTCGGCCAGGTGCCGCTGTGCGGGAGAATAGCTGTAGCTGTCGGGCAGTGGATCGGGGCCCACGTCGACAGCCGTGTAGCCCAGACTCTCGATCAGCCGTACTTGCCTGTCGTCCGAAGCGTCGCAGGCCACGGCCGCGGCGGCCGGCGGGCGCGGCAGTTGGGCGCCGCGCTCGATGAGCAGATCGTCCATCGAGACCACGTGCAAGCCGGCCTTGGTCAGCGCCTCGTTGTGCACGCGGCACAAGGCAAAGACAGGGCGGCCGTCGCGGTAGGCGGCTGCTGCGGAGGGACGGATGGAGCCGCGCCAGGGACCGAGCTGCACGCCGGTATGGGCGTAGCCGAAGAACGTCAGCACCTCGAGGGCGGCTGCGATGGTGTCGGGCAGACGAATGGGCCTGGCCAGATCCCCGGCGAGCACGGACAAGAACGGAAGCGCGCCGGAGAGCAGCACCGGAGTGCCGGGCAGCGTGGAGGGCAGCCCATGACGGCGCAACCAGGCAGACGGGCTCGGCTCGATCTCGGCACGCAGGCTCAACCACTCGAGCAGCGACAGCGTGCCGTCGATGCCGCCGTCGCCCAGGATGTCGTCGGGTGGCGGCGTGCGCAACGGATTGGCTCCGAGCTTGTCGAGCGATGCGCGGAAGCTGCGAACGGCGATGCGGGGGCCGGCTGCGCCGCGCTCGGGCTCGTCGAACGAGAGCCGGTCGGGGTGCATGCCGATGAGCTCCAGGAGCTGGCGTGCCTGCTGCACGCGCTCACGGGCGGACTGCTCGCCGCCATCGAGACGGCAAGTTTTCTCATGGCGACCCAGGACCAGCACGCCGCGCGCACCCCGCGCGAAGGGCTCGAGGAGCGACGGCACGTTGGTCCAGCCGGTGCATGGCCGCTCGATGAGGGCAGCGTGCTCGGGCATGTGGTCGGCGAGGTTCGAGCGCGTGCAGGCCACCACGACCTCGCCGACGCGATCGCCGCGCTGCTTGGGCGCTAGCGGCGGGAAGGGTTTTGCGGGGGAGATGGCGGCCGACGGGCATGCACCGACGCAGGCGCCGCAGCCCCGGCAGTGCTCGGCGGCAATGCCGGCGACCAGCGTGCCGCCCTTGCGCACGCTCACGCGCGCGACGTCGAAGGGGCAGGCCTCTTCGCAGGCGCCGCAGCCGATGCAGCGCGACTCGTCGACCTGGCAGACGGCCGGCGCGAAGGTTCGCCCCCAGACGTGGTAGCCCTCGGCGGTACGCTCGCCGTGCAGGTGGCCGGTGGGGCACACGGACACGCAGGCGCCGCAGCCGACACAGTCCTCGGGGGGCGCGTCCACGAAGGTGCCGACGCGCTTGAGAGTGCCGCGGAAGCAGGTGGTGATCGCGCTGGTTGCGTAGGATTCGCACACACGCGTGCACAGCCCGCAGACGATGCAGTTGTCGGCGCCGGGATCGACCTGCAGGCCGTCGGTCGATGCGCCGTACTTGGTGGCGAGATCGCGCACGACCTTGGAGTTGGGGCAGCGGGCGAGAAGGAGCGACAGCACCCCGCGGCGTGCTTGCAGCACCGCATCGTTGCGTGTGGAGACCTCGATGCCTTCCGCAACCGGGTACAGGCACGAGGTCATCAATCCCTTCCACCCGTTCCAATCGGGGTGCGTCACCTCGACCATGCACAGCCGGCATGCGCCGACCGGCTCCAGATCGGGGTGATCGCACAGCGTGGGGATCTCGATGCCGGCGGCTCGCGCGGCCTGGAGCACGAAGCTCCCTTCCTGCGCCTGCACGCGCCGCCCGTCGATCGTCAGGCTCACCAGCGTCGAAGGCCGTTGCGAGGTCGTCATGAGTGTGCTCCCGACGTCACGCGCACAGCGTCGAAGTTGCAGACCGATTGGCAGATACCGCAGCGCGTACAGAGGGACTGGTCGATGAGGTGCCGCTGCTTGAGCTCGCCGGAGACGGCGTGGGTGGGGCAGGGCTTGATGCAGGCCAGGCAGCCGGTGCAGGAATCGTCGATCTCGTAGCGGATCAGATCGCGGCACACGCCGGCGGGGCAGCGTCCTTCGAGGTGCGCCTCGTACTCCTGGCGGAAGTAGCGCAGCGTGGAGAGCACGGGGTTGCCGGCGCTCTTGCCCAATCCGCACAACGAGCAGTCGGTCATCGACTTGGCGACCGCCTCGATGGTGTCCAGGTCCGCGCGTGCGGCCTTGCCCTGCGCGACCTTTCCCAGCAAGAACGCCAGCTGCGGCAGGCCCAGCCGGCACGGCGCGCACTTCCCGCAGGACTCCTCGAGCAGGAAGCTCACGAAGTAGCGGGCCACGTCGACCATGCACGTCCGATCGTCCATGACGATCATGCCGCCCGAGCCCATCATCGAGCCAGCCTCGGTCAGCGCGTCGAAGTCCACGGGAAGATCCAGGTGGCTCTCGGGGAGGCATCCGCCCGAGGGGCCGCCGGTCTGCACGGCCTTGAAGGTGCGACCCTCCGGCACGCCGCCGCCGATCTCGAAAACGAGCTTGCGCAGCGTGGTGCCCATGGGCACCTCGACCAGGCCGGTGCGACGCACCTTGCCCGTGAGCGAGAAAGCCTTGGTGCCCGTGGATCGCCGGGTGCCGACGCTGGCAAAGGCCTCCGGGCCGTCGAGCACGATGCGCGGGACCAGGGCCCAGGTCTCCACGTTGTTGAGCACCGTGGGACCGTCGTACAGGCCGCGCTCCACCGAGCGAGTGTACTTGGCGCGGGGCTCACCGACCTTGCCCTCGATGCTTCGCATCAGCGCCGTGGACTCGCCGCACACGAAGGCGCCGCCGCCGCGCGAGATGCGAAGGTCGAACGAAAGCGAGCTGCCCAGGATGCCGTCGCCCAGCAGGCCGACCTTGCGGCAAGTGTCGATGGCGCGCTGCATGCGCTCGACCGCAAGGGGATACTCCGCGCGCACATACACGTAGCCCTGCCGTGCACCCAGCGCGAAGGCGCCCAGGATCATGCCCTCGATCACCTGGTAGGGACTGCCCTCCATGATCGCGCGATCCATGAACGCGCCCGGATCGCCCTCGTCGCCGTTGCACAGCACGAAGGGCGCCTTGCCGGACTTGTGCGACGCGCGCAGGGCCGACTTCCACTTGCGGCCGGTGGGGAATCCCGCGCCGCCGCGACCCCGCAGACCGCTCCGATCCACCGCGTCGAGCACCTGTTCGGGCTTCCGATGCTCGATCGCGTGGGTCAGTGCCGCGAAGCCGCCGAAGGCCAGATACGCCTCCAGGCTGTCCGGATCGACCCGCCCGCAATGCGACAGCGCCCGCAGCTCCTGCCCCTCGTAGAACGGGTGGCCGGCTCGTCCCGGCGCGTCGCCCAGCAGCCGATCGACGACCTTGTCGTCGAGCATGGCCTGCACGATGTCGCGGGCGTCCGACGCCTTGACGTGCGTGTAGAGCGTATCCTGGGGCATGAGGTGCACGAGCGGGCCCTGCTGGCAAAGGCCCTGGCAGCCGGTGAGCGTGAGCAGCGAAGGACGGTGATTGTCGCGGCAGGCCTCGAGGCTCACGTCCATGCGCAGGCCCAGCTGGGCCGCGGCCGTCTCCAGCGCGTCGCGCACCTCGCGGGCGCCGGCCGCCAAGCAGCCCGGTCCGCCGCACACGCGCACCGAGCGCTGCAACGCCTGGGCGATCGCGGCGACCTCGGCCGCGCGCGCTCGCAGCGCGGCTGGTGATGCGAAGGGCTGCGTGGGCTCGTCGACCGAGACGCGACGGCTCGGAGCGGCGGGCTTGACCGCGCGCTCGCCGGCCTTCTTGAGCAGCCGCTTGATGTCCGAGGGCTTGACCTCGGCGTGGTACTGGTCGTCGACGAGCACGACCGGGGCCATGGCGCACGCTCCCACGCAGTTGACGGTCTTGAGGGTGAACTTCATGTCCTCGGTGGTGGCGCCGACGCGGATGTCCAGCTCGCGGCACAGCTCGTCTTCCAGCAGCTGCGCGCCGCGCACATGGCACGCGGTGCCCTTGCACACGTGCACCACGGTGCGGCCCAGGGGCTCGAGGCTGAATGCCTTGTAGAACGTCGCCACCGAGAAGACCGTGGCGCGCGGCACCGCGAGCGTGTCGGCCACGCGCTCGAGCGCCTCGCCGGGCAGGTAGCGGAATTCCGACTGCACGTCCTGCAGCACCATGACGAGCGAGGACTCGTCCTTGGGATGCCGATCCAGGATCGCGTCGACTTTCGCGAGATCCAGGTGCATGAGATGAGCTCCAGATCGCGACGACCGACTGCGGGCTTGCAGGGGTCGTGACCGCGCCGTTCACACCCGCCGGCGGGCGGGGGGCACCGGCATGGCGACGCCATAGCACAGGGAAATCGGGGCAGGAATCGGGGGAAGGGGTTTCCCAACGAATGTGCACGCGCCGATCGTCCGCTCCTTGGCGTGCGTTCGAATCGAGCAAGGGACCGTAGCGCGCACGGACCCAATCCGCTACGACCCGGCAAAGCATGCTCGCCTCCGCGTGGGAATCGCTCTCCGAGCTGGTGCTGGTCGCCGGGCATGCGGTGCTGCGGCAAGCGGGCGCACCGGATCTGCTCGACGAGGCAGCGTGGGTTCTGCAACCGTTCCAGCGGGGCGAAGTGCCGTACTTCGTGGAGCACGTGCGCGCCGGTGTGGAGCAGGCCCGGATCAACCCCGCGGCGCTGCTCGTCTTCTCGGGCGGCCAGACCCGGCCCGAGGCAGGGCCGATCTCCGAGGCCGGCAGCTGCTTTGCCGTCGCACAACGATTCGCTTGGTGGGGCGCACACGGAGTTCGCCTGCGCGCCACCACCGAGGAGTTCGCCCGCGACTCCTTCGAGAACCTGCTGTTCGGCATCTGCCGCTTTCGCGAGTGCTGCGGCGCGCTGCCCAGCCGGGTCGTGGTGGTCGGCTGGGAGTTCAAGCGCAGGCGCTTCGAGCTGCACCGGGCCGCTCTCGGCCTGCCGCCGGATCGATTCCGCTACGTGGGCGCCAACGATCCCCCGCGGCACGACGACGCCCTGCGCGGCGAGCTCGTCCACGGCATCGAGCCCTTCGAGCGCGATCCGATGGGCGCACGCTGTCCGCTGGCCGACAAGCGCCGGATGCGCAATCCCTCCCGCCGCCACCACGGCTACCTGCAGAGCTGTCCGGAGCTGCGCGAGCTGCTGGTCTCGAGCGAGCCGCTGCCGCCCGATCGCTTGCCGTGGTGAGGGCGCAGCGCTAGCGCGCGTTCGGGAAGTTGATGCGCGCCGCCGACAGGATCAGCGAGCGCGGCACGACGCCGCTGTCGTCCACCGCCTCGTTGTTGACCTGCACGCCCAGCGCGCGCGTGGCCGTGACGTCGGCATATCCCTGCACGTGGTACGGGATGTTCTCCGTGCCCACGGTCTCGGCCAGCAGCGGC
Organism: Myxococcales bacterium; assembly: GCA_021847645.1. Lineage (GTDB taxonomy): Bacteria > Myxococcota_A > Polyangia > Polyangiales > Polyangiaceae > JAJZQG01. The sequence continues at coordinate 27,556 of JAJZQG010000095.1, forward strand.
AGCACCAGAGGCCACGGGATGACCACCGGAGTGACCACGTCCGTGGCCTGCTTGGCGCCCAGCCACACGTTCGGCTGCGTGTCGATCGGCCCCATCGTATAGCGATTGGCGATCGTCACCTGCGCGCTGACATGGCGTACCTGGATGTCGAAGCTGTTGCGGTTGGTGATCGTCGTGGTGACGTTGACACCAACTCCGGTCAGGCCGATGCCCGTGACTTGCGCGGACTTGACCTGCATCGTGGGCTTGGTCGCGCACGCCGGGAGCACCGTTGCCGTGGCCCCGAGCAGGGCGGCTGCGAGCCATCGCACCGGCCTGGCGCCAACCCCGCGGCGTGGATATCCGTCGTGCTGTCCCCGACGATTCGATCGCATGGACGAATCATGATCCATGGACGCGGGCCATGGCAAGGAGGGACCACGCCACGCGAACCGCCGCAGCTGCCCTCCGTCCGCCCGTGCTGCGCCGAAGGAGTCGGTGCCATGTACTGTCCGAGCTGCGCTCCGGCTCCGAGGTGGACGCTCTTTGGCCGCCCGGATATGCTGCCAATGATGGTCGGGTGTGCATTGTCGCACCCGGTCGAGAGAGCGAGGAGCCTGCATGTCCAGCCTGCGTCTTGGTCTGTCCCTGGCCTCGGTGTGCGTGATTTCGACGATGGCGACCCAGGGGTGCGCCAAAGGCTCGGGAAATGCCAACCGCACCTGCGTTCCGGGGACCGAGGTGTGCAACAACCTGGACGACGACTGCGACGGTTTTGTCGACGAGGACGAGGCCGGGATGCAGCTCACGAAGGACTGCTCCAACGGCTGCGGTCCGGGCATCCAGGTGTGCGTGAACGGCGCGTTCAATGCGTGCGACGCGCCGCAGCCGCAGACCGAGGTGTGCAACGGCAAGGACGACGACTGCGACGGCTTCGTGGACAACGGTTTCGATTGCGCGCTGGGCGACACGCAGAAGTGCGGCTCCGACGTGGGCGAGTGCAGGCAGGGCACGCAGCAGTGCGAGGCGGGCTGCCAGTGGGGTGCCTGCACCGGAGGTGTCGAGCCGCAGGACGAGAAGTGCGAGGGGTCCAAGGACGAGGACTGCGACGGGACCGTGGACAACGGCTGCGGGTGCTCGGCCGGGGAAACGAAGGACTGCTGCGGGGGAAGCTCGATCACGTGCCAGAACGGCAAGTGGCCGTCGTGCCCGCCCGCGCCCACGGAGATCTGCAATGGGCTCGACGAGGACTGCAGCGGAGTGGCCGACGACCATCTCCCGGCCGACCCGTACATGGCGGACGAAGGGACGTCGGACTCGTGCGAGCAGGCCTACACGGGCGCGTTCGTGACGCCGCTGATCGAAAACGGGGCGACCAAGAAGTACGACTTCTTCCTGTACAAGGCAGACGGGTCGACGGATCGCGACTTCTTCTCGTTTCCGACAGCCGAGGAGTCCAACGCGGGGTGCGTGTCGAATCCCAGCTACTACGAGTGCTACACGATCACGGTGCGCATCACCAAGGAGCCCACGGGCAAGGACTACGAGCTGTGCCTGTACGACATGGGCGGCTCGAGCGCGGGGGCGTCGTGCGCGGGCAAGCCCAAGACCTGTTCGAAGTCGGGCGGAAACGGCCCGAACGAGGTCACCTACTCGTACGAAGGCGGGTGCGGGATCGACGATGACAACCGGTTCGTGGTCGAGGTATTCGGGGTGACGGATTCGGATCAGAGCTGCGAGCCGTACACGCTGGAGATGAACCTGACCGGCACGGGCCCGCAGCCGGAGCCCTGCGGTGTCTGAGGCGGTGGCCACAGGCCATCGAGGATCGAACATGACGGATGCGACCCACGACCTGGCGGGCAACCTAGAGGCGGTCCCGCTGGCGGAGCTGGTGCAGTTCCTCAACGCGAGCCGCAGGTCGGGCGTGCTCGAGCTGCAGCACGCCGACGGGCGCCAGGCGCGGTGTACCATCGTGGATGGCGAGCTGGTCGACGCCCACGAGGGACGGCTGCAGGACCGCGAGGCGGCCATTTCGATGATGCACTGGCGATCGGGGCGGTTCGTGCTGCGCGCGCTCACCGATCCGGTGCCGCAGGGCTCGGTGCGCATGAGCGTGCCCGCGCTGGTGATGGAGGTGGCTCGGCTGGAGGACGAGCTCGAGCGGCACTCGGCCGACGCCCCGGCCCCGCGCGCCAAGCTCCAGCTGCGCGACCAGAGCCGGATACCCGACGATCCGCTCGAGTGCGGAGCGCGACAGGTTTTCGACGCCATTGCCGCGCATCCCCAAATCAGGCTGCACGAGCTTCAGGAGGCGCTGCCCCTGGCGCCCATCAAGGTCACCCTCGCCGTCGCCTGGATGATCTCCATGGGCATGCTCGGCTCGCGCCTTTCCCAAACCCTTCCGACCATCCAGATCGATCCGTCGGCCAACCAGTGGTTCCTTCGCGTGCTGCTCGCGCACGCCTCGGGCATGCGCGTTCTCGTCGTGTGCCCCGCCAGCACCACGTCCGACGACATCGTCCAATGCGTCAAGCGCCTGGCCGACGACCTGGGTGCGTCGCCGAGCGTCTCGGCCGCGGTCGACGGTCCGTCGATCGTGCGCATTCGTCCCAAGGTGGGCGGGCTGTTGTCGCTGACGTTCCTGCCGCTCAAGAAGAAGCACAAGTTCCTGTTCCAGACGTTCGCACGCACCGCGCAGCTGTTGCTGATGCCGAGCGAGGCGGAGTCCCGCGACGTGACCGAGTGGAAAGCCGACGCGCCGGCCGAGGTTTCGCGGCTGGAGCTGCGGGATCTGGGCGACCACGACGCGCTGCTGAGGGCAATGCGCAGCTATGTCGAGAGCCTTGACCAGAAGCAGGTGCGCTCGAGCTGACGTCTGACCGAGGGCTCGGGTCGCGCTTGTCCGCCGCGCCGACGCCGCTGCCGGTGGCGTCATTCGCGGCGACGCTCCAACTCGAACGTGGGTGACGCGAGCGTCAACCCCACAACCTCAGCATGCGTTGCGCGGCGCCTCTGCAGGCCGCTTCGCAAGCGTCACGGCCTTGCCGCCGCACGCTGACAGCACCGACGCGGCGAGGATGGCGGATGGAAGATGGGGCCGCATCGGAACCGTCGTCGGGCGCGCCGCTAGGGAGAGCTCATCCGAAAAGCCCATCGCGCGGAAAACAACTAGGAACTAGGAACATTGCGCCAGGAAGCGGTCTCGTCGGACCGCATGGTTGGGAGAGGAGGATGCATGTAGCAGCAGAAACCTTTCGAAGTAACCCGCGGGTGA
>JAJZQG010000365.1 GCA_021847645.1 Myxococcales bacterium
AACCAGGTCGTCAACGTGCCGGGCTCCGCGGTGGATACGTGGAAGTTCGATCGCGTGGCGCAGGACATGGTGGATGCATTCGCCGAGTGCCAGGTGGTTTCCCGGGGCGGCTGGCGATACACGTGTCCGTCGGCCAATTCGGACAACTCGGTGTCCCAGTACGTCACGCTCGGGCTCGAGTACGCCGAACACCCCAACTACGGCTTCATGGCGACCATCCCGCAGTTCGTTCGGGACCGTCTCACCACCTGGGTCGCCTATATCCAGGACGGCAGCGGCGGCTCGTCCTACGCGTCGCCCGGCCAAGGGGTCAACCCGTACAAGACAGGGGCGCTTCTGCAGCAGTTCGCGCTGCTGCACCAGAACTCGGCGGTGCCGCAGGTACAGAACGCGTTGAACTACCTGAACGCCCACTGGCAGGAGCCCATCTCCGGATCGCCGGCCGACTACATGGCGATGTGGTCGATCATGAAGGGTCTGGTGACCCAGCAGATCAACGCGGTGGGCACGCACGACTGGTACCAGGAGTACTGCGACGTGCTGGTGGCGCAGCAGAAGGGGGACGGCTCGTGGCCGGTGACTACGTATGACGGTGCGAACGGCGTGCTGTCGACGGCATGGGCGTTGCTGGTGCTGGAGAAGGCGGCGCCGGCTGGGCTGTATTGAGGCGACGCCCATCAGGGCGGTGGATCGGCGGCTCGAGGCGAGTGGAGTCGGACATGCGACGCGCTACGGCGGCAAGTATTGTGAGTCTGGTGCTGGCGGCGGTCCCGGCGTGCAGCAGCCAAGGTGACGCAGCCACCAATGCCAACGGTGGGGGTTCGTCCAACAAGGATGGAGGTGGCGGCTCCGGAGGGACGGGGGACTCGGGCTTCCTGGCGAACGACAGCGCCACGGTCGGCGACGGGCAGATGAGCGACGGGTTCGATCCCGATGCGCAGTGCGCGGGCATCAACGTGCAAGCCACGCGGACGCCGGCCAACATCCTGTTCCTGATCGATCGGAGCGGTTCGATGAACTGCAACCCGCCGCCGACCACGCAATCCGACCAGTGCGAGCAGTGGCCCAAGCGGGCAGACGCGAGCCAGCCGTCCAAGTGGGAGATCACCACGAGCGCCCTCAAGACCGCTCTCGGCGGCCTGAGCCAGACGACGCCGCTGCCCGCCGTCGGCATCGCCTACTTCAACGTCGGCGACTTGTGCGGCTATCCGGACACTCCTGCGGTCCCCGTGCAAGCCCTCGACGTGGCGCAGGTCAATGCCATGACGATCAGCCTCGACTCTACGTACGCCTTCGGCGCGACCCCGATCGTAGGCACGGTCATGCGGGCCTACGCCTACTTCGATGACAACGCGACGTCGTTCACCGGCAACCGGTTCGTGGTGCTGCTGACGGATGGTGGGGAGACCTGCGATCCGGACAACACGCAGTTCCTGGTGAACAAGGCGGCAGAGGCCGCGGCGGTGGGCATTCGCACGTTCGTGCTGGGTGCGCCCGGCAGCGAGCCTTACAGGGCATTCCTATCCCAGCTTGCGTACGAGGGGGGAACCGCCTCCTCAGCCACCTGCGATCACTCCGGCTCCCAGGCTTCGGTGGGCGATTGCCACATGGACATGACCCTGCCCAACATGGACTTCGCCGTCGAGCTGCAGAAGAACCTGGCGGCCATCAGCGCCAACGCGCTGTCCTGCGAGCTGAACGTGCCGGAGCCCCCGGACGGCGGCACCCTGGACTACAACGAAGTCAACGTGATGTACACGCCCAGCTCGAGCGGCCAGGCGACCACGCTGCCGTACGACGACCAGCATCCGTGCAGCGACAGCTCCAACAAGGGCTGGCAATACGCCGACAATCACACGAAGATCGTGCTGTGCGGCCAGGCCTGCGCTGACATCAAGAGCGACCCGCAGGCTCAGCTGAGCGTCGCCCTCGGATGCCAGACGCAGGGAGTCCCCAAGTAGCCACCCATCAACCGTTCGGGAGAGCAGCACGATGAGAGCGATGCTGTCGTGGTCCTTCGCCTTCGTTCTGTCCTGCGTCCCCGCCTGCGCGCGCAAGGGCAGTCCAGCCACGCTCGCTGCGGACGCCGGGCCGAGCGTGCGCGTGGATTCCCTCTCCCACCAGTTCGGCAAGGCCACCGAAGGCGACTACCTGGAGCACACCTTCGTCATCGCCAACGATGGGCCGGCGGACCTCGAAATCAAGCAGATCCAACCCAACTGTCCTTGCGTGACGGCCCAACTGTCGCAGAGCCGCATCCCACCTGCCGGCAAGGCCGACCTGAAGGTGCGATTCGACACGCTCGATCGCACGGGAGATCAAGACAGGAAGGTGACTCTCACGTTCGGTGACGCCTCCATGAAGCCCATCGACCTGCGCGTGCAGGCCCATGTCGACCCCGCCATTGCCCTCCAAGAGGACGAGGACGACGAAGAAGAGGCGGAAGACACGTTCGTCGGCGCGGATGTCACGCGCGAACTCAAGGTGGTCGGCGCCCGAGCCGCCACGGCTCACGTGAGCATCGCCGAGGTGACCAACCCCAACATCACGGCGACGCTGGTCGATGATCCCGCCTCCGGGGGCAAGGTCGTTCGCGCGCTCATTCGTGCGCCCGCGCTCGGGCACTTCCACGCGCAAATCGTGTTGGCGACCGACGTGCCGCGCAAGCCCAAGGTCGTGCAGAACATCGATTGGTCCGTGCGAGGCAATGTGACGACGGACCCGGTCGCGCTTCATTTCGAGACCGGCGGGCCGTCCGGCAACTTGCAGCCCGCGGAGCTTGTGGCTGTCGTCAAGAGTCGTCTCGAAGGCTTGGTGGTGCGCAGCGCCAAGAGCCAGTCGCCCGCATTCGTCGTGAAGCTCGCGCGGGGCAAGGATGCGGGCACCTACGAAGTGCACGTTCGTCCCGGGGATTCCAAGGCTGTGCCGAGCTCGATGGCATCGTCCATCGAGCTGCTCACCAACGACAAGGTGGATCCGGTGGTGCGCCTGCCCATCCTGGTGTCTGCGCGACCGGCGACCAGCGGCGGAGCCGCCAGCGGACAGCCGTAACGTTGCTGAAGACCGAGGCTCGGTCCATGACTTCGTGCGTCCAGCGCGACGCTGCCGTGCAAGCTCGAGCCTTGCCCGCAAGGGATGAGCAGGGATGGGAAGGCCGCGTGGGCACTCGGAGCCTGCGCGCACGCATAGGTGCGTGCGTCGAGTCCGGGACCTACGGTTGCTGATTGCCAATTAGCTGCCCGGGCGAGCCAGCGGCCGACTCCACCCGGGTGGAGTCCGGGCTTCACCCGGGTGGAGTTGCGCAGCGCCCTGCTCCGCGCCCCGGCCCGGTGATCGTGCCGCTTGAGCCAAGGCGACGGCCTGGAGTGCGACTGACACGTAGCGGCCCGCGCCGTCATCGTGCAGGCGTGGCAACGATCGCGTCCTACAGACAGAAGGCCGCACACTGCCAGGAGGCGAATGGCATACCCTCGTAAGGCGCTGTCGGCTCTGCTTTCCACCACCGGGCCGGGCCGCCGCGCACGCCTTCATAGGTAGGATCTTTATTCCCCCTGGAATTTCGATCAGTTGCGCACCCAACTGCTCGTCGGTTCAGATTTCGATTGCAAAGCACCGAGGCAGTCCGTAGGCCGGAGTTGTTCAAGCACCCGCCAACGGAGAGCCCCGATGCGCCCTAAGCCTCGCACAAGTCCGTCCCGCGTCTATCGCGAACCGAATCCGCCGAGCTCTTGGCGAGGAGTCCGTAGATTCGATAGCGCGGACCAGTGGCTTCCTTCGGCGCAAGCGCGAGGTCACGCCCCTGGCGCTTGCGGTGGCGTGCCTCTCGGCGCTCGCGGTTGCCGGAACCCGCTGGTTGGCTGACATCCACCGCACGTTCAACCGCTTCGCGGGCGCCGCGGTCCAATACAAGCCGTTCCACAACCAACTCGCAAAGGCAAGCTTCGCTGAGTTCTTCCGCCAACTGCTCGAGCAAGCTCTCGGTGAATTGACGTTGCCCGTGCTCGAGTCGATCCCGAACGACAAGCTCGCGCGGTTCGAGGACATCATCATCCACGACGGTTCCTCGATGGCGCTCAAGGACTGCCTGGCGGATGCCTGGCCGGGGCGGTTCACCAAGGTCTCTCCCGCTGCCGTGGAGATGCACGTGACCATGAGTGCACTGCAAGACCGGGCGGTGTCCGTTACCATGGCGCCGGATAAGGAAGCCGAAGGCCAGTTCGCGCCGCCTCCCCAGGAGCTTCGAAAGCGGTTGCTGCTGGCGGATCGTGGCTACGAGAATCAGCGCATGCTGCGCGAAATCCAGGAGCAGGGCGGCGCCTACATCATTCGCGGCAAGAAGAACATCCGGCCGCTGATACGCAGGGCCTGGGACAGCAACGGTCGTGCGCTACGGCGGCTGCAAGGCAAGCAACTGACCTGGGACGTGCTTCCGAACTGCCACGTCGACCTGGAGGTGAGCTGGGGACAGGGCGCAAATCCTTGCGATGAGCGCATCGTGGTGTTCCCCGTCCGCGGCTCCCGCAATCGTCGAAGCTTCATCTACCTGCACACGAGCCTATCGCGCGACGAGTTCACGGCTTGGCACGTTGGGCAGCTGTATCGGCTTCGCTGGCAGATCGAGCTGCTATTCAACTGGGAGAACCTCCGGCTTTGCCGGGGCGGCTCCCGGAGTTTGACAATCCCTGGAATTGGGCTTCACCCCCGTCGGATCGTGTCAACCAACTCGGCCGCGGGTATCGAGGGAGAGGAACACGTTCGAAGAACACGTCTGGATCTGGGTCCGTCGCGAAAAGTGGAAGTCGTACGGCAACCTTCATCGTTTCGACACGTCCAAGGCTCCGATCGCCGAGGGGCTGATCTGGGCAAGTCTGCTCGGTGCCACGCTTCAGCGCTTCATCGCACACGCCGCAGAGCGCACGCTCGGGCTCGACATGTCGACGATGCGCGTTGCCGCCTCTGCCCGGCACTACCTCGAGCGAGTCCTTCGCGCGCTGCTAGGTTCAGGACCGAGTCTGGCTCGAAGCCTCGCCGATGCGTTCGCCTTCATGCGCGACAACACCTGCCGCGCGCACCCGAACCGAGACCGCAAGCGCGGCCGACTCTCAAGCGGCTTGCGGCTTGTCGCAGTGTCTTAAGGACCAACCTATGATCACTACGAGGGCACGACATGGTCCGATACGGACGTCGGCATGCCGTATCCAACGGACGTCTGGTCATGTGCGCGAGACAACGTGTGGGTCGTGGGATCGCGCGAGGATGGGACCGCGTGGATGTCGAACGATGACGGGCACGAGTGGACGGCGGAGCCGATGGGCATCAAGACACCGATGTACGGCATATGGAGCGGAGGGGGCGACAACCTCGTTGTCGCGGGCAACGGCGGCGCGATTCTCAGGCGTCGCCCGTAGGTCGCGGCGCCCAGCGCCCGAGGCAAGACGCCGCACCCGAGGGTCGCGTGGAGTCGACGCTCCGTGCGAGCCGAAGGGCCCTGAAGTCGCCGCGGTCAGCGGATACGGCCGAGCAGTCTGCCCAACAGCTTCTGGCTGTAGATCGCAACGCGATTGCGTGTCTC
>JAJZQG010000366.1 GCA_021847645.1 Myxococcales bacterium
CGCTCCTCTATCCCAGTTCCACGATCCACGCTCCACGCTCCACGCTCTACGCTCTACGCTCCACGATCCACGATCCACGATCCACGATCCACGCTCTACGCTCTACGCTCCACGATCCACGATCCACGATCCACCCCTCACCCGCACGCGCACGCGCACGCGCACGCGCCCGCGCACCTCCCGCCGGGCGCATGCGCATCAGTAGCCGCTTGGGCACGAACGTGTGGTCGCGCGGCCAAGGCGGTTGGTCGGCGTGCGCGAGGGAGGTGTGGCGTGAGACGTGGACTCGTGGGCGTGTGCGCGGGCCGTCATGTTGTCGAGCTCCGCCCAGGTCCAGAAAACCGGGTGTCGGGGATCGACAAGCGGCGGATGGACCTTGTCTTGGCGGCCATGGCTCGGGACTACCTGCCGTGGAATGATCCGCCTCTGAACAGGGGCTCCAACCCTACGCGGCCGGGCATCGTCACCCACGCCGCCTCCCCCACGGGCCCCTCGGTCGCTTTCCCGACCTTGAAGCCCCTTCGCCTCCGCACCTCGGCGTTGGTCTTTTTCCCGACGGGCTCCTAGAAGACCCCGAAGACGCCTACGCCCACGCCGGCCTGTCCGACGGCCATCGGAGAAGGCGCGAGGAAGATCTTCTCGGGCTCGGCCGGCTTGTTGCGCTCCGGCGGCTGGTCGGTGGAGCGACGCTGCGGAATGCCCGGCGACGTCGACGGCTGTTCCGGCCGGGTGGACGTGGGAAGGAAGATGCCTTCGAAGGCGATGGCGAGTCCGCCGGCCTGCCCGAGGCCGTCGATGGCGGTGAGCACGGCGCGCGTGACCATCCAGACCTTGCTGCAGCCCGGGTTGTCGGCGGCGCACCCGCTGTCCGCAATGGCCATCCACGGGCCCACGACGGGAATGCGAAGATCCGTGCCGCCGGGAACGTCGGGCCAGGCGTACGAGAAAGGCTGCGCGATGGCGTAGAAGCCGGCTGTCGTCGCGACGCCACCGAGCACGAGCTTCCATCGCGCGGACGGCGGCGGCAGCTGATCGTCGACCACATAGTTGCGCGTCGGGGGTTCGCGCGCTGCGCCCGCATCGGCCGGCGCGGCCAGGACCTGCGCCTGGGCATGAGCTGCGATGAGCAGGGCGGCCGGAAGAACGGACAGGGCAACGACGAGCGGGCGAGGCATGGGCCTGGTCTTTGGTCCCAACCCCGGCTGGAAGCAAGGACAATGTGCCGGGTGCCGCCCCTGCGTTGACGCACTCGGCCGAGTCTGCTCCGCTCTGCGCATGACGGCGAGCAGCGCAGCCAGCGAGTCCCCTGCAGCCTCGGTCCTGACGCCCGACGAGGGCTCGTTGTTGGGCAATCGCAGCTTCCACGGGCATGTGGGAGCCCAATTCTTCGGTGCCTTCAACGACAACCTGTTCAAGCAGCTCATCCTGTTCCTGGCCGCGCGCGAGCTGTTTCCGGGCAAAGACAAGCAGGGGCTGGCCTTTGCCGTGTTCTCTCTGCCCTTCATCCTGTTCAGCGGCATCGCCGGCGACCTGAGCGAGCGCTACAGCAAGCGGACGATCATCGTCCTGATGAAGTTCGCCGAGATAGGCATCCTGCTGCTGGGAGCCGCGGCACTGCAGGTCCGCTCCTGGTCAGCCATGCTCGTCGTGCTGTTCGTCATGGGCGTGCACTCGGCGTTCTTCGGCCCCCCCAAGTACGGTGTCATCCCCGAGATCGTGGGCAAGCAGCGCCTTCTGCCCGCCAACGGCATCATCACCATGACAACCTTCCTGGCCATTCTGCTCGGCCAGGCGACCGCCGGGCCGCTGCTCGATCGATATGGCAACCAGCTGTGGGTAACCGGCGCGTGGTGCGTCGGATTCGCTGCGCTGGGCACGTCGGTCTCGCTGCTGATCCGCCGATTGCCGGCCCAGCGGCCCTCCCTGCGAATCGGACGCAATCCGTTCGGCGGCGTGGTCGGCAGCATTCGCGAGCTTCAAACCGATCGCCGGGTCTTCCGCGTGCTGTTGCTCAATTCGCTGTTCTGGTTCAACGGCGGCGTGCTGCAGCAGGCCATCGTGGGGCTCGGCGCCCCCTCCTGGCTCGACATTCCCAAGACCGAGAACTGGCGCTTGTCCGTTCTTCTCGTCGTGCTCGCCTCCTCGATCATCATCGGAAGCCTCTGCGTTTCGCCCGCGGCACGGCTCATCCGCCCGGGCAAGCTCATCGCCTTCGGAGCCGTCTCGATGCTCGTGTGCCAGGCACTTTTGGCCGCCGTCACCTCGGCGCTGGGCCCTGCGGCCTACGCCCCCGCCATCGTCATCATCGCCGTGCTCGGCTTCACCGGCGCGTTCTTCGCCGTTCCCGTCCAGACCTTCCTGCAGGACGTGCCCGAGGAAGGCACGCGCGGCAAGACCTTCGCGGTCAACAACTTCATGAACTTCACCTTCATCTTCCTGGCCGGGGGCTTCTACTTCGGCTCGTCGATGCTCCACATCCACCCTGCCGCCGCAGCCACGGCCGCCGGCACGTTGATGTGCGGGCTGCTCTTGATCTTCCGCACGAGCGTCCTGAGCATCGAGCGTCCTCACAAGCGATGAGCGAGCGATCGTGCGACGACGCTCACCGTCTGGCTCCGGCTCGAGGCGCGTCGACTCGACGCTTGCGACTCACCAAGCCCAAGGCGGTTGACAAGCTGGTCGATGATGAACCACGAAGAGGCATTGCGATGGTGAAACGACCTCTGCTGCCCCTGCTCGGCGCGACCCTGGCCGCCGCCTTGCTCTTCAGCCCTCCCTCCGCCTCCCAGGCCCCGCCCGGGTCGTCCGGAGCAGCCGCTGCTCAGGCCGCCGCTGCCGACCCTGCCGTGCAAAAGGCTGTCGACCGCATGGTCAAGACGATCGAAGGCTACGGGGGCAAGGTCGGCGTGAGCGTGGTCGACATCGACACCGGCAGGGTGCTGGGCTCCTACGACGAGCATACGGCGCTCAATCCCGCCTCCAACATGAAGCTGCTCACGGCCGCGACGGCGTTGTGGCATCTGTCGGGCGCCTACCGCTTCCGAACGGGTCTGTACGGCAAGCGCCATGGCAACGCCACCGGCAACCTGGTGCTGCGAGGTACCGGCGACCCATCGTTCTCCACCGACGACCTGCGGGCGCTGGCCGTGGAGCTTCGCGACTCGGGCGTGACGAAAGTCGACGGCGACATCCTGGTCGACCAGAGCTTCTTCGACGCTTCCTACGTGCCTCCCGGCTTCGACCAGCAGCCCAACGAGTGGGCCTACTTCCGTGCTCCCATCAGCGCCCTGTCGTTGGATCGGAACACCGTGACGATGAAGGTCTATCCGACCAACGCGGGTGAGCGGGCCGTGGTTTCGTTTGAGCCGCCTGGATTCGTCGACGTCTCCGGCACGGTCACGACATCCGACAAGGGCGGCAAGCGGGATGTCGCCCTGAGCCTGGTGCCCAACGGCCAGCGGCTCACCGCCAAGGTCAGCGGCTCGATCCCTGCCGAAGGCGACCGGCTCATCGCGATTCGTCGCATCGACGATCCGACGCTGTATGCGGGATACGCGCTACGTGCCATTCTGGCCGAAGAGGGGGTGACGGTGAGCGGCGCGGTCAAGGCCGGCGGCGAGAAGGAGCGCAACTTGCTCGCGCTGCACCGCTCCCGCCAGCTGAGCGACCTGCTCCAGGAGATGGGCAAGGAGAGCGACAACTTCTACGCCGAGACGATCCTCAAGGGGTTGTCCGGTCATGCCAAGAGACACGGCTTGACCACCGCGGACGGTGCGGCCATCGTCGTGCACGAACTCGGTCGCATCGGCGCTCCGCCGGACAAGAACGTCATCCTCAACGGCTCCGGATTGTTCGACACCAATCGCGTGTCGGCCGCCACCTTCACCACTCTGCTGCGCGCGGCCTGGCAGGACGAACGCATCCGCCCCGAATTCGTCACCCAGCTGGCGGTCGGCGGCGTGGACGGCACCCTGCACGGACGCTTCCGGAGCATCCACACCAAGCGCATCGTGCGCGCCAAGACCGGCACCCTCAACGCCGTCACCGCGCTGTCGGGCTACGTGCTCGCCCCGCCCGGCAAGTCCCCCATCGCGTTCTCCATCGTGGTCAACGACATCGCCGGCAAGGTCTCCGGAACTCGCGTCGCCATCGACAAGTGCGTCGAGGCGATCGCGCGCCGGATGGCCTCCTCCAAGAACGCCGGCGACAGCGACGACTGACCGCCGCGGGCATGGCGATGGGCCAACGGTTCGTCGCGCTCGTGTAAGGTCCGGACCGGCGTGCTCGTTTCGAGGACCGAAGCCCAAGGAGACCCTCGATGCGACGACCTTCCCTTCCCCGCGTTCGAACCACCGCCGTGATGACTCTCGCGATGCTGGCCTCCGCGTGCGGAAGCGCGCGCATGAGCGCGCCCCAGGCCCCCGGCTATCCAGCGGAAGCCAAGGCCGCGATGTTCGAGGCCGCGCCTTCCGCGCCCGCCCAAGCCGCGGCCATCGCCGCCGACCAGGCCCAAACCGCCTCGCCCCGCTTCAATACCGAGCAGTACGCCGAAATCGTCGAGAACCCCTTTCTCGACTCGGCCCGCAATCCGCTGTCGACCTTCTCCATCGACGTCGACACTGCCTCGTACAGCAACGTGCGCAGGTTCCTGACCGACGGTTCTCTTCCACCCCGCGGTGCGGTGCGCATCGAAGAGCTGATCAACTACTTCCACTACGAGTATCCGCAGCCCGTGGACGGCGCGCCGTTCTCGGTCACGACCGAGGTGGCGGCGTGTCCCTGGCAACCGGAGCATCAGCTGATGCGCGTGGGCCTGCAGGGCAAGACGCTGCCTCAGGACGCCATTCCCCCGCGCAACCTGGTGTTCCTGGTCGACGTGTCCGGATCGATGAACGACCCACGCAAGCTGCCTTTGCTCAAGAGCGCGTTCCGGATGCTGGTCGACCAGCTGCGACCGGAGGACCACGTGGCAATCGCCGTCTACGCCGGGGCGAGCGGGCTCGCCCTGCCGCCCACTTCCGGGGCCGACAAGCAGCAGATCCTGGGCGCGCTCGACTCCCTCGAGGCCGGCGGCTCCACCAACGGCGCCGAGGGCATCGAGCTCGCGTACCGCACCGCCCGCACCCAGTTCCGCAACGGCGGCGTCAACCGGGTCATCCTGGCGACCGACGGCGACTTCAACGTCGGCACGACGAGCCAGGACGCGCTCGTGCAGCTCATCGAGCGGGAACGCCAGAGCGGGGTGTTCTTGACCGTATTGGGCTTCGGCACCGGCAACACAAAGGACAGCACGATGGAGATGCTCGCGGACAAGGGCAACGGCAACTACGCGTACATCGACACGATCGGAGAAGCCAGAAAGGTCCTGGTCGAGCAGGCCGGCGCCACGCTGGTGACCATCGCGAAGGACGTCAAGATCCAGGTCGAGTTCAACCCGAACTACGTGCGATCGTATCGGCTCATCGGCTACGAGAACCGCATTCTGCGCGCCGAGGACTTCAACGACGACCGCAAGGACGCCGGGGAGATCGGCGCCGGGCATTCCGTGACTGCCCTCTACGAGCTCGTGC
>JAJZQG010000096.1 GCA_021847645.1 Myxococcales bacterium
AGCAGCGGACGGCCCGGGGCGGACGGGCGCTACGATCGGCCTGGTGGGTGACGGCGAAGCGACACCCGGCAGGCTGGAGAGGAGCGATACCCGGCGGGCGGACGTGTGTCTGCAGCAGCCTGCCAGTTGAACAGCCTCTGAGCTACGGGAACGGCGCCGGCGTCTGGCGCGTGCGCCGCGAAGAGCAGCTCAGCTTCGCAACACCTTTGCCCATCTTGTCGGAGCTGCACGCGGTCGCCACCCCCGCTCCCCAAGCCACCGACAGCAAGAGAATGGTCCACGACATCGTGGCTCCAGAACGGGATGAGCCTTGGATTGGAAGCCCCTCACTTCTTCTTCTTGCCCTGCTTGGCCTCGGCCGCCTTCTTGAGCAGATCGCCAAAGCTTCCGAAGGACTGATTGCCCTGTACCTTGCTGCGGGCTTCCTCGTACTGCGCGCGCTCCTCGGCTTCCTTGGCTCCCCGGATCGACAGGCGAATCTTGCCCTCGCCCGTCTCGAGCACCTTGACCGTCACGCGCGTGCCCTCGGGAAAGGCCTTGCGCAGGTCGGTTCCACGAGGCAGCCCGGTCTCGACATTAGGAACCAGGCCGCGACCCGATCGCCCCGTGGTGCCGTCGAGCTGCACGAACAGCCCGAAGGTCTCGATCTTCTCCACGACGCCCTCGAGGATCGCGTTGACCGCGATGGCCGCGCGCTTGGGCGCAGCGGCAGTAGCTGCAACCTCGACACGGCTGCCGGGCACCGCACCCTCCGGCGCCAGGCCCAGAGACACCTTCTTGGCCTCGCGGTCGATCTTCTTGATCAACACCACGATTTCGGCGCCCTCGACGGGCGGAGAAGCCTTGTTCGTCTCCGAGACGTGCAGCAGGCCGTCGATGCCAGGAGCGATCTGCACGAAGGCACCAAAAGGCTGCAGGCGCATGACTTTGCCCAACACCACTTGGCCCTCTTCCGCTTTCAGCTCATCCCAGGGATTCGCCATTAGCGCCTTGAGCGAGAGCGTGATCTTCAAGGCCGGCCCGGGCTTGCCCCGTCCGCGCCCCGGCTCCGGTGCAGGCGCCTCCTTGACGTCGCGCACGAGCACCTCGACGTTCTCGCCGGGCTTGAGCACGTCGGCCACGGCCACGCTGCGGTCGTGTCCGATCTCGGAGCGCGGAATCATGCCCTCGACGCCGCCCAGGTCCACGAACGCGCCGAACTCGCGCACCGAGGTGATGGTGCCCTGCAGCGTGGCGCCCGGCACGATGCTCTCGGCGATCCGGGCGAACTTCTCCTGGGCCTCGCGTTCGAGCAGCGCGCGACGGGACAGCGTCACGCTCCTGCCGTTGTCCTTGACCTCCTTGACGAGGAACGACAGCGTCTGGCCGACAAAGGTCGAGACGTCTTGCACGAAGTGCACGTCGAGCTGGCCCAGTGGGCAGAACGCGCGCACGCCGCCGACCTCGACCTCGACGCCGCCCTTGTTGACACCGGTGACCTTGCCTTCGACCGGAAGCCCGGCGGCCCTGGCCTGCTCGAGGCCCTCGACACCGTGGGTCTTTCCCATCGCGCGCGCCAGCCGGAACATGCCCTGCGCTTCGTGCATCTCGACCACATGCCCGGTGAGCCGGTCGCCGATCGCCACGGTGAGCTGGCCATTTTCGTCGAGCAGGTCGCTGGCTTCGAAAAAGCCCTGGCGCTTGCCGTCGAGCTCGACGAACACGGCGTTCTTGCCGACGCGCACGACGGTGACGTCGAGCCGGTCGCCGACGCGGAAGCTGCGGCCGGAGGCGGTGGCAGGCTGTTGCTCGAACAGGGACGCGAAGCTGTCGGAGGGATGGTCGGAAGGCATGGCGGCTTCCCTAGCACTGGTGGGACGAATATTCGAGGGTCCGGTGGGGCCTGGGCGGCAATTGGGCAGGCGCGGCAGCCGCGGCGTTCAGGTGTCGCTGCGGGCCAGCATCGCGGCCACGCAGGCGCCCAGGTCTTGCATGGTCACGGGCTTGGGGAGGAAGCGCACGGTGGGGGCGGCCAGCAGGTCCTTCATCGGGTCCTCGGCCGCGTGGCCGGACAGGAGAATGGCGCGCACGTTCGGGTCGAGTTGCCGCATCTCGCGCAGCGCCAGGGCGCCGCTCAGCCGGGGCATGAACACGTCGAGCACCACCAGGTCGAAGTCCGCATGGCTCGTGCGGAAGTGCTCCAGCGCCTCGTCGCCATCGGCGCACTCGGTGACCGTGTAGCCGAGCTGGCGCAGCACGGCGGCCAAGACCCCGCGAACTTCGGGCTCGTCGTCGGCCAGCAGCACGTGGGCGCGAATGGAAGGCGGCGGATCGGTCTTGCGACAGGGCGCCTCGGCCTGTTCGACGTCGGTCAGCGGCAGATCGATGGTGAACACGCTTCCCTGGCCGGGCGCGCTGGAGACGCGGATCGCGCCCTGGTGGTCGGCCACGGTGCCGTAGACGGCGGGCAGACCCATGCCCGTGCCGTGGCCTGGCGGCTTGGTGGTGAAGAACGGCTCGAACAGGCGACGTTGGACCTCGTCGGTCATGCCGACGCCGGTGTCCTCGACAGTGATTCGCAGCAGGCGCATGACGGAATCGGGGGATGCGGCGGTGTCGTCGACGAGGCGGACGTCGCGGGTGGTGAACGTGAGCGCGCCGCCCTCGGGCATGGCGTCGCGGGCGTTGATGGCGAGGTTGAGCAGAGTGTTTTGCAGCTGAGTGGGGTCGCCGACGACGACGTGGTGAGCGGCGTCGAGGCGCTGCCGCAGGACGATACGCCGGTCGATGGTGCGCCGCAGCAGGGCGACGACGTCCGCGATGAGGCTGTGGATGTCCACGGGCACGGAGCACAGGCGTCCCTGGCGGGCGAAGGCCAGCAGCTGGCGCGTGAGATCGCCGGAGCGCGCGGCGGATCGGGCGATCATGTTGGCGTAGGCGCGCAGCTCGGGGTCCTGCAGGCGGCGCGCGAGCAGCTCCGCGTAGCCCAGCATGCCGGTGAGCTGGTTGTTGAAGTCGTGGGCCACGCCGCCGGCGAGCTGCCCGAGCGCTTCCATCTTCTCGCCTTGCCGGAGGCGTTCCCTGGCGTACACGGCCTCGGTCATGTTGCGCACGACCGTGACCACGCGGACCACGCGTCCAGCCTCCACCACCGGGATCTTGCGCGTCTCGGTCACGAGCGTCTTGCCGTCGACGACCACGCTATCCTCGGTCACCAGCGGCACGGCGGACGCGAATACCTGCGCATACTCGTCGCGCACCGGCTCGGGAAGGAAGGGGAAGGCCTCGAATACGGTGCGCCCCACAGGGTCGGAGTCGATGCCGAGCTCCGTCATCCACGCGCGTCCCTGGCGATTGACCAGTACGATGCGAAGGTCCGGGTCGACCACGTGGATCAGGTCGCTCATCGCGTCGATCGTGCTTCGGTATTGCTCTTCGGAATTGAACAGCGCCTGCTCGGCTCGCCGGCGCTCGGAGATGTCCCGGCAGATGGTCAGGATGGTCGTCGAATCCGCCGAGACGAGCATGGTTGCGTTGATCTCGACGGGCGTGACGCGGCCCACGGCGTCGATGTAGTCGATGACGAGGTGACGGACGCTGCCGTGCTCGAAGCACTTGCGCACTTCGGCGGCGTTGCGCTCCCGATCGTACTTCGCCGTCCATTCGACGACAGAGCGTCCGATGATGTCATCGAGACGCTGGTGGCCGGTCAAGCGGACGTACTCCGCATTGGCGTCGAGCACGAGGCCGTTGGTGTCGAGAATGACGTAGCCGGTGTCGGTGGTCTCGATGAGCAGCTCGTACTTCCTGCGGCTCTGCAGCAGCTCGGCGACCGTGCGGTCGCGGGCCGCCAGGTCGAGACGGAGCCGTTCGAGCTCGACCACCGTCGAGTCGCTTGCGGAGTTTCCGGCCGGCGGAGCGCTGTGCTTCATGGAACGCGAGCAGTGTCGTGCGAAATCCCCAACCCTAGGTTTCATGGTAGGTGGTAGACGGCAGAATGCAATAGGGGACGACGGCCGTTGGTCGACAGACTAGCCATCAACTCTGACGTCATTCGGAACGAAGACGGACAACGCGATAGACACGAATGCGCATGTTGGCGGGGCATGGTCACGGATCGAGGTCGACACGGGGTAGATCGAGAAGGACGGGGCAGTGGTCGCTCACGTGGGAATAGGATTCGGAAGGCTCATGGCGAGGCGCGCACCGGGATGCAGCGCAGTCGCCTTGGACGGACGCGTGCGTGGCCGAGGGCAGCTCGGCGAGCGCGGCGGAGACCACGAAGTGGTCCAAGTCGTGTCCGCGTCCGCGATAGTACTCAGTGCAAGGCAGGTCCTCAGGGACGCGGCGAAACGGGACGCGCAACGCGCCCAGCGTACGGTCGATGGTCGTCAGCTCTTGTTCGGCGTTGACTGGCGGTTGGCAGCCGCCGCGGGCCTCGCAACCCATGGTGTTGAAATCGCCGGCGACGACGACATCGCTGTCGGAGACAAGCGATTGCAGGCTGTCGAAGGCATCGGCCAGATGGGACAGTGAAGCGACGCGATGGTCGTAGTCGTGGCGGGCCGGGCCGCTGTCGAGGTGAACGGCTACGAAGTGGATGTCCGGTCCGCCGGGCCAGCGAAGATATGCCCCATAGCCGGGACGGAGACTGTCGTCGCACGCGCCCCGTCCGGGATTGAGGGCTGGGACCACAGCGGGATGGGAAAGCTCGACGGCCCGGGTATTGACCAGCAGTCCGACATGCTGCCTGCCGCTTCCGTGGCAATCGTCGAACCGGGCGACCCAGCGACCAGCGGTCAGGGTGTCGAGGCGACGGAGGAGATCGTCGACGGCGGCGGTGCCCTGGTCGTCGAGGACGATCTCCTGCACGGCGACGGCGTCGGCACCGAGCCAAGCGATCGCGCAGGCAACCCAGGGCACGTCGGTGGCCGGCACGACCGTGCGGTTGGGCATTCGCCCGTAAGGGAACCAGCGAAGGTTCCAGGTGGCGATCCGGGCGACGGAGGCTGGCCGGGCGAGGCGCTGCCCTGAGCCGACGAGCCGCTCGCAGCTAGCGCGGCTGTCCCATGGTGTCGATGAATCGTCGGGGATGGGATGCGGGGTATTGGGCGTGCGAGAGGGCTGCGGGTGAGGCGCCGCGGAGACGGCGGGCCATGCGGACGAGGAGAAGTCGGCGGAGCGGTGGCGATACCACAACAAGGCGGCGAGGGCAGCCAGGCCCAGGATCGAGAGCGGGAATCGAGATCGGTGTCGGATACCTCGGCGCGTCACGCAGGGCAGGGTACGCCGATTGGGGGGGGACGTCTCGGGAGATCGTGGAGGCTGGTTGCGGGTCAGTCCTGCGCGGCGGGCTGGGGGTCGGCGTCCGCGCGGTCCGCCGCCAGGGCGAGCGTGCGCTCGTGGTCGCGTACGCGCTCGAGGAAGCTCTTGCGCCAGTGCGGGTCGCTAATGCGCTCGGCACGCTCCAGCAGCCTGCGGCGGGCGGAAGCGAAGGCCTCGCGAGCATTGCGCTCGTGACCGAGTGCGTCGAGGGCCATCGCGTAGACCAGGCGAATCCTGGCTTCGTCCTCGGCCACTCCCCCCAGGGACGTGAGGATGTCCATGGCCTGGGAAGCCGCGATGAAGGCCTCCATGGGGCGCGGCATGAGCACCAGCGCGAGCATGGCCAGGGCCTGCGCCCGGGCAGACGGCGAAGGCTGTGCAAGCTCGATCGCGGTCCTGGCTTCGCGCTCGGCGTCAGCGGCATTGCCCTGCAGCGTGAGGGCCTCGGCCAGGTACAGGTGGCCTGCCGCGCGCACGCGCCAATCCGGGGAATTCTCGAGGCTCGCGACCGACGATCGCAGCTCCTGGATGCCGCCGTCGAGGTCGCCGCCCCGGATCTCGGCGAGGCCGAGGTTCAAGCGCATGATGTCGGCCTGGTGGATGTTCGCCGCGGTCGCTTCGTCGATCGCCACGGAAAGCTCGGCGCGTGCGTCGGCGTATCCACCCAGCAGCAAGGTGGACCAGGCTGCGCTTGCCTTGCACATGCTGGCCCAGCAGCCGTCACCTTGCGCGGCGAACGACAGTACGGCGTCGCGCGTGAGGGCCAAACTGTGGGCCGGGTCGCCGTTGTGGCCCGCCAACTCGGCGCGCAGGAGAAACATCCACGCACGCACCTCGGGCTTCGTCTCGGCATGCGTGTGCAGCTCCTGCTGGACGCGACCCAGGACGCGTTCGACGTGCTCGGGCCAGTCCGCCTGTTGCAGGGCGATTCCGAGACGGCAGCAGGCCACGAGGTAGGCCGGGAGAACGTCGTTGTCGACCGACGCCTGGACGAGCTCGTCGACGAGCTCGAGGAGCGTGTCATGGGCGCCGAGGGCAGTGCTTGCGCACGCGAGCTCCGCGGCGGCCTGGAAGCGTAAGGACGAGCCGGGCGCGGCGAGGTGAAACGCGCTGAACGCCTGGACCTCATGCTCGACGGAGTCTCCGAGCCAGAAGCACGCCCTGGCCTGCAGAACACGCATGGCCGCCTGGGATTCGGGATCGCCCGCGGCTGCGGAGGCGACCCGGTCGGCGACGTGACAGGCCGTGGAGAAGTCGTTGCGTGCCAGGGCCTCGCGGGCGAGGTTCGCGTAGGATTGCAGCTGCAGGACGCCGGAGTCGGATTCCGGCTCAGGCTCGTCCGACATCGACGACGCTGCGCCTTGCGGCGACAAGGGGAGCGCCATGGCGTCGATGGCCGAGCGCGCCTGATCGCGTTGGGCCCTTGCCACCAGCACGGCATCGCGCAGATCGATGAGCGTGTCGTCGGGCTCGCTCACGGCGGGCGGGGCCTGGGATTCCAGGTCGACTTCGATCTCGATGTCGTCGGCCGGGGCGGCGCGGGAGTCGGGGGCAGGGGCCTCGGATGCGCGCAGTGGGGGGACCAGCGTGGGAACCGGGAGACGACGGCCGGTGGACCAGGTTGCGCGCAGGGATGCGGGCGCGACGGGGCCCTCGTTCACCAGCAGCTTCTGCTCCAGGGAGGACGGGATCGAAAGCCGGTGGCGGCTGACCAGGGAGCGGAGGAGCTCGTCGGTCTCGGTTCTGGACCAGCGCAGGAGGTCCTCGAGGATCGAGAGCATCGAGTCGGGCCGTTCCTGGCGATTCTTGCGCAAGGTCTTTTGGACGACATCGGAGACTCCCTTGGGGCAGCCGGGCACGATGTCGTGCAGGGCACGCGCGTCGCGTCGCATGATCTTGTCGAGTGCATCTAGGTAGGAGTCGGCCTGGAACGGGTGGGCCCCTGCCAGAAGCTCGTACAGGACGATGCCGATCGACCAGATGTCGGCGCGGCGGTCGACCTCCTTGGCGCCTTCGAGCTGCTCGGGCGGCATGTAGCCCAGTGTGCCCATCACGCTGCCGGCCCTGGTGAGCGTGTTCTCCAGACGCACCTTGGCGATGCCGAAGTCGAGCAGCTTGGGGATGCGTTGGCCGAAGGGCGCCTCCAAGACGAAGATGTTCTCGGGCTTGATGTCGCGATGCACGATGCCCTGCTGGTGGACCGCGACCAGGGCCCCCAGGATCGGAACGGCCAGGTCCAGCGCGTCGCCCACGGGCAGCCGTCCCCGCTTGTCGATGAGCGCGCGCAAGGATTCGCCGCGAAGAAGCTCCTGGACGATGAACAAGGACTCGTCGCTCGCCTCGCGGCCCATGTCGAGGACCTGCACGATGTTGGGATGCTCGATCTTGCCGCCGATGCGGCCCTCCAGCAGGAATCGCTCCACCAGGGTTGCTTCGGACAGCAGCTCGGGCAGCAGACGTTTGATCGCGACCTGCCGCGACGTCCACACGTTCTGGGCCGAGTACACTTCGCCGGCGCCGCCTTCGTCGAGGAAGCGATCAATCCGGTAGCGTTCTCCCACCAGTTGTCCAGGCTCCCAGCGCCGCGTATGGGACATATTCTCCCCGATTCAGACCCGAAACCCAGCTTGCCCGACTCGCCGGCGCGCGCACCGTAGGCCCCGCCATCCACCGTCGTTTCGGGGCCGAGAAGGTCTGTACGACCAGCGGTGCAGCGTCGATTCTACCGAAATACGAAATACTCGAATGGCGCGCGTGCGGTCAAGCCCAACGTCGGGGAACGCAGCGTGATCCGCGTCCCGGCGCCGACAGGCTGGGGACTCACTTGGGCAGGTAGTGCGCCGCAGCGATCGCGGCTGCCACGACGAGCACGGCGATGACCACCCACGCGTAGGTCGGGACGCCCTTGCGAGAGGCGGTTTGTGCGGCGGTTGCGGGCTGGGCCGGCTCTTCCGAGACGCGCTCTTCGGACTCCTCTTCGATCTCCTCGCGCGCATCCTGGGCGGCCGGTTCGGGTGCAGCGGCGGGACGCTTCGCGACCTTGTTGGAGCTGGCGGTCTGTGCGGCGGCGCGTTTCTCGGCCCGTTTGGCGGCCTTCTTGGCGGCCTTCTTGGCCTTCTGGGACTTGCCGGACGGCTGGGGCGACGCGGCAGCCTTCGCTGGCGTCGCCGCTTTCTGAGCAGCGGCCTTTTCGGCAGCAGCCTTTTCGGCAGCAGCCTTTTCGGCAGCAGCCTTTTCGGCAGCAGCCTTTTCGGTAGCAGCTTTCTGAGCAGCAGCCTTTTCGGCAGCAGCCTTTTCGGCAGCAGCCTTTTCGGCAGCAGCCTTCTCGGCAGCAGCCTTCTCGGCAGCAGCCTTTTCGGCAGCGGCTTTCTCGGCAGCAGCTTTTTGAGCAGCGGCCTTCTCAGCAGCAGCCTTTTCGGCAGCGGCCTTTTCGGCAGCAGCCTTTTCGGCAGCGGCTTTCTCGGCAGCAGCTTTCTCGGCAGCAGCTTTCTCGGCAGCAGCTTTCTCGGCAGCAGCTTTCTGAGCAGCAGCCTTTTCGGCAGCAGCTTTCTCGGCAGCAGCTTTCTCGGCAGCAGCTTTCTGAGCAGCAGCCTTTTCGGCAGCAGCTTTCTCGGCAGCAGCCTTTTCGGCAGCGGCTTTCTCGGCAGCAGCTTTTTGAGCAGCGGCCTTCTCAGCAGCAGCCTTTTCGGCAGCAGCCTTTTCGGCAGCGGCTTTCTCGGCAGCGGCTTTCTCGGCAGCGGCTTTCTCGGCATCCGCCGCGCTTGGACCGACCTCGAACGCCAGGAGCCAGCGCGCTCTCTCCGGAAGCACGAAGAAGCGACCCTTGCCTTCGTCACCTTCGTTCAGCTCGACAGCCAGCGTCGGCTGAGAAACGCGCTCGAACCGCCCCCAAGGCGCGATCCGGACCGTGGTCTGCCCTCGCTCCGCAGCCGTCGACAGCGCTGCGGCGGCCGCCTTGCCATCCACCGCAACCGCTGCACTCACCTGCGCCTGGGCGCGCAGCTTTTGCTCGAGCTCCGCAGCATCCACACGGGGCTCGAGCTTTGTGCGCACCGGCGGCAACGTCGCAGCGAGCTCGACCGCGCGCTCGGACAGAGCGCCGGATGACAGCTGGGAGAGAAGCCGGTCGACCAGGCCGTCGAGGCATCGCTCGAGATCGTCGGCCGCCTCGGAACCAGCCAAGGCGTGGCGGACCGCGGCGAACAGGTCTCCCTGGACTTTCTGCTCGGGCGCGGCGCCCCCCTTGGCGAGGTAGTAGAATCCGCCCGACACGCGATCGAAACCGACCGTGTGCAACCGAACGCCCTCGGCAGCGAGACGTTCAAAGACGCCCGGGGTCACGGCCAGTACCGCGGCGCCCGCCGCCGCCCGGGCGGCCAGCGGATGCTCGCCCGCGTCGATCTGGTCCTCCGGAAGGACGCCTTCGATCTTGGCGAGGACCGGTCCGGTGAGATCGCTGCGAAGGCAGACCGTCGCCTCGTGGCTCCACGCGAGCACACCGTCGCATGCCAGCCACCCGGCCGCGGCTCCGAGGTAGACCGCATGGCGTCCGGGAACCGAGCAGGAGCCGAAGCCAACTTGTCCGGGCAGTGTCGGAGGAGAGGGGGGTACTTGAACGTCGCGCACGAAGACTCCAACCGTGGGTCGCCGGGGAAGATCGTCGAGCGCCCGCGCGGCGACGAATAGCTAACGCATGGAGGCACGAGCAAGCAAGGCCCTCGTGCCGGCGGCGCGATTTACGGGCGCGGAAGACGCATCCCTGCGAGGGGTGTTCCGACCACGTCGCGGCGGTCCCCAGGGCGATCGGATACGGAATGGTGATCGTCGCGCGGGACATCACGGCAAGGCGCGCGATCAGGGGAGCGCGACAAGGGGTTGGCGCGGGGCCCACGCCAAGGGCCGCGGGAGGCCAATCCGCTTTTCCGACGATGCACACAGCCGTTGACGCCTCTTCGCGCCAGGGTTACCAGGGCAGTCCACCCACACGTCTTGGCGGGAGAAGTGGCGCATGGCACAAGACCGCGCTTGGAAGTGCGATGTTTGCGGGTACGTGCACCGAGGTGCAGAGCCGCCCCTGGAATGCCCGATATGCGGCGCGCCCCGCGAGATGTTTTCTCCGCTGGACCTGGGCGCACAGCCGTCCTCGCCGTCGCGCACGCCGCCGCCGCCGCCGGTGTTGGGGCAGGCGGCTCCCGCGCGTGTCGAAGCCGTACGGTGGGTTTGCTCGGTCTGCGGCTACGTGCACGAGGGACCGGAACCACCTTCCGCGTGCCCGGAGTGCGCTGCGGGTTCCGAATTCTTCGAGCGGCAAGCCGCTGCGCCCGCCTCCGCGCAGCCGTCGGTGCCAAGGACCGGGCCGGCAATTGTCATCGTGGGCGCGGGCATCGCGGGCGTGAGCGCGGCGGAGCAGGCGCGCGTGTCGAATGGGTCGGCCAGGATCACGCTGGTCACGCGGGAGCCGGGATTGCCCTACTACCGGCTCAACCTCACCCGGGCGCTGGCCGAGAACTGGACGGGTCGCCAGCTCGAGATGCACGCCGGCAGCTGGTATGCCGATCGCGGCATCGAGCTGGCGGAAGACGAGGCCGTGGCGATCGATCGGGCAGCGGGCAGGGTTTCGCTGGGGTCCGGCCGGCAGCTCGCGTACGACAAGCTCGTTTTGGCGAACGGTGCCCATGCGTTCGTTCCGCCGATTCCGGGGGCGAGCCGTCAGGGGGTGTATGTCCTTCGACGGATGAGCGATCTGGTGTCGATGGCGGCCGCGGCCAAGCCGGGGCGCAAGGCGGTGTGTCTGGGAGGCGGCCTGCTGGGGCTCGAGATCGCCGGAGGCCTGGCGAGGCGAGGGCTCGGCGCCACGGTGATCGAGTCGATGCCCTGGCTGCTGCCACGCCAGCTCGCCAAGCCTGCGGCGGACTTGCTGGAGGGCAATCTGCGCTCCCTGGGAGTCGATGTCGTCTTGTCGGCGCAGGTCGACCAGATCACGGGCGACGAGACCGCGCGAGGCGTCCGCCTCAAGGACGGTCGCGAGCTGGAAGCGGACATGGTGGTGCTGGCCACGGGGATCCGGCCCAACACGCACCTCGCACGCAAGGCCGGGCTGGAGGTCAAGGCGGGCGTCGTCGTCGACGATCGGCTGCAGACGTCGGACAAGGCCATCTACGCGGCGGGCGACGTCGCGGAGCACCGCGGGGTTCTGTACGGGATTTGGCCGGCGTCCTTTGCGCAGGGGGTGATCGCCGGGGCCAACGCTGCGGGCGAATCGCGCACGTTCGAGGGGATTGCCCCGTCCAACACGCTCAAGGTGCTGTCGGTGGGGATCTTCAGCGCGGGGCGCTTCGAGGCGCAGGAGGGGGACGCGTTGTTTGAGCACGTGGCCGACGATCGGTATGTTCGGCTGGTGGCGCGGGGGGGCAGGCTGGTGGGCGCCAACCTGTACGGCGACGTGACGGCGGCCGGTGCGATCAAGACGGCGATCGAGCAGGGAGCGGGGCTGTCGTCGCTGGCGAGTGCATTGGACGGCGTGCCTGGAGCGCGTGCATTCCTGCAGAGGAGTTGAGTCGAGGCGCCGGGCGAGGCTCGTGCGCGGGATCGGACCATCAAGCAAGGAGACATGAAAGATGCCTAGCCTCAAGGGGACCAGGACGGAGAAGAACCTGCTGGCAGCGTTTGCCGGGGAGTCTCAGGCGCGGAACCGCTACACGTATGCGGCGAGCGTGGCGCGCAAGGAAGGCTACATGCAGATATCGCAGCTGTTCCTCGAGACGGCGGACAACGAGAAGGAGCACGCGAAGCGGTTCTTCTCGTTCCTGGAAGGAGGGATGGTGGAGATCGCGGCCGCCTACCCGGCCGGGGAGCTGAAGGGCGACACGGCGGCGCACCTGGCGGCGGCGGCGCATGGCGAGCACGAGGAGTGGACGGCGCTGTATCCCGAGTTCGCGCGCATCGCGAAGGAAGAGGGGTTCAACGAGGTCGCGGCGTGCTTCGCGATGATTGCGCGGGTCGAGAAGGAGCACGAGGCCAGGTACCAGAAGTTGCTCGAAAACGTGCGGAGCGGGCACGTTTTCAAGAAGGACGAGCCGGTGCGGTGGAAGTGCACGAACTGCGGCTACGTGCATGAAGGGCCCGAGGCCCCCGGCAAGTGCCCGGCGTGCCTGCACGACCGCGCCTATTTTGAGGTCAAAGAAACAAACTACTGACCAGGCCTCCGGACAGCCCCTCGGCGCGTCGCCGGGCGTCGCGCCTTCGGCTCGCGGAGCCTCGCGAGCGCTTCCTGCTCCGCCGTTCCACCCTGCCGTCGCGCCGGTGCGCGATCACGTCCGTGTGCTGCTGCGGTGTGGCGGATGCGACTGCGAACTCCATGGGGCCCTTCAGGCCCGGGTCCACGACGCGCCGCGGGCATTCCGCGACGACCCGGGACCCCGCACGCGACGAGCGCGTGAAGCGTCTGCCTGCGTGCGCTGGGGCCGGGAGCGTGGTACCGGATGTCGGACTGCCAGGTGATCCAAGGCACGCGAGGGGATTCAGGCGCACCTGCGAGGCGGCTGCGTGCCGGGTGCGTGCGTCGCGCGTTTTGTGCTACGACCCCCGGCGCCATGGCGTCGCACGACAACGACAGCAGCGGGGCAGGGCACGATCGTCCGGCAACCGCGGACGGGGCACCTGCCTGGTCCGCATCGGGCTGGAGCAGCTGGACCTGGCAGGACAGGGCTCTGGTGGTGGGGGCCTTGCTGCTCGCGGTGTACTGCGCGCTGCAGATCCTGATGCTGCGCTTCGGGCGGGACCAAGGCATCTACGCCGTTGTGGCGGATGCGGTGCTGGACGGCGGAATGCCGTACCGCGAGGCGTGGGACTTCAAGCCGCCGGGCATCTTCGTGGTCTACACGCTGGTGCGTGGGCTGCTCGGACGCAACGAGTGGGGGATCCGGCTGGTCGAGGCGATCGGGTTCTTGTCGCTCATCCCGTCGTTCGCGGTGTTGACGCGGCGCTATGTGGGAGACATCCGTCCGGGGATCCTCGGGGGCGCCTTTGCGGTGATGATCGAGGGCCAGCTCGACTTCTGGCACACGGCCCAGCCCGAGTCGTTCGGCGGCGTGTTGACGGCGTGGGCGCTGGTGCTGGGGATCGCGGACATTCCCGGGGGCAAGCCGCGAGCCTGGTACTGGGGCAAGCTTGCGCTGGCCGGAGGCTTGCTCGGAGCGGCGGGGTTGATGAAGCCGCAGCTGGTCGGCACGTGCGCGGTGATTGCCGCTCACGCGATCTGGCAGATGCGTCGCCAGGGCAAGCCGCTGGCGTGGCAGGTCGGGACGGCCATCGCGCTGGGAGCCGGCGCTGCCGCGTCGATCGGCGCGTGCCTCGGGTGGTTCGCACTGCGGGGCGCGCTGGGCGATCTACGCCAGGCGCTTTTCGTGTTCGCGCCCGGATACGCCGGCACCACTTGGAACCGCAACAACCTCGTCGGGTTCCTGTTCTACGGCTTGCAGGAGTGGGCGACCATGTCCTCGGTGGTGGCCATCGGCATGCTGGCACAGATCGTCCTGCCGCCGGCCAGCTCGCGCGAGAGGCAGCTGTTCTGGGTGGTGATGTCGACGGTGGGCATTCACGTGCTGGGCATCGCGCTGCAATCGAAGTTCTTCCAATACCACTATGGGGCCACGCTTCCGCTGGGGGCGCTGCTGGCGGGGATGGGGGCGTGGAAGGGCTGGCAGGCTGCGGGGCGGCACGGCGCGTGGGGGCTCGCGCTCTACGCGGTGATCGGGTACGTGGCCTTCGACGGGCGCGCTCCGGTGCGCGACCTGGCGGAGCCGTTTCGGGAGCGGGCGTGGGAGCGCACCCGGACGCTGCTGACCGGGGACGCGGCGGCGCGGGAGGCGCTGGCCGAGAAGTACAGCTCGGTGGCGGACGTGGACTACGGGGCAAACATGCGGGTCGCCGAGTGGCTCGACGCGCACACGACGGCGCAAGACAAGGTGTTCATCTGGGGGTTCGAGCCTTTCATCTACGAGGCGGCGAAGCGCAAGCCCGGCTCGCGGTTCATCTACGACGTGCCGCAGCGTGTGACCTGGGAGAACGAGCGATCCAAGCAGCTGCTGCTCGATGATTTGGCCAGGAGCCGTCCCAAGGCGATCGTGGTGGAGCACAACGACGTATTCCCGGTGGTGACGGGCACCTGGGACGACTCGGCAAAGAGCCTGGAGCAGTTTCCGCAGCTGCAGCGTCTGATCGACGACAGCTACGAGTACGAGACCACGATACAGGACTTCGATCTGTACCTGCGCAGGGACTGAGCGCGCGGGCGGTCAGACGGATCCGAGCAGCTCGAGGCGCAGGCCAGCGCGGTCTTCGTCGAGCCCGTGGAAGTGGCAGCCGTTGCGCGTGCACACATGGAAGCCGACGTCCTCGTTGGCGGTCTTGACGAGGATGCGAGCGGTGGGTGCGCCGCACAGCTGGCAATGACGCCGAGGGTTGATGAGGCTGGCGCTGCACCAGGGGCAGGCCATATCCGCGAGCGGCGCGTGCTTGGGCAGCTCGATGGTGCAAGCGCTGCGAAAGTCATTGAGCTTGGGGCTCAGCGCCAGCGTGCCCTTGTCGCCCGCCGGGTTCTTGACGTCGAACACGAGGTCAGCACCCTGGACCAGGGAGTGGGCGCAGTGCGGGCAGGAGCACTCGAGCGCCGTGCCCGACTGGATGAGCTCGCCGGGCTGATCGGGACGGTGGTAGCCGACAGCCTCGAGGATGAGACGGCTTCTGGCGGCCTGGCTGATGTCGTGCCAGTGGCAGCCCTTGCGAAGGCAGATGTAGAACTCGGTCTGGACGCCGTCGTATTCGACCAGCAGCTGGGCGGCGCGCGAGCCGCACTCGGCGCAGCGGACTTCTTCGCGCTGCAGGGAGTGGCCGCAGCGCGAGCAGCGCAGGTCCGCCACCTCCACGCCGTGCTCGAGCTCGATGGTGCTCGTGCTGTCGAACACGTTGAGTTGGGGGCTGAGGTGGAGCCGTCCGCTCTGGCGGTCCTGCCGCTCGACGTCGAGCACCATGTAGGAGCCCTCGTGCAGGGATTGGCCGCAGTGGGGGCACAGGCAGGACAGAGAGGAGCCGGACTTGACGACCCGGGGGCGTGAGGAGGGCTGCTTTGGTTCGTGGGTCATGGACAGCTGGGGCCTCGACCCCGTCATTGTATGGCCAATCGAGGATCGATCAAGCTATCTGCCCACCACCAGACGCTGGGCCAGAGCTTGGTCGACCTGCTCGCAGAACCCTGCAAAGGCGGGGTAGTCCTTGGCCGGGATGCGCGAGCGGGCGAGCCTGATCGTGGTGTGGACCGTGACCGCGCCCTTGGCCTCGGACACGGACATCTCCAGAGTTCCGTAGGGCGTCGTGCTGGTTGTCGCGGACGGCTTGCTCTTGATGTGAACGCCTGCGGGGACGTGTACGGTCCAGGTCTCGTCGATGGTGCGCTGGTAGCCCACGCGCAGATCGAGCCGGCGCTGCGATTGCGTTGCATACGTGGGAACGAAGCGCTCCATGGGGGTGACGGGAATCGACAGGTCGCCGTCGTCGATGCGGGCGAACGCGGGGGCCTTGCCCTGGATGTGCATCTGGACGGGTTGCTCGATGTTCTCGAGGTCGTTGGTCTCGATGGCGGCGTTGCCGGGGGCCAGCTCGAATCCGGGCAAGTCGCGTGAGACGTCGCGCACGACGCGGTCGCGGCGTGTGCTGTCGCTGTGGTAGCGCATTCGCCACTCGGCAGCGGGCGCGCCGGTGGTCGACAAGTGCATGTCGATCCGGGCGGCGCCGTCGGGTTGGACGGTGGCCTCGAGGTTGCGGGCGAGCACGCTTTCGGAGGGGGGCGGGTCGGGCAGGCGCACGAGCTTGGAGCCGGCCTCGTTGACCACGAGGGCCATGGAGGTGCGGTCGAAGGCCGGCAGCTCGGTGGAGCCGGTGTACTCGGCGGTGCCGTCCAGATACAGGTCGAGGGACGGAACGTAGGCGATGGCGTGATCGAAGGGGGCCAGGGAGGCGATGTCGGTAGGGAAGTCGCCGCGCATCTGGCTGCGGACGATGACCATGGAGGCGGGGATACCGACGACGCGCAGCATGCTGACGATGAGGGCGGCCTTGTCCTTGCAGTCGCCCCAGCCGCGGGCGTAGGTCTGCGAGGCGCGGCGGGGCTTGAATCCGTAGATGCCGAACTCGAGGGCCACGTAGCGCGTGCGCTGGACCACGAAGTCGTAGATGGCCCGGACCTTGTCGGCGTCGGTGGTCAGGCCCTTGGTGAGCTCCAGGGTCTTTTGCTCGAGCTCGGCGTCGGGCACCAGCTGGTCCTTGGCCAGACCCCAGTACCACCGGCCGACCTGGTCCCAGCTTCGGTACGTGGAGACGTGCACATGGCCGAGCACCTCGGACCACGGGGGCATGTTGGGCTCGGGCAGCAGCGGCGCGACGCTTGGGGCGAAGAAACGATACACGCGGTTGGGCCCGTCGGTCTTGTCCGCGCGGGTCAGGCCCGGCAGCGGCGAGGCGTCGAAGTAAAGGGGACGTGACGAGGGCGCGATGACGACGTATTCGGCGTTCATCACCGGCTCGGAGGCCTGCAGGTACTCCACCTCTCCGAAGTAGTCCGCGAACGAGTTCTCCTGGGAGACGTCCTCGATGCGATAGCGCAGCTCGACCACGTCTCCGACGTTGAGGCGGGGGAACTGGACGTAGAAGGTGCGCGCCGAGGTGTACATGGCGATGGCCGGGTTGTCGGCCGGGCCCTCGTCGGTCTCGATGGCCTCGTCGATGCGGCCGTCGCTGCGATAGACGCGCGCGCCGCGCAGTTGCACGACCTGGCTGTCGGCCTGGTAGGAGAAGGCGTACTGACGCGCGGAGGCCGCGGCCTCGTCGGTCAGCGGTTGGAAGACCACCTGGTGGAAGGAGCTCGACAGCCCGCTGGGGAACACGGTGGTCACCTGCAGGTCGCGCAGCGTGCGACGATTGAAGCCGTTGGGTGCGCTCGTGCGCAGGGGCAGGAAGCGCTCCGCGCTCCACGCGTAGGCTTCGTCGGCACGTTGCTGGCGCTGCTCCATGCTCTCGAGGTACTCGCGCACGTCCTTGGTCTGCGGGCGAAGCACCAGAATGCGCCGGAGCAGCTGCACCTGCTGGTCGCGACGTCCGAGCTCGCCGAACGTATCGGACAGCTCGCGCATCGTTTGCGTGTCTTCGGGCGCCATCGCGAGGGCCTGCTGGTACAGACCGATTGCCGCGTCTGTCTCACCAAGCGACAGCATCGAGCGCGCGGCAATCGCCAGGTGTGTCGGCGAGTCGGGGCTGACGTCGAGCAAGCGCGCGATCCAATGGGATGCCAACGGCTTGTCGCGCCTGGCCACGGCCGTCTCCAACCGCGAGACGATCATGGTGGGATCGTCGAACCGGTAGGAGGCGTAGCGGGTCTGGATCTCCTCGGCCTCGGTCTGGCGTCCCAGGCTGCCGAGCTGCAACGCGTACTCGCGCAGCAGGCTGACCGACCGCGGGTTGCGATCGACCGCGCGCTCCAACATGCCCAGCGCGGTGCGGCGCAGCCCGGCCTCGTTGTACAGGTCGACGCGCCCCAGCAGCGCTTCGGTGTTGGCCGGATCGAGCTTCAGCACCTGATCGTAGTACGGCACGGCGTCGCGCCAGTTGGCGCCGGTGCGTGCGAGCTGTGCCTGGGCGAGCAACACGTCCACATCGGGTTGGGAGCCGGCGGCCCGGGCGGCCTTGTCGACCCACTGGCGACGTTGATTGCGGTCTTCGGCGAGGTCGCCGGCGAGAAGCAGCCGTCGCACGGTCGGGGCGCGATCGGCGGCGCGATTCGCCAGGGTTCTGGCCTTGCGCTCGACCGGGTCGTCGCCGCCGGTCATGCGCAGGTACCGGGCGTAGGCCTCCAAGTCTTCGGGGCGGGGCTGCGCCCGTGAGGTCAACGTCTCGAACTGCTGGATGGGGCCGCGGACGTGCCCTGGGTCGCGTTCGCGTTTGGGCGGCGCATTGGGAGCCTCGATGGTCGTGTCCTTGCCCGTGCCCTGCACCTTGACCGCCGCGGTCTCGCGCTTGCCGTTGCGCACCACCGCGTTGCGCGCGGCGTCCTGCGCGTGCGACGGGTCCGAAGAGACGGCAAGCCCGGGATCCGGAGCTCCCTGCATGTCGGCCAGGCGCACCGCGAGCATCGGCGAGCTGTCGTCGTTGCAGACCTTGATCGTCAGCCGGTTCCATCCCGGCTTGACCGTGACGGTGGTCGCGAGACGATCGGCGTCGATGCTTCTGTACTGGGGATCGGACAGGACTTGTTCGCCGTTCCAGAACGCGCGCATCGCGCCCGACGAGCCGGTCCAGAGCGAGGCCTGCGTGCCCCCGCCGCCCTTCGCGTTCGAGCGGACGAACGTGGTGGCATAGGCGCAGATCTTCTCGGTGGGACGCAGCAAAGCGCCGAAGTCGATCCATCCGTAGGAGGTCACGTCGGGGATGGCGCGCCAGTGCGAGGGCCGCTCCTTGCCTTCGTAGGCGCGGCCGATGTCGAGCGGCTGCTGCAGATCCAGCTCCGGACCCCACGCGCGCGCAAAGCCGGACTTGCCGTCGTTGTCGAACGGGCCGACCACCAGCCAGTCGCGCACGAAGCCCAGGGCTCCGATGCGATCCTGGGCCCCCAGCAGGTCGCCGCGACGCCGCCGGGCGTAGGCGGACAACAGCCCTGCGTACGCGCGGGCGGGCGCGTCGTAGGTGCTCCACGTCGACAGGCTCTGCAAGCCCGCCTCGACCTGCGCCGGATCGGACTCATCCCACAACGACCACAGCTCGCGCAGGGCGGTGTAGCGCTCGGGACCGTGCGCCTCACGCGCGGCCGCGATGGCTTTCTGGACTTCCGGCTGGATGGGCTGCTCGGCGTCCGCCACGCCGGGAGCTGCCGCGGCGCCTGTCGATAGCGCCACCACGACGTAGCCGGCCAGACGCGCGAACTTGTTCGATCGGATGGATCGGGTCACGCCGAAGTCATCCAACGCCGACGGGGCCGGGTCAATGGTGGACTCCTCGATGGGCTGCCAACCCCGAATTGGTCGATGGGCCGCTCTTCGGGCAGCGAGCAGCCCGGCCATTGTGACCGTTCTCCCCGCACGCCCGACGCTCTACTTGGACGACGAGAGGCCCGCCGTCGGGGCTTCGGTCGAGCCGCCGCCCTTGTGCCCCTTGCCCTTGGTCGAGATTCCCAGGAGCCGATAGGCCGGGCAGCTGCCGCTCAGGCCGGTCGCCAGCGGAACGACGCCAACCAGACCCCAGAGCGTGTGCGGACCCACGATCGTCAGGCTCAGCAGCGCCAAGCCCAGGACGACACGGACGATGCGCTCGATGTTGTGCTCGTTGTTCGGAAATAGCTTGTCCATGAGGACCTCGTGATTCGCTTCGGCAACGTCTTCAGGCGGCTCAACCGCTTCCCGACAGGATCGATGCTCCGGCGAGGCAGAAGGATTCGCGGGGACCCAGGTATCTGCATCCAGCGACCTGCGCGCGAGGCTGGCGTCGCTCTTGGTCGCGAGCGGCAAGTCGTCCTGCGCCCGGCTGTCGCCGGCTCCGCGAATTCCGGGTTCCGTGCGCGGCGCGACCAGCAGAATCCGTCAAGCCGCGCTTCCCAACCGCCTTGTCGACGCGCCAACACGCAAGGCATTTCTCGTCTGCGAGCCACATGCGCTACGCTGGGAGCGTGCTCTAGTCCGTCGAGGCCATCGGACCCATGCCATCCACCACGATCCTCGTAGTCGCCGCCGCCGCTGTCGTTGTCGTCATCCTGCTCGCGCTCGTGTTGTTGCGCGGCCCCAAGAAACAGGCGCTGCCCGCGCCCAGTGAGCAGCCGCCGCCCGAACCAACGGCACCCGAGCAACCGGCACCCGAAGAGCCCGAGCCGTTGCCGGTTGCGCCGGTCAACCTGTTCCCGCCGCCCGAGCCGGAGGCCTTTGCTCCGCCGCCGCCCGACGAGGCGCCTGTTCCCTCCAAGCCCATCGTCTTGCCGCAACCCAAGGAGCACGCGGCCAAGCCGCATGAACCCCGGGCCGATGTCGACTTGGATCTGGTGCCGATCGGAACGCCGGAGCCGGAGATCAAGCCGCAAGCTCCGGCCGTCGAGGTCGCGCGGGTGATCGATCTCGCTCCCGCCGCGCCCGAGCCCGCTGCACAGGCCGAAGCACCCGCGGTCTCTGCGGAAGTCGTCGCGGAATCCGCGGCGATCGATACCGGTGAAGCACTTGCCGCCGCGGCAGAAGCTCACGTTGCGCCCACGCCCGTGCCTTCGGCCACGCCCGTGCCTCCGCCCGAAGTTGCTCACGTGTCCGAGCCGCCCCGCGTCGCCGAAAAGCCTTCCACGCCGCCGCGCAAGGTCCAGCCGTTGGCCCGCGCCATTTCCTCGCTGACGTTCAAGCCTGCCGCCACGCCAGCGCGCCCCAGGCCGCAGCCGAAACCGGAGCCCGCGCCTGCGGCGGCAACCCCCACCGTGCGTCCGGCGCCGGAGCCCGAGCCACGCCCAGAGCCCGTCCTCGCGAAGGAGAAAGAGCACGAGAAGCCTGCTCCCGCTGCGGACGAGCGGCACGAGTCGCGCCCGAAGCAATCGCTCGCCGAGCGGATCGCGCGCGTGGTCCCAGAATCCGTCGAGGAGCCGGCCACGTCGGCAGGGCCCGAGGCGGTCACGCCAAAGCCGGTGGAAGCCGAGCGCGAGCCCGCGAAGGTCGAGCCTGCCAAGGTCGAGCCTGCCAAGGTCGAGCCTGCCAAGGTCGAGCCTGCCAAGGTCGAGCCTGCCAAGGTCGAGCCTGCCAAGCCCGACACCTCCGGAATGTCACCCGAAGAAGCCGCCATCGCGCGCAGGAAGGCCGTGCTCGAGAGGATGTACGCGCGCGTCGCAGCGGCCTCGCAGTCCGCGGCGTTGGAAGAGAAGGACCCACGGCACAAGGACGCGCGGCGATTGGCGCGCCTGTTCGCCTCGGAGATCATCCTGTACAACCAGGACGCGGTCGAACAGGGGCGCAAGCACGGCGGGCTCTATCGGCTGCTCAAGAAGGACATCGATCGTTGCCGCGACGTGATCAAGACGCGGGTGCCGGCGGACGTGCTGGGCGAGTTCGACTATCTGTACGACGAGATGCTCATCCAGATTGCGAAGGGCGACGAGTCCAAGTTCGGACCGGAGATGCCGCCGCCCAATCCTCCGCGCAAGAAGGAGATGTGACGGTCGGTCGGTACGCCGGCCTCATGGGGCGTACGGGTCGGAGCAGCAGCGGAAGCCGGTGCTGTAATCGTGGTAGCTGAAGCCGTGCGCGGTGGTGGTGTACTGGCAACCGAGCCGATTGTTGGTGGAGTAGGCGCCGCCGTGGAAGGTGCCCGCGGGATCGTTGGTCCACTCGTGCACGTTGCCCTCCATGTCGAAGATGCCCGTGGGCGTCTTGCATAGCGGACGGGAGCCGGTCAGCGAGACGGTGTCGGGTTGCTCGCTGATGGCGGGGTTGTTCATGGGCTCGACGTACCAGATCTCCTTGGGGGCGTTCTCGCCGTAGAGCTCGAGCATGGGGTGCAGCTTGCGGTCTTCGTTGCAGGCGCCCTTCTTGAGCACCGAGCCGTAGGGGAAGATGGTCTTCTTGGCGCCCGCGCACGCGCGCCACCACTCGTCGTCGGAGCACAACCGCTTGCCTGCCATCTCGCAGGCACGCTGAGCTTGATCGCCGGAGATGTAGCCTTGGGGCACGATGCCGGGCTGCGAGACGGCGCGCACCCGTCGGTCCTCGACCGTATGGGTCGGGGGGTAGGGGCGCGTGCCCGATCGGGTCACCTCGACCAGCGAGTCCTCCCATCGATCGATGCAGAAGGACTTGTCGATGAACGCCATCTCGTCCGGGCAAGGCTTCGCGGGATCGTGGCCGATGCGCCAATCTCTGAACAGCGGCAGGGAGGCAACGTCGTCCTCGTCGTCCTCGTTGTCGTCGCTCTGCGCGGAGGTGACCACGGTCGAGGGGCGGGACGGCGGAAGGAAGTCGTCGTCGGGGTCGAAGGATGCAGCCGGTGCGGACGATGGGCGGGGCGCGGCCCAGCCGGCGGTGAAGATGGATGGGCGCACGTCGCAGCGTGCGAGGAAGGCTGCCATCAGGCAGACGAGGGCCACGACGGGCCCGGCGGCACGAGCGTCAGCGGGAGGCGCCGCCACGGTCGGAGCCTCGTGGGTCGGAGCGGGAGCGTGCTGCGCGATCATGCGCGATGGACACGGCATTGGCGGTCGCGGAGACCAGGGGCAGCACCTTGGGGTAGTTCATGCGGGTAGGGCCGAGCACGCCAATGGCGCCGGCGCCGCGGCCGTGCTCGGTGAACGGCGCGGCGACGATGCTCAGCTGTCCGCTGGCGATATTGCCGGCTTCGGTGCCGACCAACACCTTGACGGTCTCGCCGCGGATGGTCTGGTCGAGCAGCATCACGATCAGCTCGCGCTCGTCGAGCATGTTCGCGAGCTCGCGAAGCTGGTCGGCATCGGCAAACTCGGGCTGCTCGAGCAGGCGCGACTGGCCCTCGATGACCACCAGCGGCTCGGCCGCGCTCTCTTGCGCAGCGTCGATGCCGAGCGCGGCGGCGCGGGACGAGATCTCGTCGTGGGTGAGTTCGTCGTGCTCGCGGCGTTCGGCCAGGTGATTGCGGAGCTCCTGCAACGTCCTGCCGCGCACCTTGCTGGCGAGCACATTGTGGATGCGTTGAAGATCGCCCTCCGTGGGAGGGTGGGCCACGTCGACGAAGCGTGTTTCGACGGTGCCGTCGGCGAACATCAGCACAGCGAGCAGGCCGGGGGTGGGCTCGTTGCGGATGATGAAGTTGAGCTGGGTGAGCCGGCGCAGGTCGGTGCGGGGAGCGACGACGACGGTTGCGGTGTTGGCGAGCCTGGAGAGGATGCGCCCGCTCTCGCGCAGCAAGTCGACGCCGGGCTCCATCGCGTCGAGGGACTGGATTTCCGCCATTTCGTTGACGGTGAGGTTAGACATCGACATGAGCTCGTTGACGAACAGGCGGAACGCGCGCTCGGTGGGCAGGCGGCCTGCGGAGGTATGCGGTTGGTACAGCAGCCCCTCCTCCTCCAGATCGGCCAGGACATTGCGGATGGACGCGGGGGACAAGCTCAGCGCGTACTTGCGAGAGAGCGTGCGGCTGCCCACCGGTGCACCCGTTTCGATGTACTCGGTGACGATTGCCCGCAGGATGCGGCTTTCGCGGTCGGACAGCTCGGCCATGGGCGTCGATCATGATGGGCGTGGGGCCTGCCGTCAATTCACGGGCAGATGGGGCGAGCCTGGACGCCGCCTGGAAAGCGAGTGGCGTTGAGATATGCTCCCAGGGTGTTGCGATCCATCTGGTTGCAGAACGCGATGGCCCTGGCCGGGGCCTCGCAGCTGTTGTCGTCGGAGGTCAGTCAACGACGGGCGGCGGTGGAGGTCGTGGTCTCGCGCTTGCCTCAACACTGGGGGTTCCTGGCGTGTTGCGGCGTCACCGAGCTGGTGCGCGCATTGGAGAACGCCGCGCCGTCGGCCGAAGAGCTGCGCACCGCGAGCAGCATCGGCTGCATCAGCCCCACGCTCGCCTCGGTGCTCTCCTCGGCGCCCAACGCCATCGACGTGAACCTGGCACCAGAAGGGGCGCTGCTGTTCGAAGGCGATCCCATCGCCACGGTCGAGGGGCCGCTGTGGCAGGTCTGGCTCGTGGTCGACGCCGTCTCGAGCGTGCTGCGAGCCAACTCGGTCGTGGCCACGCGCGCGGCGCGCCTGGCCCTCGCAAGCGGCAGGGGAAACGTCGTCGACGCGACCTCGACGTCGGCCAACCATGTCGAGGGGGCCATCAGCATCGCGCGATCGGCGTACATTGGCGGAGCCGTGGCCACGCAGAGTCCGGTGGCTGCCGCGGAGCTAGGCATCGATCTGCGCGTCTCGCCGTCCTCGGACGCGGTGACGCTGTCGCAGGACGACGGAGTGCTGCGAAACGGCGCATGGGCGGTGCAGTCCTCGGCGGACGACGTGGTGCTGCACCTGGGTCCGGGCCACGACGAGGAAGAGACGCTGGCAGAGTTGCGCCGCTTGGGCGTGGGGCGGGGAAGCTTCGCCGCACGCGGATTGGCCCGGGACGCCGACGGGCTGGAGGTGCGCACCGATCTGGTGGCGCTCGAAGAGCAAGGCCTGTGGAGCGCTCGGCTCGGCGTAATGCCCGACCCGACGGTCAACCCCGGGCGCAAGCTGCTGGTCCGCTATGTCGACCGGACGAACCGGCCCATCGCGGACGTGCTGCACAGCGTCTCCGAGAGACTCCCGCCCTCGTCCGAAGCACGCATCGTAGGCCACAACGGCGTGATGACGCCGTCCGACATCGAAGGCGCCGTCTCCGGCGTGCCCCTGCTGGTGACCATGCTGCGCTCCGGGAGACGAGTGGGCGGCGACGACTCGATCGACGTGTCGCGCCGGCGTCTGGCCGATGGGCTCGACGCGGTGCCGCTGCCGTTCAAGCGGCTGCGATACCCGTCGCGGTTTCCGGTGGGGTTGAGCCCGACGCTGGCGCAGCTCAAGAGCGAGCTGTTTGTGGCGCTGGCGTGATCATGCGCGCCGCGGCCATGGCGGGACACATCAGAATCCCGGGTCGCGAATCGGGGTGACCGTGCCGCGGATCTTCGGCGTCCCGGAGGAAGCGGCGGCGGGCCCCGCGGTCGTGGACGATGGCTCGGGGGCCGGTCCGGGCTCCGCAGTGGACGGGGGCTGGGCGCTCGCGGACGGCTCGGTCGTGGCGGACGGCTCGGCGTTGGGCGGACGTTCCGAGGCGGTGGGAGCTGCGTCGGAAGAGCCGGACCCGGCGTCCTTTGGGGACTCGCCGGAGGGCTGCTGGCGCGCGAGATCCTCTGCGGTCGGCAGGGCTTCGGCCGAAATGGCGGTGCCGGAGTCGGTCTGGGTGTCGCCCGTCCGTGGCTCGGCCGGGCGAGCAACGGTGCTCAGGGACGGGGCGCTGAGGGCGGGTGGCGAAGGCGAGTCGGGGTGTTGGGAGCGCACGAACCAGAAGACGCCTCCTGCGGTCAGGATCATGCCGAGCACGATGGCCAGACCGACTCCCAGGGGATGGCGGGTCTTCTTGGGTGGGCCCTCGTAGATGGTTTGCGTGTCGAGGGTCGGGTTGAGTGTCTCGACGGAAACGGTGGGGACATCGGGAGGGCTGATGGCTGGCGCGGAGGCGGTGCCGACGCCGGCGAGGGTCTCGGAGCTTTTGCGGTCGAGCGGTAGTTTCTGAGCGGCACTCTGGCCCAAGCCGCGCAGGGTGGATTGGGCCGAGGGTGGGACACCGGCGCGCTGGTCGGCCTCGACGAGGGCCTGGCGCAAGGCAGCGCTGCGGGCTTCGAGCCTGGAGCTCAAGAACGAGCGCATGAACTCGGCGACCTCGGAGTCGCCGGTCTTGCGCACTTCGGGGACGGCCTGCTCGATGGCGCGCGCCATGGCTGCCGCGGTTGGGAACCTGCGGAGCGGATCCTTGGCAATGGCGCGCATCACGACCTCTTCGAGGTCGGAGGGGAACGACTTGAGGAAGGTGGAGGGCAGAGGGGCTTCCTCGGGCTCGCAGATCGCGTGCAGGGTCGCCATGTCGTTGGCGCCGCGGAACGGGTTGTGCCCCGTGGTGCACATGTACAAGAGCACACCCAGCGAGAAGATGTCGGCCCGTCGGTCGACCTCGTCGCCCTTGATCTGCTCGGGAGCCATGTATGCCGGCTTGCCCTTGAGCGTACCGGCCGTGGTGCGCGCCGAGGACAGGCTGCTGGCCTTCGCCACGCCAAAGTCCACGACCTTGGGCACTCCGTCCCGCGTTACCAGGATGTTCTGCGGCGACACGTCCCGGTGAACGAGCCCCACGACCTGGTCGGCATCGTCGCGCGTCTCGTGCGCCGCATGCAGGCCGTCGCACACGCCGATCATGATGCGCGCCGCGATCGCGTGAGGCAGGCCGTCGATCGCTTTGGGATCGCGAAGGAAGCTGCTCAGCGCCTCGCCGTCGATCCACTCCATGACCTGGTAGAGCAGGCCGTTTTCCTCGCCCAGGTCCAGGACTTGGACCACGTTGGGGTGACGGATGCTGGCCGCCAGGCCGGCCTCGTCGAGGAACATCTGCTCGAACCGCGCGTCGTCCGACAGGGTGGGCAAGATGGTCTTGATGGCGACGACCCGCTGGAAGCCGCGAGTGCCCACGAGCCGCGCGGCCCAGACAGCCGCCATGCCGCCCTGCGCCACGGGCATCAACAACTCGTAGCGACCGAGGAACTTGCCGGGGCTCAGGTCGTTCAGGGACTGCATGACAACTCGTGGCGATCAGGCTGGCGCCTGCCCACGAACCATACGACAAGCCGTGCTGAGGTGCGAGATGGATCGCCGGTGCGCGATCGTTGTTGGGGGCGACGCGGCAGTGGGCAAGGCGACGGGGACGGAGGGGGAAAGAAGAGCGCCTGACACGGACCGCTGCGTCGGAGTGTCGGGGAAAGATCAAATGCGGCCGACGAAGTGGGTACCGGCCTTGCCGTCGAGGGCGTCGCGCAGGTGGTCCGGGTCGGTGATGAGGCCTCGCTTTCCGCCGCGTTCGAGGAACT
Source organism: Myxococcales bacterium (assembly GCA_021847645.1). Classification (GTDB taxonomy): domain Bacteria; phylum Myxococcota_A; class Polyangia; order Polyangiales; family Polyangiaceae; genus JAJZQG01. The sequence goes on from JAJZQG010000096.1 coordinate 26,930, forward strand.
CGTGGATGGCTTGCACCTTGGGGCCCATCGACCCGGGGGGAAAATGCCCTTTCGCGATGTGGTCCTCGATCTCTTCCATCGTCACGGCGCCGAGGGCCATCTGGTCGGGCTTGCCGTAGTTCAGGTAGACCTTCGGAACGGCCGTGAGAATGATGAGCAGATCGGCGCCGATGTTGCTGGCGAGCACCGACGAGGTCAGGTCCTTGTCAATGACGCACTCGATACCTTCGTAGTCGTTGTTCTTGTCCTTGTGGCTCGGGATGCCTCCGCCGCCGGCGGCGATGACGATGTGGCCCTCGAGCGCGGCCTCGCGGATCATGCGGCGCTGGATGACCTTCTGCGGGCGCGGCGAAGCCACCACACGGCGCCAGCCCCGGCCGGCGTCGTCGACGATACTCCACTTGTCGGCCTCGGCACGCTTGCGCGCCTCCAACTCCGACATGAAGGGCCCGACGGGTTTGGTGGGCGTCGAGAAGGCCGGATCCTTCTCGTCGACCAGGACCTGGGTGATCACGGTGACGACGTAGCGTTTGATTTGCCTGCGCCGGAGCTGGTTGAGGAGCGCCTGTTGCAGGAAGTAGCCCAGGCTGCCCTCGGTTTCGGCCACGAGCACGTCGAGGGGAAATGCGGGGACGTCCTCGCGCATGCGCTCGGTGGCCAACAGCCGATTGCCCACTTGTGGGCCATTGCCGTGCGTGATGACGAGGTTGTAGTTGCGGTCGATGAGCGTCATGAGCCGGTCGCAGATGGTTGCGGCGTTGCGCTCGTGATCCGAGACGGTCCCCTTCTCCGTCTTGCCGATGAAGGCGTGGCCGCCGAGCGCCACCATTACGATGGGCCGGCTCTGCTGGGGGTGCGAGGTTCGCGGGCTGGCTTCCATGGCTCCAATCCGGGATAGGAGGGAGGGCTCGACGCCCTGCTGTCGGGCTCACGGCAAGCGCGTCAGCACCACCTCGTGGCCGTTGCCCAGATCCCAGCGCAGCTGGCCCTCTTGCGCGAACGCCAGCATCGTCGAGTCGGTTCCGCCGCCCTCGCGCGCCACGCGGATGGTGACGTGGTCCTTCTTGGCGTCCTCGATGTCGAACTCGCCGACGCGGGGCTGCTGGTTGGGGACGGTCACGGTCATCTTGGTGCCGGTGAACTCGAATGTTACTTGCTTGACCCAGGCCGAGGCCTCGGACGAGGCGCCGTCCGCTACGTTGGTGATACTGTCGCCCAGCCACTTGCCCTGGAGCCGGGCTCTCGGGTCCTTGGAGCAGCCTGACGACAACGCAGCGACAGCGAGAGCAACGACGAGAACGGTATGGCGCATTCGATCCTCCGGACCCGCAACCGTAGGGTTTTCAACGCGTTGGGGCCAACAAAGGGGGCGAAATTCGCCGGTGTGCACGCGCCCGTACGAGCCGAGCATCGGGCATGGGGGCGTCGTTCTCAGTGCGATGCGGCGTCGGAGTTCGCGCCGGGGGTGGCGACGACGGGCGTGTCTTGAGGCTTGGGGGCGGGCTTGCCGAACACATAGGTGCGCTGCAGCGGGTAGTTCCACGCGGCGAACACGACGAGCCGGACGATGGCCCAGGCCAGGACCCAGTGCAGGTGGGGAATGCCCACCAGGATGGCAACGCCGCCGGCGTTGAGCCCTGCGCTGGTGGCGCTCACGAACAAGTAGCGCGCGCCGCGGGGGACGCCCCGGTCCGGGTGGCTGGGGACCCAGAGCCGATGCAGGGAGTAGTTGAACATGCCCCCCACGGGGCAGGCGATGGCCGTGGCGACCCACACGGGGGAATCGGTCCACAAGACCAGCGTCACGAACAGGGCGAAGTCGAGGCCCGTGGCGAGCAGGGATGCGACGATGAACCGCAGGTTCTCCCAACGGGACTTGCTGGGGGAATCGGCCAGGCGCTTGTCGGACAGGCCTTCGAGCAGGTTGCCCAGACGCTGGAAGGCGGTGATTTGCGTGAGCACGGCGATGAGGATGACGCCGGCGATGGCGAGGCGCATGGTGGGGTGAGAGTCGACCGGGTCGAGGATCTTCTCGAGGACGGGGCTGAAGGCCACGGACACGCCGAGGTACACGACGCGCTCGGGGCGCTGCATCAAGCCCACCTCTTTGAGGCTCATGCCGAGCCCTTCGCCGCGGGCGCGAACGTAGGGCACCATGAGTGTGCCCACGATGGCCAGCAGGGTCACCAGCAGCACCCAGCTCGATCGGTAGTACCACGCGAGGCCCACGAGAATGGCGGAATCGGCGTAGCGGTCGAGCACGGAATCCAGGGCAGCGCCCGCCTTGCTCGAGGTGCCCGAGGCCCGGGCGAGGCGTCCGTCGAGGAAGTCGCAGATCCCGGAGGCGATGTACAGCCAGCCGCCCAGCGCAAAACGGCCGGCGGCGACGGCAGCGCCCGAGGCGCACGCCAGGATGAGGGACAGGGTCGTGATGCTCGCGGCCGGAATTCCCGTGACGCGAACGAGCAGCCACACCGGCCGCATCAGCCACACGAAGTACAGGCGAATCCACATGCCCACGAGCACGCTCGATCCGCGCTTTTCCATCTCCAGATCGTGGTACTGGCCAAAGATCAACGTGCGCAGGGCGAACAGCAGCAGGCCAACGAGAAAGTACGACGCCACCAGCAAGGCTGGCACCAAGGCCAGCCAGTCTTGCAGAAAGTGGATGATGGCCTGAACCAAGGGCAAACCGGCCATCGATGGATCGGTCTGGGGCTGCATGGCGACGACGTTGGGACCGGAGCCGCGAGAAAGAAGCACGTCCGCACCGGCAATGCCGCGCGGAGCGAGTTCGGACCTTAGCGCGTCCGCCTCGATCGCACAACACGGTGGAAAACGTGAATCCGCTGCGCCCTGGGCGGCTCCAACCAGGGACTCGGAACGGACAGTCGAGCGGATGAGAAGCGCGGACGCTACAGTTGCCTCACCGGACATCCTGAATGGACTTGAGCGAGCATCAAGACGACGAACGGCGCCGGGCGCGGCGCTTCTTCAACAAGACAGGGCTGGCCTTCCCGGTCATCGAGCGTGTTGTGGTTCCCGAGTATCGAGAGCTGACCGCCCGATTGCGTCTGGATCCATCGTGGTCCGTTCTCGACGTGGGCACCGGGACCGGCGCGCTCGCCCAAACGCTGGCCGAACGCGGTCACCGGGTCGTGGGCGTGGACTTCTCGGAGAAGCTTCTGGCGCGGGCTCGCCGTCGCGTGCCGGGTGTGGACTTCGAGCACGCGGACATCCTGGCGCCGGGAACGATGCAGGGCCGACGCTTCGATCTGGTCACGATGGCCTATGTGCTGCACGGAATGTCGCCCGCGCTGCGCAGGCAGGTGTTGGTGCGCGCCCGCGAGCTGGCGACCCGTCACGTGCTGATCGTCGACTACGCCCGGCGCGGGACGTGGCTGACCCGCTTGGTGGAGTGGGTCGAGGGGCCGCACTACTTCGAGTTCATCCGCCAGCCGTTCGCCCCGGCGTTGTGGGACGCGGGTCTGGGCGTGACGCTGCGGGGGCGGACGCGCAGCGGCGGGGGGTTCTGGCTGTGCTTCGACCGCTCTGTTGCCGCCCGCTCTGCGCGGTCGTAGAGAGAGCCTCATGCGAAGCAGATTGCTCTCCATCCTGCAGTCGCTCGTAATCGGCGTGGTCATCGCGGTAGCTGCCGCGCTCGCCGTGGCGGTCCTCGGCGTCGGCGCCTGGATGACCCTTCGCTGGGTGCGCAAGCGATTCGCCGCGCGCTGAGCATCCATCGCCTGTCCGAATAGGAATGATTAGCGACGGCGAAGCCGGCGCCATGGAACCTCGGCAAAGCCAGGGCGAGCGGATGCGAGCCCGCGGCGATCGTGCTTGCACAAATTCGCAACGGCCTCG
>JAJZQG010000367.1 GCA_021847645.1 Myxococcales bacterium
TCACCAAGCTGTCGGCCTCCTTGCGAAGCTCCTTCTCGCTCTCGGTCTTGAGCGACTCGGGCCACGGCCGCACCTTGCCCAGCTCGCTCTCGAGCCCCAGCCTCACCAGCGCCGAGGGCGCCACGCTGAAGTAGCGCTTGTATCGCGGCGTGCTCCGGTCTCGTCCTTCCAGATGCAGCAGGGTGCCGTCGATCGAGTCGACCGAATCGTCCAGATCGTCGTCGGCGGCCGCCACCTTCGCCTGCGCCACGATCTCCGCCCGCCAGCCCGAGTACTGTCCCTTCCGCACCGTCTCGCACCGCTCGATCAGATCTGCCATGGCCGCAGCGAGGTCGGCGGCGTTCGGGTCACACAGCATCCGGGCTTCGGAGAACACCAGGTCCTCCCAGAGTGAATCGAGGGAAGCTTCATGCGGAATGGTGCGGACTGTCATATCGATTACCCCCAAATGTGAGATGCGCGGAGGCTACGATTATGCGTGCTCGAGATCAACTGCGAATCGCTGGGCGGCCGCTAGCGCCCCGCAAACCTGCTGTTGAGAGGCTGCGCCTACCTGCCGTCCCCTGGGCCGGTGGCGTGCCCGCCTGGCACGTCTTGCCGCCGGTGGCGGTCGCACTCCCGTTCCCGCGTGCACACGCATCAAGCGCGCCATCGGAAGATGCGTGCCCTCGCGCACCTCGTCGAGGATCCAGAGGTGATCGTCGCGATACGAGTAGGTGGCCGCGAGGACCTTGCCGGGCGTGTAGTCGCTCAGGTCCAGTCGGCTCCAGCCGCCGCTCCCGCGGGTGGAGCGCTGCCAGATGTCGCCCGTCTGCTCACCGGTCGCGCTGTCGGCGCGGGTCGGCATGGCTCGGCACCTCAGTCCGGCGGCATACCGGCGCCGAGCGAGTCCAGGCGAACGCGTGCAATGCTTGTTGGGGTGCTGACGAAGAGCTCGTCGCAAGTGAGTCCGAGCGGGTGCACGGGGTAGGGCACGCCCTCCTTGCCGACGACGAACCATGACCAGCCATCGGCGAGGCGCACAACGATCGCGCCCATCCCACCGCCGACAACGGCCTCTCGGGCCGCGTAGCCGCATCCCACGCGGAAAGGCTGTGGCGAAAAGCTGAAGGTATCGGACCGCAGGCGCCGCGCCGTAGATTGTGCGACCTTCGGGTCCGTGGTGTACGGCGCGGTCATGATCGACAGCTTCTGGTACTTGAATTCGCTCACGTAACCCTGAGCGTAGGTCCAGACCATGTCGTGGCCGTCGGTGCCGAAGTTGCCGTAGGCGTTGTCGACATTGCCGTACGCTCGAAGAAGCGGTCGCAATCCGTCTGCGGCAGTCCACGACATGGTTGCCGAGTAGCTAGCGCTGCCGACATTGAAGAAGATGTCACCGCCTACGAGTTGCGTCTCGTGCGCGGGAACCCCATCGGGATCTTGCGCTGGGTCGTAGACGAGCTGCGGATTCAGGCCGTCCCAGCCGGTGACCGTGTATGTCGAGCTCTTTCTGAGGATCCACTGGTCTGACACATCCCAGTCCGACGGGAAGGCTTGGCCGTTGTAGAGCTTCGTGACGTAGTCGGGGTGCGGTTCGCCCACGCGGCCCGCGATGAGGCCTTGAACCGAATCCGGCGCGTCGCCCACGTGCTCGCCATCAAGCCTGATCGCGTATCGATCTCCTGACAGCGCCTCCGCCATCGCATCGCAATAGGGGGAGACGCTCTTCACGATCATGAATGCGTTGCGTACCGGCCCATCCGCTTCGGCAAGGACTTGCATGTACTGCACGGCGCTCGTAGTCTGCGGATAGCGGAGGAACTCGAGCAAAGGCGTTCCGCTCGGGTCCAGACTGAAGTAGGTGTAGAGCGACGTCATGTGAAACGGCGTCCCACCCACTTCGAGCTTCATGATCCTGCAATCGACATTCTGAAGCCCATCGACGGGGCACGCCTCCCACTCGATCGGCGCAGGAGGGGTGCCATGCTCGCCGGGGATGTACACGGGGCAATCGCACGAGTAGCCGGTGTAGCTCTCCCAGTCTTGAGGCACTTCCGCCGGCAGCCCCTGCAACGGACAGCCGGCGTCCGCCACTTGCCCTCCGGATCCCGCGTTCGCGTCCGGTTCGCTGCCACCAAAGCCGCCGGTTTCAGGATGACCGCCGGAGGCTTCGAGCGTTGCGTCGATGGATTCCACTCCCGCATCTTCTTGCACCGAGACTCCGGGGGAGCCGGGCGCCTGACCGCAGCCACGCGCGAGCGCAACAGCGGCCAGGATCCCTGTCCCAACCAGCACCGGCACCAAGGGTTTGCGGCTCACATGCACTGCCCGACTCCCTGCCACCCGGCGGGCACCAGATCAAGGTCGGCTCTTCGCACCACCGTTGGGCTCTGCGAAGCGCTGTTCTGCACCAGGAAGCTGTAGCCGCCCATGTCCACCGACGGGCGCATGGCGAGCATCCCGTTGCGCCTGCGCATGCCCTCGAGCGCCCCGGTGTCCGGATTGAGCTTGAACACCCAGTGCGCACGGGTGTGGCTGCTCGACGCAAACAGCAGCACCGCCCCGTCGCGGTCGAGCATCATCCAGTGGCTCTCGAACAGCTTGAGCCGCGGCCAGGTGCCGACCACCTCCGCTACTCCGGTTCCCGCGTGCACACGCGTCAGACGCGCCATCGGAAGATGCGTGCCCTCGCGCACCTCGTCGAGGATCCAGAGGTGATCGTCGCGATACGAGTAGGTGGCCGCGAGGACCTTGCCGGGCGTGTAGTCGCTCAGGTCCAGTCGGCTCCAGCCGCCGCTCCCGCGGGTGGAGCGCTGCCAGATGTCGCCCGTCTGCTCACCGGTCGCGCTGTCGGCGCCGCCGATGACGAACAGTCGCCCCGTCGAGCGGCTGTACACAGGGATGAAATCGGTGCGTGGCGTGGGCGCCGACGCGGCCTGCGGCTCTGCGCTTGCGAGCATCGATTCTCGATCGTCTTTCGTCGTGGTCAGACGCATCCCGGTCGAAAAGACCTGATTGACGATGCGTGTGCCATCGGCCGCCACGACCAGGAAGTCCGCTCCTCGCTGCCCCATTCGCAGGCGAGGGTTCGCTTCGCAATAGGGCACGACCGCGTCATCGCCCGCCAGGAATTGATGAACCTGTGGCGACACACGGTCCTCGGAGAGAAACACCGCACGCCCGTCGGGAATCACGACGCCCACGTCGTCGCCGAACATCGTGATGGGACGCGACTCGTAGGCGTCGTACCAGGAACTCTCGACGATCGGGTCGCCGTAGTGATCGAGCAGGTCTTCCAGGTCCTGCCGCTGGCAGTTGATGCACGGCCGCTCCCACAGCGAATGGCGGTCGTCGTACAGGACCTTGTAGGCCTGCCATGTGGTGCGATCCTCTGTCGGAAACACATCCACGTAGTGGTTGGCCAGATGCTCGGCGCCCTCCGCGTCCACGTTGCTTGGGTGCACGCCGGTCACTGACTTCCAGAAGTCGGAGGCGTTCTTCATCCCGACATCGGTCCCGGCGTGCATCCAGAAGCGACCACGGTCCTGTGCGCGGACATCGATCGAGGGCTGCGGGTTCGGCACCCAGCCCGCTCCCCACCACGCGTTGCGCCAGCGATCGAAATCCGAGACCCAATCCCACGCGAGGTTCTTCGCCGGGCGCGGCGTGGAGTAATACGCCGAGCCCATGCTCGAGATGTCGACCGATCCACCGTCAACACGCACCCTGTGAAAGAGCGACGTTCGGTCTTCGTAGTCTGCACCGGGCAGCTCGTTATGCAGGTACTTCTCGTCAATCGCCGTAGGCGCAAAGCAGTCGGCATCTGGGAGGTGGTACACGCAGTATCTGAAGTCGGTCTGCGGGACCTTGACCTCGTACTCATCGCCTCCGGCCGCTTCGTCTTTGATCGGCGGCTGGGGGTTGAGCTTGAAGGAGCCGCGCGGCGTAAACGTCAGGTTCGGCCCGGAGCTCGGCAACTGGTAGCGTGACCAGCACACCGTGTACCCGACGCCGCTGCTGCCATCGCCGCTCTTGCACACGTAGTCGGCTTGCTGAAGGCGCTCCGGCGCGTGGAAGACGGGCAGCGGCACCGGCTCGCAGGCGTCGCCCACGGGCGCCGCGTTGTTCGCGATCTCGAGCAGCAGGTTCGTGTCCTTCTGGTCCTGGTTGGCGACGGTCGGGCAGTTGTCGCCAGTGCCGTCGGGGGCGTTGATGTTGCAGATGCCGTCGCCGTCAGGGTCGGCGTTCGCCGGGTCATATGGGCATGGATCGCAGGCATCGCCAATCCCATCACCGTCGTAGTCAGCTTGGTCGGGGTTGGGGACGTCAAAACAGTTGTCGTTGGGGTAGAAGACGTTGTCGTTGTCGGGGTCGTCGAACTTCTTGATCGCGTTCCGGATGAATTCAGCGGGGCTGATGCGGTCGGAAGAGGAGAAGGTCAGGTTCGTGATGTAGGAAATGCCCGGTTCGTTGGTCGTGTCTCCGAGCGTGCAGCCTCCGCTTGAGGACGAGGCAATGCCTAGAACCTTCCACGGCTGCTCAGTATTTTGGCTGTAGACGCTTCCGAAAAACAAGGGGCTGCCAGAATCGCCCGGGTTGATCTCCGCGTCCCAAAAGTAGGCCGAGCCGGGGTTGTTCACGTCATCCTCGCGGTATCTGCACATTCCGGGGGTCTGGCACATCCCCTTCCCATCCCAGTACGCCCCGTAGCCAAGAATCGTGGCCGCAAACTGCTGGCCGAGATTCTCCGTTCCGTCAGGCAGCGCGGCGATGGGGCGGCCCTTATCACCTTGCGCTTGAAAGACTGCCACGTCCCTGAGTTCGTAGGCGTTGCTCGGGAACCATGTTGTATCGCCCCCCGGATACGGATGGTCGATGCCAATCCAGTCCGCATCTGAGATGTTGAACGCAAGTCGCGCTTTCGGATCGCTCAGGCAATGGTAGGCCGTGACGTAGACATCAGGCGAGACTCTGACCGCGGTGCAGGCGTATGAAATACCTCCAGAGAGACCGGACAGACCCACAGCAGGCGACAATGAGCCCAACGAAGGGCAAAGGCTGCCCGTGATGGGTTGAGCTGTTGAGCTTGTTGCTTCATCGCTCGGCTGATGCGAGCTCGAGCATGAAACAAGCGCAGGCGCTAGAAGTGTGGTGCAACACAGGCTGGCGACGATTGGCCAGACCTGGGCCTTGCGCTCGCCTAACGCCGCGTCAACGGCCAGCCGGCGCTGGCTTCGCCCCCCCCCCCGCTGTATGCACGAAGAGATTCATGGTCATCTGGCGTTCCTCCGCTATTCGACTCCAAGCATCCAATGTTCCTTTGTTACCATGTTGCTCGCAGAATCGTCAACACTTGATGTCCTCGCACCCCGACTCTGGGGGATCTGTCCGTTGACCTAAACTGGATCACGTTGAGATGGAGCCTTCTGGCGCCAGCGGTGGCCGGGGCCGGGCCCATCGGCGTCAAAGCATACCGAAGATGGGCATGAGGAGCCGCGAATCCGGCACCAGCGGGCAGGTCTGTGCGGCGCGAAGGGGGAGCACGGCGCAGCTGTCCGCGCCGGTCACGCCGGAGAGCGTCT
>JAJZQG010000368.1 GCA_021847645.1 Myxococcales bacterium
GATCTTGTCGCCCACGGCGAGATTGCCCTGTTGCAGGATGATTTCGCCGTAAGAGTTGGTCACGCTGGTAGTGCTGCCGACGGTCTGGGGCACCGCGGTCACGTTGGTCACCCGGACCTTGACGCCGCCCCACTGGTCGTGAAATCCCTGGTCGCCGGCCGTGGGGGATGCGAGCTGCACGATTTCCTGCGCAGAGACGGCGTGGGCGGCGGGAATCGGGGCGCCCGTGCCGGTCCGGGTGACGATCGCTTGCCCCAGCTGGCGAGACTTGGTCTGGCTGTCTCCGGCCTGCGTGCATGTCGAGGGCAGATAGTAGGCAGTCTTGCCCGAGATATCGATCACGTCGCCTGGCCCGAGATCGTCGGGAATCCCGCTGCCGGTGGGCTCCACGCCCAGCTTGGGGCAGTACGTGGTTGTGCCCCCGTCCGCCGCCGTGGCCTCGGACCCGTAGCTCAAGACCAGAATCCCAGAGTAGGGCTTCGTCTCCGTGAGGCCCGGCTCGGAGACGAATACGCCCCAAAGACAGGAATTGGTCGAGTTGCTCTTGGATACGAGAAAGACATGGCTCATGACGACGGCACCCTGCACCGTGACCGCCGTGGCCTCCGGGATGGTGCCATCGGCAATGTGCGTGATGCTTGCGCTGACCGGTGCCCCGTCGCCCCCGCCGTCTGCCACCGAGCCCCCGCTCCCGCCCGTGTCGCCGCCGCCGGTGCCGCCGCCGCCGGTGCCGCCGCCCCCGGTCGCCGTCCCGCCATCGCCACCGGTTCCGGTCTGACCAGCCGAGCCCCCGGTACCGCCGTCGAGGGCACTCCCACCCCCGCCGCCCGTCGCGGTTCCTTGGGTGTCCGTGGTGCCTGTTGCGCAAGCCGCTACGAGCAACGGCGCGGCCAACAGCGCTCCGACCGTCCAGGCACCTCGGGATCGGAGCTTCGCATCTTCAATCATGATTGCCTCGAACTTCGGGAAGAAATGAATGGACCAGGATGTGACCCGGCTCGCTGCGAACTTCGTATAGTCGTGGTTCCAACGCCCGTCCAGCGCACCGGCGCACGAGGCCTCACCGTTTCGCGGGGGCCTTGCGGAGCGCCGCTCGTGAATGCCTCCGGGCGGCATCCCGACTCCATGGGCGCTGCTACGGTGGTATTCGCTTGCGCCGGTGTGGGTGCGGCGCCGTCTACGAGGCAGTGTGCGGGACGCCGGCAATCGCGGCGTGCCCGGGAATGACAAGGCGGCGGGCGCTGATGCGCATGAAACGCCATCATGCGCTCGACGTTCGGCCGTTCGGCGTCCCGCGCGAGCCGGGGGCGTGCACATGGGCAATCTTGCCACCGTGCCCCAGGGCGAAGGCGGAGGCCGTCATCGCGGTGGCGGCTGAAAGCCTGCTTTGCGGACGTTACGCGGCGCGGCATCGGCGAGCCCTACAAGGGAAGCGTCCCATGATGGCAAGTCGTCGGCCCGGCGATGGCCGTTTACCCGGCAGCCGGTTGGTCCTAGGCGCGGGCGACCGCGACGGAACTGACACCGGCGACTCGTCGTGCTGCGTCGCCTGTCCGCGGCGTGTCCGGGCGCGGCTCCTCGCCTGCCTGCGTCACGACGATCCGGGCTGCGGACTCTTTCTTCGGCGCCGCATGGACGGGTACAATCCAGTCGCGTTGCGCGTCCGGCCCGGGCGAGCAGCGTCCGCTTCAGCATGGACAAGCTCCCTCGCCCCAACCCCACCGTGCCCCGCGTTGCGGCAGGCGCGCTGGCTGCCCCGTCTGCGCCTCCGCCGGGCGCGACGTGGTTTCTCGGGCGATATCGGATCGTGGACACGATCGGCGTCGGCGGCATGGCGACGGTGCATCTGGCGCGCGTGGACGGTGTGGGAGGGTTCCAGAAGTGGGTCGCGATCAAGCGCATCCACGCGGACATGACGGAAGACGATCAGTTCGTGCGCATGTTTCTGGACGAGGCGCGGATCGCGGCGAGCATCTCGCATCCGAACGTGGCGCAGGTCTTCGAGCTGGGGCAGCAACGGGACGCGTACTGGATCGCGATGGAGTATCTGCACGGCGAGCCGCTGCGGGAGACCATGCGCGTGCACGAAGAGACGGGCGTGCGCATGAGTCCGGATCTCGCTGCCCGCATCGTGGCCGACGCGGCGGAGGGCCTGCATGCTGCGCACGAGCTACGCGGCAAGGACGGAGAGCCGCTGAACCTGGTTCATCGCGACGTGACGCCGCACAACCTGTTCGTGACGTACGACGGCACGGTGAAGGTCGTGGACTTTGGGATCGCGAAGGTGGCCGGGCGGTTATCGAGCACGATGGCCGGAACGCTCAAGGGCAAGATCGCGTACATGTCGCCCGAGCAGATCTTCGGAAAGGAGGTGGATCGGCGGGCCGACATCTTCTCGCTGGGCGTGGTGCTGTGGGAGCTGTCGACGGGCCAGCGCTTGTTCCGATCGAACAGCGAGGCCGAGACCTTGGGGCGGGTACGGGCCTGCATCGTTCCCACACCCTCCATGATTGTTCCGAGCTACCCGGCGGAGCTCGAGTCGATCGTCATGCGCGCGCTCAGCAAGGATCGCAATGCGCGTCAGGACACCGCGCGGGAGCTGTCGCGCTCGCTGCAGCAGTACCTCATCCACGCCAAGTCGTTCGTGGGCTCCGAGGAGATCTCCGAGCACATGGCGCGTCTGTTCGGGGACCGGATGCCGCAGCGCGACGAGCGCCTTCGCTGGGCTGCCGAGGTGACCAACACCCGCTCACTGCAGCAGATGACGTTGCTGGCCCAGGAGGCATCGGCGCGCGCCGCCATGGACACGTGCGACGAGGTCCCGCCCGCGACGCGCCGCGATGCCGTACGGATGTCGGCGCAGCCCGAGGTTACGGGCAGCGTGACGGACCCGATGCCCAAGCGAAAGGACCCTCTGCTCCAGACACGGCGAGAGCGAGCGGTTCGGGATGCGGTCCTGACCGTGCCTGATCCGCCGATCGAGTCGGCCATCGAGGATGACCTCGACGAGCCTCCGACCATGATCGCGACCGCCGCCCGGGCGCCACGTCCCGCGGGCATGCCGTCGCGCGCACAGGTCGTCGCTGCTCCCGCGCGACAGGCGACCGCGGACGCGACCGACGAAGGAGACGACGACGGGGACACGGTCGTTGTTTCGGAAGCCGAGATGAGGGCCGCCATGCGCCAACGCGGCGCCTCGGCGTCACCGCCCGCAAGCGATGATGATGATGATGACGACGAGCTGCCGACCATGGCGATCTCGCCGGACCGGATGCCGATGGGCGTACGCCGTGCGATTGCGGCGCCTGGGCTGCAGGTCGATCGGGCGCAGCGCGCTCCGGCGCCAGACGCCGCCGTTGCGTCCCAGCCGAGGATGGTTGACGCGTCGGCCGCGCGTTCGGCGCCTCGAGCCGCGGCCGCCCGGGTTGCGGTGCCCGGGCCGGTCCACCCTGGTGAGTTGCTCTCCGAAGCGCTTGCCCAAGCCTCCGTCGCGATGCCGGCCGTGCAAGCCGTCGCCCCGGCTGCTGTTGTCCAGGGCGCCGCCCCTCAGCCGTCGCCGCTTGTTCCCGCCTCCGTGCCACTTCCTATCGTCCGGCCGGCGATGCCGTCGGATGCGCTGGCGTTCGACGCTTCGCCCATGCGCGCGCCGTTCGCCTCGCAGGATCTCGATGCCGACTTCTATGCACGCCAAAGCTACCGTCGGATGGTGATCCTGGCCGCAGTTCTGGGCGGCTTTTTCGTGCTGCTGGGGGCGCTCGTGCTCGTCTGGTCGCTCGCGAGGGGGTGAGGTCCCAGCGCCGCGGTCCCAGCGCAGGGCACCCCGGCAGACCCGAACCCTCGACCGGTGCGAGCCGACCCTTCGTGCTGTTGCCGCAAGTGCCGGTTGCGGGTACGACGATCGGCCTGTCCCTTGCTCGTTCCCGCCCGGAAGGAGACCATCATGCGTCACGGCGCGTTCGTTGCCACTATCGCGTTGTTGCTCGGGTCGACCTCGGCCATGGCTGTCGTTCCGCTGCAGCCGGTGCAGATCCTGCGCCACGGCGCCGCCGTCACGCGTTTGCGCAACATGCATAGAATCGCGTTGTTCGGCGCAGCCGACCCCGGTGCCCTGCGCGAAGCGGTCGCTCGCCACGGATTGCGCCTCGACAACGCCGTCCGTGCCAACGACGTCACGGTGCTCGAGCTCGTCATGGACGATGGGACTGCGCCCGGCGCGCCGGAGCTCGACGCTGCGGCCGACGAGCTCCTCGCGATTCCCGGTGTGATGGGCTACGGGCCGGTGTTCGACGGTGCGGCGAATGCGACCGTGCCGACGGGCCGGATATGGGTGTATCTGCCGCGAGGCACTGGGCAGGAGGCGGCCCGAAAGAGGGTCGAGGCGATGGGGCTGGCGCTCGACGATTATCTCGACGCCGCGCACGGCATTGCGATGGTCCGGCCCACCACTCGCTTCTCCCTGGCGCGTGTCGTGCAGCAGTTGGTCGCCGCCGGGTTCGACGCCGAACCCGAGCTCATGCGGCGTCTGGTGCCGCGCAACATCCCCGCCGATACCTACTTTGCGCGCCAGTGGTATCTGCGCAACACCGGAGACGACATCGACGCTGCCTTTGGAGGCGGCAAGGTGCCGGCCACGGCGTACGCGGATTGCAGAGCCTCCGATGCGTGGGATATCACCACCGGATCGGCGGACGTGATCGTGGGGGTGATCGACTCGGGCACGGACTGCACCCATCCCGAGCTGCAAGGCAAGTGCGTCTCCCCCTACAACGCGATCTCGGACACGCTCGACGCCACGCCGCCGACCTTGGCCGAAGACACGATGGCCGGCCACGGCACGTCGGTCGCGGGCATCGTCGCGGCCCCCGCCGACGCCGCCGGCATGGTGGGCGTGTGCCCGTCCTGCCGCATCGTGCCGGTCCGGCTCATCCAGTCCGGCGTCTACCTGACCGACGCCATGATGCTCCGGGCGTTCAAGCACGCGGTGGACGCCGGCGCTGCGGTGATCAACAACTCCTGGGGGCCCGCCGCCGCGAATGGCGTGTACATTCCGGTGTCCTCCGGGGAGCTCGAAGGACAGCAATACGCTGCGACAGGCCGCAACGGCTTGGGCACCCTCGTCGTCTATGCCGCGGGCAACGAGGACCAGAATACGACCTACCAAGGACAGTTCAAGACAGGGCTTCCGAACGTCATGGCCGTCGCGGCCAGCAACCAGTTCGACACCCGATCGGTCTACTCGGACTTCGGCGCCGAGGTCGACCTGGCCGCGCCCAGCAATGACGACTACCTGACTCCCTCCTATGTCTCGCTCGAAGTCGTCGGCCGCGGGGATCTCGACCAGAACTACACGAGCACGTTCGGCGGAACGTCGGCCGCAGCGCCGGTGGTCAGCGGAACGGCCGCGCTGGTCGTGTCCGCGAATGGGAGCCTGACGGCCCAGCAGGTCCGCGACATCCTGCGCAGCAGTGCGGACAAGGTGGATCCCGACGGCGGGGCCTATGACACGCAGGGGCACAGCCTCAAGTATGGGTACGGGAGAGTCAATGCCTACAAGGCAGT
>JAJZQG010000097.1 GCA_021847645.1 Myxococcales bacterium
TTCCGATCTATCGCGCGTGAGGGCACCGAGCCGCTCGGCCGCACGCGCGGCATTCAGCATCGCGTGAAGCGCGCTCGCATCGTCCTGCGCGCCGGCCGCCAGCGCCTCGCCCGGCGCCCGAATCCCATCGCTGCCGGAAACGCCGTCGTCGCCTGCCGCGACCCGGGCCTCCAGAACGGGCATCGGCCCCACGTCGATCGTGGCGAGCACTTGCACGAGCCACGCACCCGATCGATCCGCTCGGAAACGTCCCACGATCTGGCCGGTCGCGGCGTCGAAGCTGGTCGGCACCGTGCGCGGTGTCCCGCGTGGCCCGAGCACAACTACCTTGGCATCCGTCGCCGGCTCCATCGCCACGGCGTCAACCGTTACCCAGCTGCCCGGCCGCACCCGCGCCGGGACGTCTTGCCGCAAGTCCGCGAGCACGTCCACCACGACCACGGCCAGCGATTCGCCGCGCCCCGGCTCCATTCGGCTCGCGATCCCGCAGCGACGAGACCCCTGCAGGTGCAGCGTGCCGAGCCACGCGTGCATGCGCGCCAATGCTGTGGTGCGATCGACGCGAGGCGCGGTGTACGTCCACGCCCTGGCCTTGACGTGGGGCTCGCCCTGCTCGCGCAACAGCTCTCCGAGGTCGACCGCGCTGGGCGCGCGTTGCCCGTGCGACGCCCGCTCGGCGATCGTCGAGGCAGCCGCGTTGAGCTGGCGGTCGCCCGGACCGCAGGCCGCGAGAAGCGTCTGGTCCTCCGAGCTCGGAGCCGCCGCTGGCGAAAACACACGGGTGGTGTTCTGTCGCGAGCCCCGCGAGTCCGGCTGCGAGGAAGCTGGCGTGGTGGCCGCGCACACCGCAAGAACGACGGCCGTTGCGGTTGCGCACCGCATGGGTCATCCCCCCGGGGCGATCGCGCCGCGCGTGGCAGGCGCCGTCTGGGCCGTGATGGGCGGCCCACCGGGACCGGCAGGCTGCGGCACGCGAGGCGTCGGGGTTCCGAGCACGTGCGTGAGCACATACTGGACGATGCCCTGGTAGACGGGCTCGGGAGCGATGCGCAGCCACTCGGGCCGGTGCTGGCCGAGGATCTCGAACATCGCATAGCTCGACAGGCCGCGCTGTGCCGCGAGACGCACGAGCAGCTCGGCCGCGGGATCCGGGGGTGCCGACTGGCCCTGCTGGCGCGCCGAGATGTGCGCACCCAGGCCGGCCTCGAGGCACACCACCTCCTCGGTGGCCGACAGGTGATAGGGCGTTGTCTCCGGCTCGCGCAGCATCGAGGCGCGGAACGCCGGCTCGAACCGGAACGCCGCCTTGCACGCCGCATACCCCTGGCACATCGGCCGATCGCAGGAAACCACGAGCACGGCGCCCGCGTCCGTGACATCGATGAACGGCGCCGGAGCGGCCACGGGCCGCTCGATCGGACCACCCATCAGCACCTCGGCCACGCGCCACGCGCGCTCGTAACGAGGGTAGGCGGCCAGCGCGTGCGCCAGGGCTCCGCGCGCCTTGTCCCTGTCCCCGCGCTTCAAGTACACCTCGGCCAGGGCGCGCTGCGCATGCGGATACCTCGGATCGATCGCCAGCGCGGCCAGCGCCGCTTTCTCCGCCGTCGCATCGTCCCCGGCGCCGATCGCCGCGTCCGCAAGCATGGCCTGCACGCCCGGGGGAGCGCCCGGTGTCGCCGCCGCTTGTCGCAGCAACGTCATCATGTCGGACTTCTGCGCCGCCATCGCGGCTCGCAGCTTCTGCGTGAGCTCGGGCGATGGCAACGCGTCGACCAGCGAGGGCTGCCCGCCCTGCGACTCGACCCGCTTCCACGGGTCCGGGTTGTCCGACGGTTCCGGTCCCCACAGCGCATGGGTGTTGGCGATCGGATCCGGGTCGGTTCGAAACACGTAGGTCAGCGGGGAGTCGTCGAGCGTCTTGCTGATCACGTCGGCGTAGCCCACCAGATCATCGGGCACCCTGGCAGGGCTGTCGCCCAGGAACGTGAAGCTGCCCAGGTCCGGGTAGACGGGCACGGCTTTCTGCGCGATCGGCGCGTCGATCGGTGCCCGCAGAAGGTTCTTCTGCTCGTCGGTGTAGGGACCGACCCAAGGCGGCACGACAGCGTGGGCCGGCGCAGGCTTTGCAGGAGCCGCGGCGGCCACGGGTGACGAGGCAACTTCGGCGCCTTTTTGCCTGCCGCACGCCAGTGCAGCCGCCGCGACAAGGGCGAGCAGCACACCGCCTCGGAGCCGCGGGTACAGGGTCGTCATGTACGAATCGTAGCGTAGGAGGCCAGCGTTTGTTAGTTTACGTCCAAAGGTAGCTTCATGTCGGAGTGGTCACGCGGGGCCAGGGTTGGCCTGTTCGCGATAGTTTGCGCCGGAGCCGGTTACGGCATCTGGCGGTACATCAGTCCGTCGGCCGGCTCCGCTGGCGGCTACCGCGTCCACGCCTACCTTTCCGACGCCACCGGCCTGGCGACCTACTCGCGTGTCATGGTCGCCGGCATCCCCATCGGCAACGTCGACTCCATCAGGCTCGAACACGGCAAGGCCCGCATCGACATCAAGGTCAAGCCCGACGTCAAGCTCCACGAGGACGCTTCCCTCGCCAAACGATCGTCGAGCCTGCTGGGCGAGTTCATCATCGTCATCGGTCCGGGCTCGGACAACGAGCCCCTGCTGCACGACGGCGACGAGATCAAGACCGTCGAGGAGCCCGTGTCCACCGACGCGCTCATGCGCGACCTGAGCGAGATCGCCGAACGCGTCAAGGTCGTCGCCGACGGCCTCGCCAAGACCGTCGGCTCCGAGCAGGGCAAGGAGAACATCGCGGCGACCCTCCAGAACCTGGCCGAAGTCACCGACCAGCTCAACAAGACCGTCCGCGAGAACCGCGAGTCCATCCGGCGGATCGTGCTCAACGTCGAGAACATCTCCGGCAAGTCCGAGCCCCAAATCGCCCAGATCCTCGAGAATGTCCGCGTCGTCACCTCCGAGGTCCGCTCCCTCGTGGCCTCCGAGAAGGGCGACGTGCACGGCTCGGTAGGCTCGATCCGGCAAACCGTCGACCGCGTCAACCAGGCCAGCATCGAGCTGCAGAGCGCATTGCAGCATGTCGACAACGTCGCCGGCCGCATCGACCGCGGCGAGGGCACGATCGGCCGGCTCACCAAGGACGAGACCCTCATCAACGAGGTCGAGAACGTCGTGCAGGGCGTGGGCGACTTCGTGGGCGGCATGAGCCGCACGCAGACCGTCGTGGGCCTGCGCAACGACTACAACTTCCAGTCCAACACCATCAAGAGCTACGTCCAGCTTCGCCTGCAGCCTCGCGAGGACAAGTACTACCTCATCGAGCTTGTCAACGACCCGCGCGGCCTCACCACCTTCGAGCAGGTCGACGTCGACACCACCAACCCCAACGAGCCGCCGCACTACCGGGAGATTCGGACCACGACCAAGAACTCGCTGCGCTTCTCCTTCGAGTTCGCCCGACGGCTGGGCCCGCTCACCGGCCGGTTCGGCATTATCGAGTCGACCGGCGGCGTGGGCCTCGACGTGCACCTGCTGCAGGACCGCTTCGAGATCCAGCAGGACCTGTTCGGCTTCGGCGAGATGGTCCAACCCCGGTACCGGCTCGCCCTGAGCTACGAGTTCATTCGTCGCCTGTGGCTCGTCAGCGGTGTCGACAATGTCTTCACCTCCGACCGCCGTGACTACTTCATGGGGCTGCAGCTGCGGTTCATCGACGAGGACCTCAAGTCGATCCTGCCGTTCGCGCCCAAGCTCTGATGATGGACGAGCCGCGTCAGCGACCTGCACGCGCGCTTGGGAGCCACCCCTGCGCCCCGGAGACCACGCGTGTTCGAGATTGATTCCGGCGAGTGTTCGGATCGGCTGAGAACGGGCGCGACGCGGCGTCCCACGCCTCGGAGGAGTAGGTGAGATCGATTCTGCGACGACTGCTCGGTGTCGTGCTCTTGGCTCCGCTGGGCGCCATGATTGCCATCGTGGCGCCGACGTGCCAGCGCGGGACCGTGAGCGGCGCGGGAGGCCCGGGGCTTGGCAGCGAATGGCTCAACAACCTCGCAGCGCTCGGCCTCATGGCCTCGGTGCCGATCGCCATCTACGGGCTGCTGCTGCTGTTCGGGAAACCGAAGAAGACCCGCGAAGGCCAAGACCGTTGAGCCGGACAAGGCCCGCCGCCTTGGCGGCCCACCGAATCAACGACGCGGACCAGGACCTACGAGCATTCCGCGTTCCTGAAGGCTCCGGACGAGCATTCTTGCGTTACTCCGCCGGTACCGCCGGAGTTGGTCCCGCCGCCCACCATCGCTCGAGCGCGCGAGACCGTCAGAACGTGCGCGCGAGCCGCGGCGTTCGAGGACGCACGTGAATGCTTTTGGGCTCCAGGCTGCAGTCGGCCAGCACACAGGGCGCCCCGCGCACGACCGTCTGGATGTGCGCGACCTCCAGCCGGCTCTCGGTCACGTACCACGCAACGAACCCCCGGCCCATCAGCTCACGGATGACCTGCGCCTTGTAGGCCTTGGTCCAAACGCGCGGGCTGGGCTTGTGATACGTGTGCTCCACTTCCACGAACGACATGCCGGCCCGCCTGAGCTGCGCCACGCTCGTCTGCTCGAACAGCGTCCAGCGGCCCGTCAGCAGACGCACGCCCAGCCCCGCCGCGTGCGCCCGCTTCGCCCACGCGATCACCGGCTTCACCGGGCGATCGAGCGCGAAGTTGGCCGGATTCCAGAACCCGTCGCGCCAGGCCGCCTCGAACCGGCGACGTACTCCAGCAGGAACGCCGCCCACCCGCGCGCACGTGTCCGCAGCATCGACACCCGTGGTCCGCAGCGTGAGCGATCGGAACCAGGAGCTGCCGTTGTCCCGGTCGAATGTTCGGGCCATGTGCAGCGTGCGGGGGCGCGTGTCCACCAGCGTGTTGTCGATGTCGAACACCGCGAAACACGGAACTCCGCGGCTCAGGTGGCGTGCGGCCAAGCCTAGTCGCCGCTCCATGAACCGCGCGCCGCTCGACGTCGCACGAATCCCCGGCTCGCCGGCCGCCATCGCGATCAGGCCGCGCGCGCCTGAGATGCGACAGCGCGGTCGCTCCCTGCCAGATCGCCCAGCCACTCGAGCAGCTCGGCAAACGACTCCAGTCGCATCCCCAGCCCCGAGACCCAAAGCAGCACGTCCATCTCGCCGTCCAGCCGTTCGGTGGACGGGTCGAGCGCCATGACAACCGTGGCCTCCTCATCCATTCCGATGGGCACCAGGTCTTCTTCGCGCTCGAGGCGATCGGCAAGGCCCGAGGGCTCGCCGGGCAGCTGCAGCTGCGCGAGTGCCATGCCCGCCTTGTGAAGGACGGCCGGATCGAGCATCTGCGTGGTGCTCAGCAGCGAAGCGCCGCGGAACACCCGCGGCCAGCCGTCGTAGGCTATCAGGAACTCGGCGTAGCTCGGCGGCAGCCGCACCCCGTAGCTGTGCCCGATGCAAGCCAGCCGGCGCTGCAGCTCGCCGCTTCCCACGTTGGTCGTCCGACAGGACACGATCGTCTGGAGCCTTCGCGCGGCATCGCGCCAAGGCGAGGTTCCCTTCGCCATGCCCGCAACCTACGCAGGTTGCTCGCCTAGATCAAAAAACCGGCAAGGATCCATGGTCCCATGTGCGACGGTGTGGCGTGCCGCGACCACGCGGGACAGGGCCCCTCGGGGAGCCGGTCAGGATTCCTCTTCCCCGTAAGCGGCCGGCACGGCGAAGGCCGCACGCGCGGGCTTCGGTCCGTGGATCAGCCCCGCCTCGCCGAGCGCCGCACGCACGCGCTCCACCGCTGCCACCAACGCCGCGTGCACCTGCTCGGCCCGAAGCTGCCCTGCTGGAACAGCCACCTCTATCGCCCCGACCGCGACAATCACAAGGCAGATGGTGGGAGTCGCCCCGACCGACCAGCTCCCGCCCGAGTCGTTCAACCACTGAATCGCGTCCATGAAATCCATTTACTACTTCGCCCCCCGCGGTCCGTTCGCCGTCATCCCGGACGAGGAGTTCAACCCGCCACCCAGCCCCGGCATTCCCGCATTTCGCGATCGTCTCGCTCGACGTCGCGGCGTGTGCATGCTGTGACGTCCGGGCGCCCTCCGCGCCCTACCGCGTTCGCGGCCGGGCATGCTAGATCCAAGGCAGATGCTTCGAGCCTGGCGACGTGCGCTGGTCCCCGCGCTGGCCGTACTTGCGGTCCTGCTGGCTTCTTGTGATCAGTCGTCGCAGGTAGCCGCGTTCCCGCCGACCACCGTTTGCCGCGACGCCCGGCCAGCGGCGGTCCAGGCTCCGCTGGATGTCACGTTCCTCGCCGAGTCCGACACGCACCTCGGCGGCGATCTCGAAGCCCCATGGCTGGGCAGCCCCGTCGGCGCGTCTCCCCCGCGCATGGAGGCCGTCCAGCGTTACGTGGCACAACAGGCGAACACCATCGAAGGCCGAGCCTGGCCAGCGGAGCTTGGCGGACAGGTCGAGAAGCCGCTGGGCATGGTCATCGCCGGCGACCTGACCGAGGACGGCACGGCCGCGCAGTGGAGCGCATTCGAACGCGTCTACGGCAGCAGCCCGCAAAGCGGCTTGCTCAAGATGCCCGTCGCCGAGTCGGTCGGCAACCACGACCACCGCCTAGGCAACGACGACGTAGCCGCGCAGGTCACCCGGCGCCATGGGTCGGTCGCGTACTCGGTGGACTGGGGACCCCTGCACGTGGTGTCGCTCGGCGAAGAGCCGACGGACGCTTCGCTGGTCTGGCTGCGGCGGGATCTGGCTTGCGTGCCGCCGTCCGCGCCGATTGTGCTCTTCTTCCACAAGCCCGTGGCAGGTCCGTTCTCGGCCGGAGGCTTCCTGTCGTTCAACGCGAACGCGCAGGCCCTGCTGAGCACGATCCAGGGTCATGATGTCGTGGCCATCCTTCACGGCCATGTGCATCGTACCGGCCCCTACGAGTGGCATGGGATTCCGGTGTACGTCACCGGTTCCGCCAAGAACGAGGCCAGGAGCTTTCTCGTCGTGCGCATCACCGACGATCGCCTTCAGGTGGCGGCGTGGAACTACGAGTTCGGAGACTTCTGGTGGTGGGAACAACGCCCGCGGCATGGTGCCGGCTCGGTGCCCCGCGTCCAGGGCAAACGCGCCTATGACGGCCGTGAGCCGCTGGTGCCTTATCCCGTGGATCCGTCCGCCGTCTGGTAGCTGCCTGTTCAGAACGCGCCGTGCTTGCCCTCGCCGCCCGCGAATCGCGCTGCCCCTGCCAGCGCCTCGCGCTCGAGCACCGGGCGGCCATGCCGGAACTCCTGCAGCAGCGCGTCGCGCAACGGCAGGCCGAATTGCTCGTAGGCCGAGCGCCTGTCGGCCTTCAAACACTCTTGCGGAAACGCGCTCAGCTCCCGCGCCAGCTCGATCGCAGCCTCCAGCGCCTTGCCCTTCGGCACCACGCGGTTCACCAGCCCGAATGACAACGCCTCCTGCGCGCCCACCCCGCGCCCTGTCAGAATCATGTCCAGCGCGCGACTCAGCCCGATCAGCCGAGGAAGACGCACCGTCCCGCCGTCGAGCAGCGGAACCCCGAACCGGCGACAATACACACCGAGCACCGCGTCGTCCTCCGCCACGCGCAGATCGCACCAGAGCGCCAGCTCCAGCCCCCCTGCCACCGCGTGCCCCGCGATCGCCGCGATCACCGGCTTCGACAACCACATGCGCGTCGGGCCCAACGGCCCGTCGCCCCCAGGCTCCACCCGGTTCACGTCGCCCGACGCCACTGCCTTGAGATCCGCCCCCGCGCAGAAGGTGCCCCCAGCGCCCTGCAAGATGGCCACTTTCGACGTACTGTCGGCCTCGTAGGCGCGAAACGCTGCTGCCAGCTCTTCTGCTGTCGTCCGGTCGACCGCGTTGCGGCGATCCGGGCGGGAGATCGTTACCACCGTGATCGTGTCGTGCCGCTCGACCAGAACGTTCATGCTCCCTCCTGTCGGGTGATTCTCCTGCCGATAGCGCCGCACGCCAGCGACCGCAACCGGCCGGCAGGCTGTGCTACGGTTCCCCGCGGGATGCTCCGAATCGCCGCCTGCCGGTCCGGCAACAGGGCTGCCATGACCACGAAGACAGCCTCCCGCACAGGAAGCGGATGAGCCAACCCCGACGTCGCCGCACCTACGCTGTCGTGCGTCTCCCCGGTCCAGGCGCTGGTCCTGACGTCCCTTCTCAACTCGTTCGTCTTCGACGCGCTGCTGCGCCAGCGCATCAGCACGACCGTCAACTGGGTGCACCTGGCCGCGATGCCGGTGCCGCCGTGGGGCGCGGTGCAAGGCTACTGCGCCGAGCGCGATGCCTGGAAGCGCGCGGAGC
Source organism: Myxococcales bacterium (assembly GCA_021847645.1). GTDB lineage: Bacteria > Myxococcota_A > Polyangia > Polyangiales > Polyangiaceae > JAJZQG01. Next base: position 8,386 of record JAJZQG010000097.1, read on the forward strand.
TCAGGGCGCACATCGACGCGATCGTGGCCGAGCTCTACGGCCTCAGCCCGTCGGAGCTCGGTCGGATGCTCATGGCATTTCCGCTGCTGGACCGCGACCAGCCGCCAATCCCCGGAGAAGTGCTCGCGAAGGAAGGCGAAGGTCGCGCAAGCGTGGTGCGACGCCGCGACCGGGTCCGTCATCCTAGGGATCAAAGGCTGTTGGAGAGAGAGCCACGGTCCTTCGTTACGCGGGACTTGTTCCTGCTGCGCTACTTCGAGAGGCGGAGAGACGTCGTGCCCAAAGACGTGAGCGACTGGTTCCGCCACCAGGTGGGACTCGAGACCGACCGGACCGGGGCTGCTTTGCGAATTGGCAACGACATTGACTTGCGAAAGCGTGTAGAGCAGGCGCGCCGTGCGGGCGCAGCAGCGTAGGAGCCGAGCCTCGGAGAACGAGCCCGGGAAAGAGCACTGGACAAGCAAAGTTGATCCGCACGAGTCAACACGGACGTGGCGGGAGCGACACGGCCGGTCGAAAGGGGAAGACATGAACAAACCGGCATGGCTGTTGGCGGGAGCTGCTGCATTGGCCATCGCGAGCCTGAGCTGGCCGCAGGCGCGGGCCGACGTGGTGACCGATCTGTCCCGCGCCCGTGGGGACGTGGCGAGCCTCGAGCGCGGTGCAACGCTGCACCAGGACATGGGGCAAGCGGTCGATAGCGGGCTGCCCGCCCGGGTCGACGGGTTCACCGGGACCGTCCGCTTCGACGTCATACGCCCGGGTCGGTCCCCGGACAAGGTCGTCTATACCATCGACGGAGGAGAGGTTCGTTACGACGTCCTCGGCGCTCGCGGCCAGTCGGCGGCGTACGCGGTGGCAGACTTGCCCGGTCGCAAGGCGTTCGCCGTGCTTCACCGGTCGGGTGAGGTGGAAGCGGTCGCGCCCATCACCGGGCCGGGCGATCCGGCGAGAAACTTGGACGATGCGGTGGTGTTGCGCCGGCCGGACAAGACCGACCACGTTGCCGGACGCCTGTGCGAGACCTGGAGAATCTCGACCGCCGACCATGACGTCGACGTGTGCGCGGCTTCGGGCATTGCGTGGTTCGACCTGGTACCGCGGTGGAGTTCGGACCATGTGCAGCCCAGGTGGTCGGCCGAGTTGAGCCGTGACGGGTACTTCCCGCTGCGCGTGATCGTCAAGGACAAGCGGGGTCACGAGGAGCTGCGGATGGTGGCGACGCAGGTGCAGAAGAAGCCGGTGGATGATTCGGTCTTTCGGCTTTCGGCGCAGTCTCGCGTGGTGGCGGCCCTTCCGGGCCATTCGTTGCCGTCAGCTACGTGAGCGCTGGCGGCCTGCGCGCGGCAGAGCCTATTCGGGCGAGTCCCCGCCGCCCGGGGGCATGCCCGGCATGCCCGGCATGTCCGGCATGGTCGGAGGTGTCTTCTTGTCCTTGCCGCCGTCCGCTCCCGCGTCTTTCTTCTCGTCGGGTTTCTGGAACTTGTCGGCCTTCGCCACCGCCCAGTCCGCGCTCCACGACCCCACGACGTAGACCGTCTTGTCGCCGTCCTTGCGCGCGTACCTGCTCGTTCCGCTCGACGTCTTGCCCACTTCGATCTTGAAGGTGCCGCCGTTGTCCTTGAGCGTGATCACCACGGTGGCCGACGGCTTGTCCAAGCCAGTATCCGCGTCGGACTTGCCGTCGGCGAAGTCTTCCGCGCTCAGGGCGCGGAAGGCCCGAAGCATGTCCTTGACCTTCTCGGGGTCGAATCGCTCGATCGGCTTCTTGTCGAAGGTGCCGGTCCAGGTGTCCCCGTTCTTGGAGAACGAGAAGGCGCCGGCTTCGTTGTCGATCGTGACGTTCGCGACGTTGGCGTCCTCGAACTTCATGATCTGCTTGTCGCGCCAGTCCTTGACGGCCCGCGTGAACTGGTAGGCCGAGTAGCCGCTGACGACATAGATTCCGGGCTTGCCCTCGACGCGGGCCATCTGGCCGCGCGAGCCGCTCTTGCCGAACCAGGCGTCGAGCGCCTTGGTGTCGCCCGTGTAGGCCACCACGTGCACCGCCTTGTCCGGCTCCAGGTCGTAGTCCTTGTACATCTGGGGCGCCTGCGGCGTGGCGTTGATCGCGTCGTTGACCTCCAGGCTCTTGAGGTTGTCGAGCATCGACTTGACGTTCTGCTCGTTGGCCTTTGCCTCCAGAGGCTTGACCACCATCCAGGTCTTGTCGCGCTTCTCCAGCACGATCTCGTCCTTGTCGCCGTTCTTGATGCTGACCTTGGTCACCTTGTCGACATCGTCGGACGGAAGCTTGATGGCCGGGAACTCGGCGGAGCTGGCCGTCATCGCGTGCGAGACCTCGTCGCGCTGCGACTTCTTGGTCTGCATGTAGACGGCGCCGATCAGCACCAGCAGGATGGCGAGCCCGATGTAGATCTTGTGCTCGGTCTTCATCTTTCCCACCTCAATCCAGGGTCATCTTCGAGCGGTTGCGCTCGCGCATCTGCCAGCGCACCACGCCAAACGCGGCGAACAGCAACGGCAGCAGCAGCGTCAGCGTCCACTGCACGTTGGTCTGCGTCTTGGCCCGGGCTTCCTTGACCTTCTCGATCTCGGCCTTGATCGCGTTCTCGTCGGCGGTCGCCGGCAGGCTGGGCGCCTGGATGTCCGAGTACGTCAGGTTCGGCTCGCCCAGGATCTTGGCGCTCGAGGCGATCAGGTCGCTGTCCCCCGACATCCAGTCGAGCGTGTTCTTGAACACCAGGATCGTGGCCGTCAGGTACTTCTGCGCATAGGGCTGCGAGATCGCCTGCAGCATCTCGTCGCCGCCGATGTTGCCCATCATGGCGAACTGCGGGCCCAGGTCCGGCCCGTTGCCCGACCGGGCGAACGGGTTGTCCAGGAACTGGCCTGCCGCGACCACCAGCACGCGCGCGTCGCCGGAGGACTCCGCCGGGATCGTGATGTTGTCGCCGGTGCCCATCGCGCTCTTGAGCTTGCCCTCGGCCACCGCGGCGATCGCTCTCTGCTCGAAGGGCGGCTGCGCCGACACGTCCGCCGACGGCTTGAGGTCGACGCTTTCGCCGGTGGCCGTGGTGGTGCGGGGGCTGGTACGCGCCACCACGTGCAGCTTGGCGCCGGGCTGCTTGTCGGCCAGCAGCTTGAGGCTGGAGGGGTACGGCACCGCGATCTCTTCGAGGCGGAAGAAGCCGGCGAAGGTATTGTCGAGCATCTGCTGGTCGTCGGGCACGCCGGGGATGTTCTGCACCTGCGCGATGCCGGGCAGGAAGATCCACTGCACGCTGCCGGACTGCGACATCATCGGGATGCGCATCGGCCGGCCCCAGTCCATGGCGACGTCCTTGCCCAGCTGGATGCCGTAGCCGGTGAGCAGCTTATCGAGGTTGTGCAGGCCGAGCGTGGCCTTCATCGAGGGGTCGCTCGCCTTGAGGTTGGCCGCGCCCGCGAACACCACCAGCGACCGGCCCTTCATCACGAACTCGTCGATGCGCCGAAGCTGCTTGTCGGTGTAGTCCTTGCCCGGCTGGGTGATGATCAGGCCCACCAGCCCGTCGTCGATGGGCGTGGAGCCGTCCTTCAGGTCCACGTCCTCGATGTGATAGAAGGGCAGCGCCTGCTGCATGATCGACAGCATCGACGGTCCCTTGCCCTGGCCGCCTCCGGCGATCAGGTTCGGCTCGCTCAGCTTGATCTCGTCCATGCCCGAGACCACGCCAATGCGGTGCTTGATGTTGTCGGCCTTGTCGCGGACCTCGCGGATCTTGTTGGTGATCCAGAACTCGAGACCGTCGGTGCGGTCCGGCGACAGGATCGGGATCACGTCCTTCTCGCTGCCGTACTTGAAGACCATGCCCATGAAGCCCTGAGCCAGCTCGGCCTTGTCGTCGCCGCTGGCCGCCACGTCGCCGAAGGAGGCTTCCTTCAGGCCCGCATCCTTGGCCTCCTTGCGCTGCTCCTCGGTCTTGGCCTCGATGATCTTGTACTGGAACTTGCCGTGCCCGGCCCGCTCGTACTCCTTGAGCAGGTCCTCCAGATCGCGCACGAACGCGTCGAGCTTGGCGAGCCCGCGGGTGACGTACACGTCGACGGTCATCGGTTGCTTCAGGGTGCCCAGCAAGCGCGCCGAGCCCTTGGACAGGGAGAAGCGCTCCTCGCGGGTGGCGTCGTATCGGGCATAGACGCCCTTGGTCATGCCGCAGCCGTTGGACAGCACGTTGCCAGCCACGATGACGGCGAGCAGCACGAGCAGATAGACCCCGGTTTCGGCAGCGGCCTTGGTTTTTCGTTCAACGCCCATGGCTCAGCTCCACTTCCGGCTCTCGAGGCTGCGGAACGCGAAGGCGAGGCACAGCACGGTAATCGAGAGGAAATAGACGACGTTTCGGGAGTCGATGAGGCCGCGAGAGAAGTTCTCGAGGTTCTCGGAGAAGCTGACCGTCTGCAGGAACTGTCCGATCTTGGGCGAGGCCAGCGAGCCGATGTCGGAGAAGTAGTTGAGCGCCAGCAACACGATGAACGTGATGAAGTACGCCACCGTCTGGCTCTCGGTCAGCGCGGAGATCATCAGGCCGATCGCGACGGCCGCGGCGCTGAACAGCAGCAGGCCGAGGTAGCCCGTGAGCACCGGGCCCAGATCCAGCGGACCCAGATGCCAGGGCCACTTGAACATGAGGAACGGGTAGAGCATCGTGCCGACGATCAGCACGGCGACCAGCCCGAGGGCGCCGAGGAACTTGCCGAGGATGACCTCGGAGTCCTTGACCGGCAGCGTGATCAGCATCTCGAGCGTGCCCGAGCGCTTCTCCTCCGCCAGCAGCCGCATCGTGATCACCGGGACCACCAGCAGGCTCAAGCCCAGCGCTGAAAACCGGAAGACCCGGTCCAGCGAGGCGCGATCGATCTGCCAGAATCCCCCTGGCAGCAGGAACACGAACACCCCCAACAGGAACAGGCCCAGGCAGATCACCACATAGGCCAGTGGGGAGTCGAAGTACGACCGGAATTCCCGGCTCGCTATGGTCAAGGTGCCTTTCATGGCCGTCAGTCCTTCTTCTCGTTCTTGCTGTCGTCGTCCGAGTCCTCGTCGTCCGAGTCCTCTTCGTCCTCGTCGCGCCCCTCGTCGTCCGAGTCCTCTTCCTCCTCGTCCTCCACCTGGCTGCGCAGCCCCCGCGCCATCCTCGACTCGCCTTGCGTCAGGTCGCGGAAGACGTCGCCCAGTGTCTGCGCGTCGCGGTGCAGCTCGAGCAGCGTCCATCCCTTGTCGACGATCATCCGGAAGATCTCCGGACGGATGTCGTGCTCACCGTTCACGATCAGCTCGAAGCCGTGCGCCCGGTCGTCGCTGGGGATCTCGCGCACCGTGCTGATGCCCTTGAGCGTCTGAAGCGCGCCCTGCACCTCGCCGGCTTTCGGCGGCTGGTGGCTGCCTTCCGCCATCTTCTCGTGCACTGACACCACGTAGCGGATGCGCCCCGTCTTGGCGCGGATGTCGTCGAGCGTGCCGTCCGCCACCACGCGTCCCTTGGACACGATGATCGCCCGGGCGCAGGCCGCCTCCACCTCGGACAGGTTGTGCGTCGACAGGAGCACCGTGCGCTCCTTGCCGACCTCGCGGATGTAGCTGATGACCTCCGCCTTCTCGTTCGGGTCCAGGTCGCTCGTGGGCTCGTCCAGGATCAGGATCGGCGGATCGTGGATGAGCGCCTGACCCAACCCCACGCGCTGACGATAGCCGTGCGAGAGTGTGCGGATGTCCTTGCCCAGCACCTGCGCCAGACCGCAGACCTCCACCACCTTGCGCAGCCGCTTCTTGAACTCGACCTCGTCCAGGCCGCGCATCCGCGCGGTGAACTGCAGGTACGACCAGACCGTCATCTCCGAGTACAGCGGAGCGCGCTGCGGCAGGTACCCGAGCTTCTGACGCACCTCCAGCGGCTGCTCGAAGACGTCGTGCCCGTGGATCTTCGCCGTGCCCGACGTAGGCGAGATGAAGCACGTCAAGATGCGCATCGTGGTCGACTTGCCGGCCCCGTTCGGTCCCAGAAAGCCGACGACCTCACCTTTGTGTACGTCGAACGAGACGCGATCGAGGGCCACCACGGAGCCGAACATCTTGGTCAAGTTGTCGGCGTGGATCATGACATCGGTGGACATCGGTCCTCCCAAACGGATGAAAACGTTGACGGGACGTCGCGACGGTTGTGCCCGCCGGAACTGGTGGGCGCGGAGTTGGATTGTTGCACGATGAAGACCCCGCTTCGCGGCGGCGCAATCTACGGGCCAGGGTCGGGTGTGTCAATGTCTCGGGCGTGAGGGTGGTCCGTACCTTGCGCGCGGCTGCAACAGGCCACCCAGCGCTTTATTCCCATTGCCTCGGCCTGGGCAAAGACCGGGTCCCGAGCATGCCCCGCCCAGACCGCGCCCTCACCCGCTCAACCCGCCGAATACCCCGACAGAAGCGACCTCGCCAGCAGTCCCCAGCCGTCGAGCGCCACGAACAACAGCAGCTTGAACGGCAAACTGACCTGCGTCGGATTGAGCATCTGCATCCCCAGCGCCAACAGCACGTTCGCCACGACCAGGTCGATCACCAGGAACGGAAGATAGATGAGGAAGCCAAGAGCGAAGGCCTCGGTCAACTCGGTCACCATGAACGCCGGGATCAATACGATGAGATCGTCCTTGCCCACGGTCCCCCGGTCCGCCTCCGGTCTGGCCATGCGTGCAGCCTCGTAGAACCGGACCCGCTCCGTGTCCGATGCATTGGCCTTGAGAAACGCCCGCAGGGGCTCCCGGGCCGCGTCCACCAATCCCTGGGTCAGCACCGCGGTGTCCTTGGACGCCGGGTCTGCCAACACCGGGGCCGCTCGATCGGCGATCCTCGAACCGACCGGCGCCATCGCCACCAGGGTCAACGCTGCCGCCAGCGCCATGACCACCGTGTTCGACGGCACGTTCTGGGCACCGATAGCTCCCCGGGCGATCTGCAGAACGGTGGAGATCTTGACGAACGCCGTGAGGGCCATGAACGCGAAGGGCGCCAGCGACACGAGCGCCAGCGCAACAATGAGCGCGATGGGTCTGCTCAGCAGGCTGTCCGGCTCGTCGGCCGGAGCGGCCCATGCCGTGGATGAGCAGAGCAAGCCGGCCGCGGACACGACCAACGGAATGCCCAGCGCCCTGCGAAGAACGCGCATCATTGGTCTGCCTCGGATGGGCTGCCTGAACCCGGTCGAGTCCCGGCTGAGGCGTCCGGTTCGTTGTTCCGACTGGACGCGTTCCCTTGCGACGGGCGTCCAGCCCTGTTCTGAAGCAAGGCCAACACATCACCGAAGCCGGGGCCAGGCTTCTCGACGCCCTGCGGCACCTGGTCGGCAGGCAGCTGCGCCAGCCGCGTCAGTCCGGCCTCGGACACTCCCAACACGAGCACGCGCCGTCCGATCTGGACCAGGTACACGGATCTGCGGGCGTCCAGCGGAAGCCGTCCGAGCAGCTGCATCGGACCCACAGGCCGCCCCACGCCCAGGCGTCGCGCACCCACCAGGATGAGCAACGCCAGCGCGACGACGGCCAGCAGCGTGACTGCGGTTTCGACGAGATACGATCCAAGCGGGCTCATGGGTGACGACCCGGCACGTTATGCGATCCGGGAAGGCGGACGGTGGTCCCCTGCCGGCTACCCAGATACCAGTCCGAGTTCCCGGGTGCGGGCAAGCAAAATCTGGTAGGCTCCCGCGCCTGTGACACAAGTCGGTCATTGACTTGTGTGGGGTCGATGACACTCCCCGCACCTCGGAGGTTCGTTCCATGAAGCATTCGATCAATCTTGTCATGCTGGCTTCGGCGGCTGGTTTGCTGATCGCCGCGGCGTCGATGAACAGCGCGTGCATGAGTTCCGATTCGTCGGGCACCGGTGGCGGTGCTGTCGCGACCGGCGGCGCGGGCGGAGGAACGGGCGGTGGCAACACGGGCGGCGCGGCCGGCAGCGCAACTGGCGGCTCGGGCGGCGCGACCGGCGGCTCGGGCGGCGCAACCGGCGGCGCGGGCGGTGCAACCGGCGGCTCGGGCGGTGCAACCGGCGGCTCGGGCGGCGGCACGCAGTGCCCCGTGGGACAGACGCAGACCGTTCAAGCGGTCGCTGACGGAACGGTCGCCGCGCAGACGCAGGTGCAGATCACCGGAGCGATCGTGGAGACGCAGAAGTTCCTCGTCAGCAAGAGCAAGACAGTCGGTGGCACCTGCTTGTGGGGGACGTTCGTGAAGGATCCGAGCGCGGCGTACGGCTTGATGGTCGTGGCCAAAGGAAGCGGCGCGGTGGACGACGGCACTGGCACCGGGAAGACCACCTGCACCGCCGGGACCGATGCGATCCCGGACACCGTAGCCGCCGGCGACATCGTCGACATCACCGGCACCGCAGACTCGTACGCGCCGACTGCGGGCACCAACTGCACCACGCCGCCCCCGGGCCAGGTCCAGCTGCAGGCGTGCGCGTTCACCAAGACGGGCGCGGGTGCTGCTCCGGACCCGGTCGTCGTTTCCGATCCGGCTTCGCTCAAGACCGGCGACAAGCAGTATCAGGGACTGCTCGTGAAGATCGAGAACGTGGACGCCGAGAACTTCGACGGCGGCACGGTGGGCCCCTACGGGATCATCACGCTCGCTACCTCGGGCCTCGAGATCCACGACAAGCTCTACTACCACGCGTCGGGCGACGGGCCGGTGTTCGCTCCTTCGCAGCACTTCGCGTACATCATCGGCGTCAGCCACCTCGACTACTGCACCTGGTCGCTCGAGCCTCGCGACAAGTGCAACGACTTCAGCCCGAAGTCGACCGACTGCCCGTGACCTGCCGCTGACGGGGCGCACCTCGCGTGTGCCCGGCGCCCATTTCCACCCGCCTCGCCGACTACCAACCCCACACGTACTCGAAGCGCGCGCACGCCGTCATGTAGTGCCTGGTGAACGGCTCGTCGGAGAACGTGTGGTAGCGAAGCTGAGCGCCCACGGCCAGATCGCGCGAGAACCGGTAGTCCATCCCGAGCGCTGCCTGGAAGCCCAGCTTGTACTGCGCCTGTCCCAACTCGGCACCGCTGAACCGGTAGCCGCCCACCAGCAGCCCGAAGTACGGAACCCACGCGATCACGTCGAGCGTGTAGGCCGCGCCCACTGCCCCGCTCGCTACCAGCAGCTGGGGACGATTCACGTACACCGGGTGGCTCGTCGCGCCTACCTCGAGCAACGCATTGAGGTCGTCTCGCAACCCGTACGCCAGATGCGCCCCGCCGCCGAACCCGCCGAAGGTCGCGTCGTGCCACGAGACCGCTGCCCAGCCCGCATCCACGCCGGCATGCCACTCGCGCTCGACCGCACGCGCGGCCGTCGATGTGGCGCCGATCGCCGCAACCGTCAACAGGCATGAAGCTAGATGGCGCCGTCTCACGAGGGCGAACGGTACACCAACTCGTCCCCGCCGCCATCGTCCAACTTCTCGTGCTCGCGCTCGTGCTCTCGAGCTCACAGCATGTGCACCGGGTCGACATCAATCGACACGCGGACCAACCGATCGCTCGTGCGGCTTGCTTCGAGCACCGCCTGCGCCACCACACGCAGCGGACGACGTTCGGTGGCGCGCAGCAGGATGCGATGGCGGAACCGGCCCCGCAACCGCTCGAGCGGTGCGGGCGACGGCCCCAGCACGTCGACCTGTCCGCTGCGTGCCGGCGCGCAGCGACGAGCGACGGACGCGAGCCGATCGGCTTCCGCACGGACCCGTGCATCGTCGGGCGCGTCGAGCCGCACGAGCACCAGGCGGGCGAAGGGTGGGTAGAGCGCGTCGCGCCGGTTGCCGAGCTCGTGCTCGAGGAAGCCAGGCACGTCGTGTCGCAGCGCGTACCTGAGCACCGGGTGATCCGGAAGCCGCGTCTGCACCAGCACGTGCCCCGGCTGGCTCGCGCGTCCCGCGCGTCCTGCGACCTGCACCAGCAGGTGGAAGGTGCGCTCCGCGGCGCGGAAATCGGGCAGGGAAAGCGCTGCATCCGCGTTGATCACCCCGACCAGCGTCACGTCGGGCAGGTCGTGGCCCTTGGTGACCAGCTGCGTTCCGACCAGGATATCGGCTTCCCGGCGACGCATCCGATCGATGACCGCCTCGCTTTGCGTGCCGGCAGCCACGTCGCGATCGAGCCTCGCAACCCTTGCCTGCGGGAACGCCTGCGCGATGACGTCCTCGAGCTTCTCGGTGCCGGCGCCGACCAGCGCAAGGCGCTCGCCACCGCACGAGGCGCACCGCTGCCACATCGGCATGTCGTAGTCGCAGTAGTGGCACCGGATGCGTCCGCCGTGGTCGCGATGGAAGGTCAGCGACACCGAGCAGTGGGGGCAGCGGGCGAGCTCGCCGCAGGCCTCGCACAGCACGCTTGGAGCGAAGCCGCGACGGTTCAAGAACAGGATGACCTGGCCGCCCGCCTGCAGGGACTTGTCGATGGCGCGGTGCAAGGGCAACGACAGCAGCTGATGGCCGGAAGGCCCCGGGCCGGTGCGTCGCAGATCGACCAGCTCGACCGACGGAAGCACGGCCGTGGCGATCGCGCGAGCGGGCAGGTGGAGCCGCTCGAGCTTGCTCGCGCGCGCGAGGGCCTCGGACTCGAGCGAGGGGGTGGCCGATCCGAGGACACACACGGCGGTCGCGCGATGCGCGCGCAGCAGGGCCATGTCCCGTGCCTGGTAGCGCACGCCCTCTTCCTGCTTGAAGGACGGGTCGTGCTCTTCGTCGACGATGACCAAGCCGAGCTTGGGCACGGGCGCGAACAGTGCGGAGCGGGCGCCGATGGCGACGCGCACGCGCTGCTGGTGGAGCGATTTCCACATCTCGTGGCGAGCTCGATCCGACAGGCCGCTGTGAAGCACGGCGAGCTCGTCGCCGAACCTGGCGCGGAACCGCGACACCAGCTGGGGCGTCAGGGCGATCTCCGGGACCAGCACCAGCGCGCCGTCGCCCTGCGCCAGACACGCGGCGATCGCCCGAAGGTACACCTCCGTCTTTCCCGAACCCGTCACGCCATGCAGCAGGAACGCGCCGCCCGAACGTGCGCCGATCCGGCCTACGATGGTCTCGATCGCCGCGCGCTGATCGTCGGTGGGCTCGGGGGGTGCGTCCCGCGGCACGGGCGCGCCGAACAGCGGATCGAGGGCGGCCTCCCGCAGCTCCATCGTCACCAGCCCGAGCGCGTGCAGCCGTCGTACCGCGCCGCGGGCGGACGGGAACGCCTGCTCGAGGAGCGCGACGGGGATCTCTCCGACGGCTCGTACGTGCGCGAGCACTTGGGGCAGCGTGCCGCGCAACGGCTTGTCCGGGTCGGGCGCCGACGACGCGCGAACGATCTGCACGCTTCGACCTCCCACGGTCTTGTGGGCGCCCAGCTCGAGCAACCCGTCCTCGGCCAGCTCGCGAGCGACGGTGCGTTCCAGCGCCGGGATCGCCATGCGCACGACTTCGCCGACGGGAGCCAGGTAGTAGGCGGCCAGCTCGCGCACGAAGCGAAGCAGCTCGGCGGGCACGCACGGCTCGTCGTCGAGCACGCGCACGATCGGCTTGACCTTGGCCTGGTCGATGGACGGCGTACGCTCGGCGACCTCGAGCACCACGCCGGTGATGTTGCGTCGGCGGAACGAGCACACGACGCGCACGCCCGGCACGACCCGCTCGGCCAGCCGCGCTGGCACGGCGTAGGTGAAGGCCTGCGCAAGCGGAACCGGGACGGCGACCTCGGCGAGAAGCACGTCGGCAGTGCTAGCGGGGCAGCGCGCCGAAGCCAAGCGACGGCGAAGGATCAGCGCAGCGCGAGGATGACGATGATCGCGACGAGGCCCAAGCCCGCGCCGATCGCCAGATACAACGCGAGCGACAGCCGTGCGGGCGCGGGAGGCGCGACGGACGGCGCCGCGCTGATGCGCGGCACGGGGGCCGGGGGGATGGGCGACGGCTTGACGAGGCGATCGGCCGAAGCGGCTTGAGGCTGGGCGAGCGGGGGAGGCGGTGTGCCGTAGGGGTTGAGGATGGCGACAGGTCCGTGCTCCATGGCCTTTGCGGCGCGCTCGCGGGAACGGCGGGACTCGATGATGTTCTCGCCGAAGTTGTCGCGGAGCCACTCGCCGAATCGAATGGGGCTGGCCACGAGCCTGGCCTGGGCCACGTAGTCTTCGGTCTCGCGCAGCATCGCCTGGGCCGAGCCAAACCGATCGTCCCGATCGCGTGCGAGCGCCTTCGAAACGATCGCGTGCAGCTTGTCCTCGTTGGGCAGCCCGCGCGGTGCGATGGGGGGAACCTCCGCCCTTCGGGCCACATCGAGCAGCTGCTGGCCTCCGTCGAGCACCTTGTAGAGCTTGCGGCCCGACAGCAGCTCCCACAGGATGATTCCCAGCGCGAACAGATCGGCCCGCGCATCGAGCGCCTCGCCTCTGGCCTGCTCCGGGCTCATGTAGCTGGCCTTGCCCTTGATCACGTCCTCGGACAGCAGGTCGGCCATGTCGTTCGCCCGTGCGATGCCGAAGTCGCACAGCTTCACTTCGCCCTCGAAGCTGATGAGCACGTTCGACGGGGACACGTCGCGATGCACGATGCCCAACGGCCCGCCGCTCTCGTCGGAGAGACGGTGGGCGTAGCTCAGTCCGCGCAGGGCTTCCATGACGATGAGCAGGGCGAAGTCCACGGGGAGCGGGATGCTGGAGCGAGCGCAGCGCCGCAGGAGCTCGTTGAGGTCGAAGCCCTCGATGTACTCCATGGCGATGAACAGCACGCCTTCGTGACGGCCGAGGTCGAAGACCTGCACTACGTTGGCGTGGTTGAGCCGCGCGGCGAGCTTGGCTTCGGAGATGAGCATGTCGGCGAACTTCTCGTTGTCCGACAGGTTCGGCAGGATCTGCTTGACCACCACCAGCCGCGCCCCGCCCAGCTCGGTCTTCGCCCGCGCCAGGTAGATCTCCGCCATTCCGCCCGCACCGACCCGATCGAACAGCTGGTAGCGTCCGAAGGTGCGGGGGGCCGCGGTTGTCGGTGCGTTGGGCTGCAGTCCGCTCGTCAACTCGATCCAGCCTTGTGGCAGCGCCGTCGGCTCCGGTCAATCCCGGCGCGATTCATGCCGCAGAATAGCGCGCCCGCTTCCGACCGCCATCTCGATCTGCCACAATGCCCCCGTGGCCGGGACCGTTCTGCTCGCATCGGGTGTCGCCGTCGTGCTCGCCCTGCTGTTCATCACCCGCAATGCCTCGCGTCTGTTCGTCGTCGTCGTGCACTCGGGCCGCGTGGTGCGCTTGCGTGGCCGCGCCCCCCAAGGCCTGGTCGGCGACATCACCGACGTGGTGCGTCAACGCCCCGTGCACTCGGCCACGATCACCGTGAGCGTCCGGGACCGCGCTGCCGCCGTGAACGCGTCCGGCGATGTGACCGACGCTGAACGCCAACGGCTCCGCAACGTGGTGGCCGCCTGGCCCCTCGCCAAGATTCGCGCTGCGCCCTACCGATCCGTGGGATGACACGGAACATGCGTGCGGTCGATACGTCTGTGAGGTCCACCGATCCAATCACGCGGCACGAGTCCGTGACCGTGAAAGCTGGCCCCATCTCGTGTGAAATGCGCAGCCGACGCGAGCCCCCGCCCTCGACTCGTGCTAGAGGCAACGTCGCCGGTGTGCCTCTCCTCGCCACCTGCAATCTCGCGAGAGACACGCCACACGCGCCCGCCAGCGGCCGGTTCAGGAGCACAGGGTCATGTCCAAGAAGCGCCATCGGAGCAGCCGTCGTCCTTCCCGCTCGTCGGTCTCTCCGCCCTCGGCCTCCGTCCCGCCTGCCCCTCCGCCGCCCGAGGATCTGGCGGCAAGCCTCTCGTCCGACGGCTCCGAGTCCTCTCCGCCCCCGTCCGGCTCGACGCCACCGCCAGCAGATCGCGAGCAGTCTTCCCCGGCCGCCGCACGTCCCGCGTCCGTGCCCCCCGTCGCTCGCTCAGCCGATGACTCGACGAGCCACCCAGCCGATGACGAGCAACGAGAATCGAAGCAGGCGCAAGGCGACGAGCCAGGGACGGAGCCAGACGGCGAGCGTGGAACGGGCCAGGAGCCAGATGCCGCGCACGACAAGCCGGTCGAGGTCGAGCAGCGCGCGAAAGGCCGAGCGGACGACGAGCACCGGAAGGGCGGCGAAGAACGCGACGGCGCGCAGGCCCGGTCCGGCGATGATCGCAAGCGCGAGGAGAGGAAGGCGCAAGCTGGCGACAGCGCTGCGCACGACGATCGACTTCATGACGAGTTCTTCCGAAAGGGAGAAGAGGTCGAGAAGGAGCACATGGCCGCGTTCGAGGCGGCGGTCAACGACGATCGGCCAAGCCAGACGTCCGACGCTCCGGTGACCCACAATCTCGCGTCCGATCCCGCACTGGTCGCGCGTCGCGCGCGGCTGCGTCGCGTCGTTGCTTGGGTCCTCGTCCCGGCTGTCGTCGTGGCCATCGTGGGCGGTGCCAAGCTCGTCTCTCACGCAGAGTCGACCAGATCCAGCACCTCGGCGTCGCCGTCCTTGGCCAACGTCTCGCCGCGTCCGCTCACGACCAACCCGGCTCGCACGGCCGAGCCGGCAGCCCCCCGCGCGCCGGCGGCGCAAGACCCTTCGCCGTCCGTCGCGCTCTCCGCTTCCGCCGAGCCGCAAGCCGCCGGCTCCCAGGAGCCGCCCGTCGCTGCAGCCGCGTCGTCCGCGCCCCAAGCGCCTCCCGCAGCCGAGTCGGCGTCCGCGGCGCCGTCTCCCGCGACCGAGCCGGCGGCCGATCTGGCCGCAACGCGCAAGCAGACCCTCAAGCTCCTGAACCAAGGCAAGTTCAAGGACGCGCTTCCTCTCGCCGAGTCGGCGCTGGCTGCCGACCCGTCCGATGCCACGCTTTTCCTGTACGTGGGAACCGCGCTCGAGGAGCTGGGCCGAGGCAAGGAAGCCGTCGCCGTGTACTCGCGCTGCGTGCACGAGGCGACCAAGGGTCCGATCGCCGAGTGCCGCGCGGTCGGCGGCAAGTAGTCACGCGCCGGGGCGCAGCAAGTCGAACGCGCGCAGGAAGTTGCCGCCGAGCACCTTGCGGATGCGTGTGTCACTCCAGCCCCGGTTCAACATGTGCTGCACCAGCCGCGGATAGCTGTTGCCGCTTCGAAGCTCCGGCGGCGGTGTGATCGCACCGTCGTAGTCGCTGCCGATGGACGCGTAGTCCTCCCCCGCTACATCGATGATGTGCTGCATGTGGTCGACGACCATTCGCCCGTCCGAGGGCCCTCCCGCAGGCCGGAGGAATGCTGGGTGGAAGATGATCCCAATCGTCCCCCCGGTGTCGGCCACCGCTTTGATCTGCTCGTCGTCGATGTTGCGCCAGTGCGGCAGGACCCCGGTGACACCCGTATGAGTCACGATCAGGGGCTGCGAACGATCGTGGACTTCGACGGCGTCCCAGAATCCCTTGGGATGGATGTGCGCCAGGTCCACGAAGACGCGGCGATCGTTGAGACGACGCACGAGGTCGCGGCCCTTGTCGGTCAGTCCCTTGTCGCGGCGCAGCGTCGAGGCCGGGCTGGACGACACCCCTAGAGGAGAGTTGGACAGGTGTACCAAGGTCACGCGGCTCACGGCGTCGTTCGGCACGGATGCGATTCCCTCGGGCGCCCCGTCGAGTGCGTTGCCGCCTTGTATCGCTATCAGACAGCCCATGGCCCCCTCCGCACGGGCGGCACGCCATTCCGACGGTGTCCGCACGTGTCGGAGGAATCCCTGGGAGGAAGCGAAGATGCCGCGCAGCCGGTCCAGATTGCGTTGGAACATGCGCCAACGGCCAGCCGCTGTGCGCATCGGATTAGTGGTAATCGACCACATCGCGCCGGTCAGGCCACCCTCCGCCGCGCGGGGCAGATCCAGGTGGCCGAATCCGTGGCCGCGCAGCGGCGCGGGCTCGTGACGCGCGTACCAATCGTACCCCCAAAGCCGAAAGGGGATGAACGTGTCGCAGTGCAGGTCGATCAGCTCGCTCGACCTCACCAGCTTCACGGCCTCGAGGGAAACCCCGAGAGCGCGAGCGACGTCTTCGTCTGGCGCGATGGATGGTGCGTGGGGATGCGTGGGAGTCATTCGCAGTTCCTCGCCAAGTGCCTTGCCGCGAGAGCGAGCCTACAGGTCGAGGGCCTGTCGCTCCAGCGCGAATTGAGCTGCGCTTCGCGCGGTGGTCTGTTGGAGCCTCAGGCCGCCGGCAAGCTTGCGCGCCGGGCGTGGCGATGCGAGAAGGTCGCCCGGACCCCCACGCATGCCGGACTCCGACTCCCGCACCCGCCACGCCAGGCCGCCGGACTCCTCGCGCTGGGTCGTGGTCGCGTTGCCCGTCGCCATCATCGCGATTTCCTTCGCCGCGATCTTCTTCCGCAAGGCGGCTCCGACTCACCCCCTGGTCGCTGCCGGAACACGTCTCGCCCTGGCTTCCCTGCTGCTTGTGCCGAGAACCCTGCTCCACCGCCGCGCACCGGGGCCCGGCCGCAATCTCTGGCGCGCAGGGCTCGTTGCCGGACTCTTCTACAGCATCCACTTCGGCGCATGGGTCTCCTCCCTGTTCCTCACCACCGTCGCCGCGTCCGTCACCCTCGTGACCGCAACGCCCTTGCTCCTCGCGCTGCATGGCCTCGCCACGGGAAGAGACAGACCTGGCCCCAACCTGTGGATCGCCATTGCCCTCGCGGTCGTGGGCGTCGCCATCATCGGCGGCCACGACCTGACCGCATCGCATGGGGCGCTCGTGGGCGACGCCCTCGCGCTGGTGGGCGCGATTGCGATGGCCGGGTATCTTCTCGTGGGCCGGCGCCTGGGTGAGTCGCTCGACGTCTGGGCGTTCTCCAGCATCGCCACCGCCACCGGCGCCGCGCTGCTGCTCGGTGCCGCCGTCGCCATGGGCCTTTCGCCGCTCCCGCCGTCGCTGGCCGCTTTGGGCTGGATCGCCCTGTCCGCCGTCTTCCCGCAGGTCATCGGCCACGGATTGCTGACCTGGTCTCTTCGCCATACGCGCCCCGCCGTCGTCGGCATGTCCACCGTCGGCGAGCCCGTCGGCGCTACCCTCCTCGGGTATCTCTGGCTGAAGGAATCGGTGCCCCCGATCGTCTTGCTCGGTTGCGCGGTGACGGTCGTGTCCGTGCTCCTCGCGTTGCGCGCGCGCACCGAATAGCGCACGACCGCAAGTCCGCATTCCCGCCGGCCTGGGCGCGAGCCCCCCCGCCCTCGGCGACGCAACATGCTAGTCTTGCGCCGTGCCCGTCTACCTGCGCACGACGCCGCGCAATCTGAACTCGATTGCAGCCCTGCTGGCCGTGTTGGAAACGGACTTGCCCTCCCGCGCGTCCGACATCCGCTTGGCCAAGCACCTCGACGACATCGTCGAGCCCGGCCTGGTGCTCTACTCTTTCATGACGCGCGAGCTTGGCCGTGTCGTGCAGGAGCTGGCGCGGCTGCGACATCGATTCGGCGACACCTTCGCCGCCGTGGCAGGTGGCCCCCAAGCGTCCGGCGATCCGGACCAGACTCTCTCCCTGGGATTCCGATGGGTGGTAGTCGGCGAAGCCGGTCCCGAGCTCTCCGGCTTCGTCGGCCAATGGCTCGCGGGCACGGTCCCGCCGCCTGGCATCTATCGCTTCTCACCGGTGGGCCCACTCGATCGGTATCCGCCCTGGGCCCCGTCCGGCCGCCTGTTCGCCCCGGTCGAGATTACCCGCGGTTGTCCCTTCGGTTGCGCCTTCTGCCAGACGCCGGCGCTCTTCGGACGCAAACCCCGCCACCGATCGTTGGCCGCACTGCGCCAGGCCTTCTCGCATGCGGTCGCCACCGGCCATTCCTTCACTCGCTTCGTCGCACCCAACGCGTTCGCCTACGGTGCCCGGGACGCCCGACACCCGGACGTGCCCGCCATCGAGTCCCTCCTGGTGGCTGCACGGGATTGCGGATTCCGCAAGCTGTACTTCGGCACATTCCCCTCCGAGGTTCGCCCCGAATCGGTGCGCGCCGACCTGCTGCGCGTCGTTCGGGGACTCTGCGATAACCACACCATCGCCCTGGGCCTGCAGTCCGGAAGCAACGACGTTCTCGAGCGGCTGCGCCGCGGACACTCCGTCGAAGAGGGCATTCGGGCCGTCGAGGCGATCGCCGCGGCAGGGTTCACGCCCCGCGTGGATTTCATCTTTGGCTTGCCCGGTGAAACGGACGTCCACCGGGCCAGGACCCGCCAGGTCATCGGCCTGCTCCGCGACGCTTACGGTGCTCTGATTCACGCGCACCGCTTCACGCCGTTGCCCGGCACACCCTGGGCGCACGAGCGCCCGTCGCGCATCGACGCCCCCACGCTGCGGTTGATTGACGAGCTCAAAGGGTCTGGAGGCATGACCGGCGTGCGGCCGGGAGACTTCGACGAGATGGCGTGAGCATCTGTCGAATCGATCGGCCGAGGACCAGCGAAGCGAACGCCGGTTGCGGCTGCGGCTTCCGGCAGCAGCCAGATGCGAAGGCCGCCCTGCGCTTCCGCCGGGGCGAAAGCTGCCCGAGCCTCGCCGGTCGCGTGCGCAAGTTGCGCATCCATCGGGATCAAGTCGCGCAACGCCGTTCGTTGCCTTGCGCAGCCAGCGCTCGTGCGACCGCATTTCCCAAGGTGGATCGAAGCTTGCTTGACCTCCTGCTCATGTCGGCTATTGCGCATGCTCCCTTTCCCCCACGGCAGAGCATCGACCTCGACCTCGACGAGCTGGACGAACTCGATCCGGCCGACGCGCTCCTTTCGACGACGTCGCTCGTCATCGAGGTCGAGCCCGACGAACTGGCCGGCTCCAATGCGTTTCTGGACGCGCAGTCCGCGGGTGCTCGCGACGCGTTTGCCGATCAGCCGGTCGACGACGCCGACTGGCTCGACGCGATGCTCGTGGAATCAGCGGACAGGGTGGTCGAGATCGACGCCGAGACGTTCGTGGAAGTGCCGTGGGAGCGGGCCGTGCCGGACCAGAGCGGCGAGTATCCAATCCAGTTCGGCGGTCCGGGCGGCAATTCTCCCGGCAAGCCCTTGCGCGGTCGAGCGAGCCACCCGCGTGCCGACGACGATCTCGACCCTCCCACGATGCCCATCGAGGATCTGCTCGAAGCGACCGGCGAACCGGAACCTCCCGCGGTGGAGCCGATGCGACTGCCCCAGTTCTCGCTGCTCGACGCGGCGCGGGGTGCGTGCGCGGCGCGCCCACCGCACGCTGCGGGACCGGTGCGCTTGCCCTGCTTCTCCGTCGCGGAGCCGCCAGCGTCGCGAACGCGCGTTCCACCTGTTCGCCTGGCGCGCTTCGAGCTCCCCGAACGCGACCTGACCTGGTGGGAGGTCATGGGCTGGCGATCGCGCGCTGCCGGTCGGCGCTGACGACGCTCCGGCCGGTCCCCTCCCGTTCCCACGCTCGGGCGTCCGTGCCATGGTGCATCACCATGACCTCCGCGCACCGGGCCTACGTCGAAAACGATGCGGTCTACATCCTCGACGACATGGTGCGGCGAGCCGTCGCGCTCGCCGCAAGCGATATCCACATCGAGCCCAAGCGCGACCGCGTCATGGTCCGCTTCCGGGTCGACGGCACACTCATCGAGCAGCTGAGCATCCCCCTGGATGTCGCACCGCAGGTCGTCAGCCGCATCAAGGTGCTCGCGCGCATGGATATCTCGGAGCGTCGAATCCCGCAGGACGGCCAGTTCACCCTCGAGGCGGGGCTACCCTTCCTGGTGAATCTGCGCGCATCGACTTTCCCCTGCACGCAGGGCGAGAAGGTGGTGCTCCGATTGCTCCTCGGCCAGGGGCTGATTGCCTTCGAGCGCCTCGGCATGGACGCCGAGATGCAGAGACGCATGCACGACCTGGTCGCGCGTCCCCAGGGATTCGTCGTGGCTTGCGGTCCCACCGGCTCGGGCAAGACCTCCACGCTCTATGCTTTCCTGCAGCTGGTCGACACCGCGCGCAACAACGTTATCACGCTGGAGGACCCGATCGAGGTCGAGCTGTACACCATCACCCAGGGCCAGACCAACACGCGCACCGGCTTCACCTTCGCCGCGGGTCTGCGCGCCGCCTTGCGGCAGGACCCCGACATCATCCTCGTGGGCGAGATGCGCGACGCGGAAACTGCCGGCATCGCCCTGCAAGCGGCCCTCACCGGCCATCTGGTCATGTCCACGCTCCACACCTCCGACGTCGTCGAGACGATCGTGCGCCTCGTGGATCTCGGGATCGAGCCCTGGATCATCGCCAACGCGTTGACCGTGGTGCTCGCCCAGCGGCTGGTGCGCGTGGTCTGTCCGGATTGCCGCGAGCTGGTCAAGCTCGAGTCCGACGTATGGGACAACGACGAGGTGTTGCTGCCCGCGGGTGCCGAGGTCGTCAAGCCCGCGGGATGCCCGAGCTGTCATCAAACCGGCTACCGCGGGCGTGTCGGGATCTTCCAGGTGCTCGAGATCGACGACGACGTCCGGGCGCTCATCAAGGCAAAGGCGTCGTCGCACGAGTACCGGACGCTGCTGCACACCCGCAAAGTGCCCTCGCTTCGCCGCGCGGGCATGGACAAGGTGGAGGCCGGTGTCACGACGGTGGAAGAAGTCTTGCGCGTCACGACGTGACCGCCCCTGGTTCACCGCGTCTTGATCGCACAGGATTGGCCGTCGATTTCGAGCTGCGTGCCGCCGGCGCTGCTCGACGTGAAGGTCCACGTGCCCGTGCCGGTGTCGGTGCGAGGCGCGAACTTCGCGTCGAAGGGCTCGGACTCGGGGAGCCCGGCGGCCAGCGCGGCACGCCACGCCGCCGACCATACGCACGTCGGCTCGATAACCGTGTTGTCCTTGGAGCTGGCAAGCGCGCGCCCCGGCTCTTCCGGATGAAGCGTCAGCGGCAGCACCAGCACCTCGGGCGGCGGCGGGTCGAGCGCGTGCGGATCCTGCGCCGATAGCAGGAAACGATAGACGATGCCGGCGCCGGGCGCGTCGAGATCCACCACGCCCCGCCTGGCGGCCCGGACCTCGATGTCGAGCAACGACAGGCGTCGGCCGGGCTCGGCCAGCCGCCGCTTCACGGCCGGAAGCAAGTCCGTCGGATCGATTGATCCCGGCGTGTCGATCGTGATGCCGTTGAGGTTGAGCGGAGCCGAGCGCGCTTCGGAACCGGCGGGCCGAGCGCAGGCGGACGGCACGGGGCCCTGGGTCAGGCGCTTGGTTTCGCGAGACAACACGAGCAGCGCCACGACGAGCCCGGCCAACGCGACGATGGCCACCGCGAGCAAGCCGAGCATCCAGCCGCTCCGAGCGGGTCGTGCAGCGCCAGGCTGGCGCGGCCGATCGACCGGCTGCACGCGCTGCGGCGACGCCCTGCCCGCCAGCGCAGGATCGAACGGCGGCGCGCCGTGCGGACCCTCGGCTGGCGCGCCGCACAACGGACATCGGCCGCCCGACCGGCCGATCGGTGCGCGACACCGCCAGCAGCGCGGTGCGTCGTCCAGCGGCGCGCTCATCTCAGGGATTGTTCTCCAACGTGTAGCCCGCCGCCGTCCACGCCGACATGCCGCCGTCGAGATACCGCACGCTCCGGTAGCCCCTGTCCACCAGGTCCTGTCCGGCAATCGTCGACATGTGGTTGGTCAGACAATACACGACGACGCTCTGGTCCAGATTCGCTCCCACGAACGCTGCGATCGCATCCGGCTCGAGATACGAGATCTTCGCGTCGGTCTGCGGGATCTCCCCCTGATACGGGATATGGACGTTGATGAGCAGAAAGTCCTTCGTGGGCAGCGCGTCGTGCAGCGCTTGCACCGAGATGGTCCCCAGGGTCGCCGGCGCAGCGTCCTGCGGCTGACCGTCGGGCTCGGAGGCCTCGGCCAGGGGCCCGTCGGGCTCCGCGGCGTCCGGTGCCGCGTCCGCGTCGTCGGGGCTCGCGGCATCCTGCTGCGTCGCAGCGTCCGCAGCCGGGGTGCCCCATGGGGACGAGCCATCCCCGCTGCTGCAGCCCCACTGGCCGTC
>JAJZQG010000369.1 GCA_021847645.1 Myxococcales bacterium
ACACTCAGAATCGCGGCCGTCAGCGTGGTCTTGCCGTGGTCGATGTGACCGATGGTCCCCACGTTCACGTGCGGCTTGGTCCTTACGAACTTCTCCTTCGCCATGACGATATCTCTCCTGCTGGGTAGCTCTGGGGGCTAGTAGTCCCCTCGAATTCGTTTGATGATCTCTTCCTGGATGGGTGCGGGCACCGGCGCGTAATGCGAGAAGTGCATCGTGTGCGTGGCCCGCCCCTGCGTCTTCGACCGCAGATCGGTCGTGTACTTGAACATGGCTGCGAGCGGCACCTCGCAGGCGATCACCTGCAGCTGCTTGCGCTGCGAGATGTTCGTGATGCTGCCCCGACGGCCATTCAAATCCCCGATCACGTCGCCCATGTACACGTCGGGCGTGACCACCTCGACCTTCATCACGGGCTCCATGATCACCAGCCCGGCCTTGTTGCTGGCTTCCTCCAAGGTGTTGGAGGCCGCCATCTCGAAGGCCGGTCCGTTGGAGTCGGTCTCCGAGTAGCTGCCGTCGGTGGCGGTGATCTTGACGTCTTCGACCGGGAAGCCGGCCAGCACGCCGCGACCCATGGCGTCCTTGAGGCCCTTCTCGATGAAGGGGACGAACTCCTTGGGCACCTTCTCCGCAGGAATGAGGCTGGTGAAGGCGAAGCCTTGGCCGCGCTCCATGGGCTCGATGTCGATCAGCACATGGCCGTAGACGCCGTGATTGCCCACCTGGCGGATGAACTTGCCCTCGGCCGAGGCCTTGCGGGTGATGGTCTCGCGGTAGGAGACCTGCGGGCGGCCCACGTTGACCTCGACGTTGAACTCGCGCTTGAGCCTGTCGACGATGATCTCGAGGTGGAGCTCGCCCATGCCGCTGAGCATGGTCTGCGCCGTCTCCTCGTTCATGGTCCACTTGAAGGTCGGGTCCTCGGACTCCAGACGCTGCATGGCGGCGCCGAGCCGATCGAGGTCGGCCTTGGTCTTGGCCTCGATGGCGAGCTGGATGACCGGCACCGGGAACACCATGTGCTCGAGCACGATGGGGTGCTTCTCGTCGCACAGCGTGTCGCCCGTGCGCGTGTCCCGAAGGCCGACGGCTGCATAGATGTTGCCGGCGTCCGCCTCCTTGATCTCCTCGCGCTTGTTGGCGTGCATGCGCAGGATCTTGACCATGCGCTCGCGCTTGCCCGTCGTGGCGTTGTAGGCCACCTTGCCCGCCGACAGCTTGCCCGAGTACACGCGGAAGTAGGTCAGGATGCCCACGTGCTGATCGGAGGCCAGCTTGAACGCCAGCGCCGCGAACGGCTCGTCGTCCGAGGCCTTGCGCGCCAGCTTCTTCTTGCCGTCGGGGCTCATGCCCTCGACCGGGGGAATGTCCGCCGGCGACGGCAGGTAGTTGACGACTGCGTCCAACAGCATCTGGACGCCCTTGTTCTTGAAGGCCGAGCCGCACAGCACCGGCACGATGCGCGTCTGCAGCGTGCCCTTGCGAAGCGCCAGGTGAAGCTCGTCGGCCGTCACCTCCTCGAGCTTGCCGTCGAGGTACTTCGCCATGATCGATTCGTCGAAGTCCGCGCAGCACTCGATGAGCTTGTCGCGCAGCTCTTCGCACATCGCACGAAGCTCGTCGGGCACCGGAACCCACTCGTAGGTCTGGCCCTTGGAGGCCTCGTCGAAGACGACGGCCTGCATGCGGATGATGTCGACGATGCCGCGGTGCTGGTCTTCGACGCCCAGGGGGACCTGCACGGGCACGGGGTTGGCGCCGAGGCGCTCGCGCATGGAGCGCAGGCACATCTCGAAGTCGGCGCCGACCTTGTCCATCTTGTTGAGGAAGGCGATGCGCGGCACGTGGTACTTGTCGGCCTGGTGCCACACCGTCTCGCTCTGGGGCTCGACGCCGTTGGCGGCGTCGAACACGGCGACCGCACCGTCGAGCACGCGCAGGCTTCGCTCGACTTCCATGGTGAAGTCGACGTGGCCGGGGGTGTCGATGATGTTGATGCGGTGGCGCACGCCCGCGTTGGGACCGCTGTCGGGCTGCCAGAAGCAGTTGGTGGCGGCCGAGGTGATGGTGATGCCGCGCTCCTGCTCCTGCTGCATCCAATCCATCGTGGCCGCGCCGTCATCGACCTCGCCGATCTTGTAGTTGACACCCGTGTAGAACAGGACGCGCTCGGTCGTCGTGGTCTTGCCGGCATCGATGTGGGCCATGATGCCGATGTTGCGCGTTCGCTCTAGGGGATACTCACGGGCCACGGGACCTGCTCCTGACTGTCTCCGGACTGCTGACACAAGAAACCCTCTCCAGCCCGCCGCCCACCTCCTTGTGGTGGGCCTCTCGTGCCTGGAGAGGGTATCGGGGAACGACGCAGGGTGGCCTCGCCTGGAGGCCTGGGCTCGTTACCCGATCCTTATGTCCGCTGCGTCATCTCGCTCCGACGGTCTCCCTCGTGTGGGTGCCAACGGTGACCGGACCGATCCGATTACCAGCGATAGTGGGCGAAGGCCTTGTTGGCCTCGGCCATCTTGTGCGTGTCTTCGCGCTTCTTGACCGCGTTGCCGCGGCCCTGGGCGGCGTCGACCAGCTCGGCGGCGAGACGCTCGCGCATGGTCTTCTCGCCACGGCTGCGGGAGTACGACACCAGCCAGCGCATCGCCAGGGCGACGCGACGCTCCGGGCGAACCTCGACCGGAACCTGGTAGGTGGCACCGCCGACGCGACGGCTCTTGACCTCGATCTTGGGCTTGACGTTGTCCAGGGCCTTGCGGAAGACCTCGATGGGCTCTTCCTTGTGGCGCTCCTGGATGATGTCGAAGGCACCGTAGATGATGCTCTCCGAGACCGCCTTCTTGCCGTCGAGCATGAGCGAGTTCATGAACTTGGCGACAAGCTTGTCCTTGTACTTGGGGTCCGGGATGATGCGGCGCTTGGGTACTTCACGTCTACGAGGCATGGGTCAGTCCTCTCACGACTTCGGGCGCTTGACGCCGTACTTCGAACGCTTGCGGTTGCGGTTGACCTTGTTGGTCGGCGACGGGCCCGAGGCGCCGGAGGCGTCGAGGGTTCCGCGCACCACGTGGTAGCGCACGCCGGGCAGGTCCTTGACGCGGCCGCCGCGGATCAGGACGACCGAGTGCTCCTGCAGGTTGTGGCCCTCGCCCGGGATGTAGCTGGTCACTTCGATCTGGTTGGTCAGCCGCACGCGGCAGACCTTGCGAAGCGCCGAGTTCGGCTTCTTGGGCGTGGTGGTGTACACACGAACGCAAACGCCGCGCCGCTGCGGGCACGACTGCAGAGCAGGCGAGCTCGTCTTGTAGTTCGGCAGCCTGCGTCCGTTTCGAATCAGTTGGCTGATGGTCGGCATGAGGCGATGTCCCTGCGGTTGCCAGCGAAACACACACGTCCGCCGGCCGAAAGAAGGAAGCGAAAAATAGCCGTCGCGCTCTCCTTGTCAAGCGAAAGGTTCGGTCGCGCACGCGTTCCCTCGGGCCTGATCATGGGAGCAGGTAGCCGGCGCGGGGAGACGCCGCGACCTGTACCACGAAAGTTGCCCGGAAAAAAGGCAACGCGGAGACGCGGAGGCGCGGAGCATCTGCGCTCCCGGCGCCCGCCCGCGGCGAGGACGCCCCTCTACAAAAAGGACGCGGGGCTCGCCCCCAACACGCGATGGACGCCTCGCGACTCGGACGGTATGGGGCCAACAGCGAAGCCATGCCCAGCGTGTGCCTGAACATGATCGTGCACGACGACGCCGGCATCATCGAGCCGTGCCTGGCGTCCGCCCGCCCCTTCATCTCGGCGTGGGCGATCGTCGACACCGGCTCGACGGACGGTACGCAGGACATCGTGCGCAGATGCCTTGCGGGCGTGCCGGGCGAGCTGATCGAACGCCCCTGGAAGAGCCTCGCGCACAATCGCAACGAGGCGCTGGCGCTGGCCGCGCCGCGGGCCGAGTTCGTGCTGCTGCTCGAGCCCGGAGAGGTGCTGGTCGCCGAACCGGGGTTCAGGCTGGTGACACTCGCGGCCGATGCGCTGCGGCTGCGCGTCAAGCGCGGCGAGCTGTCGTGCCGGGAACCGAGGATCGTGCGGGCCTCGCTGCCCTGGAGCTATGCGGGAGTCGCGAGCGCGCTGCTCGCGTGCCCGTCGCCGCACACGGCCGGGAACCTGTCGGGGCTGACGGTGCATGCGACGCAGCGGAACGCCATCGACGCGGCCCGGTTGCGACAGGACGCAGCGATGCTCGAGGAGGCGCTGCGCGCGGAGCCGGACGACGCGCGCAGCGTGTTCGATCTGGCGCAGCGCTACCAAGACCTGGGCGACACGGAGCGGGCGATTGCCATGTACGAGCGTCGCGCGGGCATGGGCGGCCCGACGGAAGAGGCATGGTACGCGCTCTATCAGGCAGCGGTGCTCAAGGAGCGAGCCGGCCGCGATCGCGGCGCCGTCGTCGAGGCGTATCTGCGAGCGTACGGGTCCCGTCCCCGGCGCGCCGAGCCGCTGTGCGAGCTGGCGCGCTATCACCGTGAGCGCGGCGAATGGGAGATCGCGCACCTGTTTGCCAAGAGCGCGGTGGCCATCGCCCGGCCCGACGACCCGCTGTTCGTGCAGGACTCGACCTACGACTGGCGGAGCCTCGACGAGTACGCGGTGTCGGCCTTCCACGTGGGGAAGATCGACGAGTCGCTCGAGAGCACGAAGCGCCTGCTTTCGTGCGGCACGTTGCCGTTGGAGGAGCGCGCGCGGGTCGAGGCCAACAAGACGCTGTGCCTGGCACGCGCGGACAACGCGGCGCGAGCGGAGCGCAATCGTCGCAAGCGTCAGCGCAAGGGCCGCTGAACGGCTGGCTTGCCGGCCGCCGGCACGCGTGGACGAAGCTGCGCAGCGATCGCCGTGCGAGGCGGTTGCGAAGATGCAGTGTGCTAGGCTTGCGAGCATGGCATGTGCGTTCAAGCAAGGGGGCTTCGCACCCAACTGGTTCATCGGCATTCCGGTCGACCCGGGCGAGTGGTACACGCGGCTGCTGACCCAGCCTCCGGCGGGCTTCCGCACCTTCCACCCGCAGGACCTGCACATGACCGTGGCGTTCCTCGGGGCCGTGGGGCACGAGCAGGCACTGGCCGCGTGGCGAGCGTTGGACTGGGGGCTCGGCGCAGTTCACGCGACGCTTGGCGCCGTGGTGCCGATGGGCGCGCCCCACCGCTATTCCGCCCTGTCGATCGAGCTCGACGCGGGGCGTGAGGAGGTCGAGCAGGCGATTGCGGCGTGTCGCGACGCGGCGTGCGATGCGGCCGGTGCGCGCCGCGAAAGCCGGCCGGCCAAGGCGCACATCACGATCGCACGGCCGTCGCGCGGCGCCAGCGAGGCGGATCGCGCGGCGGGGCTGCGTTGGGCGTCGCGGCAGCTGTTCGCGGGACAGGCGACCACGCTGCGATCGGTGGCGCTCTACACGTGGGCCGACGATCGGCGGGAGCGGCAGTTCCGGGTGGTGGAGAGGCTGGAGCGCGGTTGAGAGGCAGAGGGGG
>JAJZQG010000098.1 GCA_021847645.1 Myxococcales bacterium
CGATCTGGGGACGGGAACCTGCACGTCAATTTCCTGTGGGACGACGAGGACGCGGTGCCCCGCGTGAAGGCCGCGATCGAGGCGATGCTTCGCGAGGTCGTCGCGCTTCGTGGGACCATCACCGGCGAGCACGGCGTTGGCGTGCTCAAGCGCCCGTACCTGGGGCTCGAGCAGAGCGCGGAGCTCATCGCGCTGCAGCGACGAGTGAAGTCCGCGTTCGACGCAACCGGGTTGATGAACCCTGGAAAGGTCTTCCCATGACGGCCAGGGCTGGGCACGGCCAGGCGGGCATGGGGGCCGAGCCGTGATCATCGTCGGGATCGATCCCGGTACGCGGCACCTGGGCTGGGGCGTCATCGACGCGGTCGGCACGCGATTGACGCACGTCGCCAACGGCATCGTGCACACGCACGTGCAGGAGTCGTTGGGGTCGAGGTTGTGCGAGATCGACGACGCCCTGCTGGCGTTGATCGAACGTCATCGGCCGGCCGAGGCCGCCGTGGAGTCGCTGTTCTTCGCGAAGGACCCTCAGGCGGCAAGCAAGCTGGGTCACGCGCGGGGCGTCGTGCTGTTACGCCTGGCTCGAGCAGCCATCCCCACGTTCGAGTACCCGCCGGCAACGATCAAGCAATCCCTGGTTGGGCGGGGCGGCGCGGACAAGCGGCAGGTGGCGATGATGGTCAAGACGCTGCTCGGGCTGCGGGAGTTGCCCGGCGCCGACGCGACGGATGCGCTGGCCGCAGCGATCACCCACGCACATATCGCCCGCGTGGACCGTGTGCTGCAGGCGGGGCGAGTTCCACGGGGCGACTGAGCGTGCGAGCGCAGCGTGCGCCTGCCGCGTCCCGCGGCCAGACCTACGGATGAACGATCTGCGTTCCGGGCGGCGGGGTGAACTCGAACTCCCGTGGATCGGGCGGTGTGTTCACGACCGGGTTCTCGAAGGTGAACATGTTGCGATTGCCTTGAGCGTCCAGGATCAGCATTCGGCGGACCTGGGCGGTGGCCGCATCGACGTAGATCAAGACCTTCTGGTAGGCGGGCGTGGCGGACTTGGGGGTGCCTTCCAGGACATAGCCGCCTTCGAACTTCATGCGACGGGAATCGAGCAGGCGCAGGGTGAAGGTTCGCCGCAGGTCTCCTCTGCCCATGAGGAAAGCGAGCGCCGCGGGGTACTGGGACTTGTCGAGCGGCTGCTCGTACATCTGCTTGTTCTCCTTCTCATAGACCTTGAGCACCGAGCCGTTGGCCACGACGCGGTTGCCGTTGGGCTCGTCGTAGGTCCAGCTCATCTTGCCGGGGCGCTCGAAGACGACGCGACCGGAGGACTGCTTGTGCCGGTTGTAGGCCTTGACGGTGTAGTCCTGTTGGAAGGTGGCCTGGAAGGTACGCGTCTGGTCGTAGAACGCCTGGACGCGGGCCGCGATCTGATCCGCGGTGGGGGGATTGTTGGCGCGGGCGGTCTGGCTTCCGAAGGTGAGGACCAGCACGAGAGTGGCGAGCAACGCGCAGAGGATGATGGCGACTTTTTGCATGGTTTGCATGTCGGAGATCGACGTGAGGTTCGTCGGCTCGGGCCGGCGGCGATGTTCCGTTCGACGAGGCAAGTGTCTCGGCGATGCAACCGAGGGGATAGCACAAGAAGCAGGTGGGCGACGAGGTTGCCGCAAGGGGCCAGGTGGAAGGGGAGGCCGTGGGCGGCCGCAGCGCTAGACGAGGTCGGCGGGCTGGCGGGTATCGCGACGGGCGGCGGCGCACAAAAAGCTCACGAACCGTGACTTGAGCGTCTCGTTGAGCATAGCGCGCCGCGTCGCGGGCATGCGCTCAAGCGCCCCGACCAAGCGGTTGAGGAACGCGCTGGTGGGACCGTCGTGCTCGTCGAACAGCACGTCGTGCAGGTGGCCTCGTCCGGCGGCCATGCGCAGGACGCGTTCGACGGTGTTCTCGGGGGTGAGGACCCGGCTGGGGCGGGGCTGCATGCGGAGTGCATCGTGCTCGCAGGCGCTCTTGCACACGCCGCAGCCGAGGCAGATGGACTCGTCGATGCGGGCTCGCATCTTCTTCTTGAGCTGGCTGCGTTGATGGGGCGGCCTGGGTTGCAGCGAGATGGCTTGAATGGGGCACAGCCGGGTGCATTTTGCACAGCCCGTGCAGTGTGTGTCGTCAATGGTCGCGAGGTAGTTGCTGGTGGCGACCGCGTGGTCGATGCCGTGACGGTTGATGGCAGCGAGCTGGCCGCAGCAGCAGCCGCAGCAGTTGCAGACGTAGACGGGTTCGCGCTGCACGTTGTCGCAGATCTGCACGAGGTGGTGCTCGCGGGCGACGGCGAGCAGATCGCGCAGTTCCGCGCGCTCGGCGGGGCGTCCGTGGCCGCGGCGGATGATGAATTCGGCGCCTTTTCCGAGGCTGATACAGATCTCCTGCGGGGCGTCGCAGGCTTGTCCGAGGTGGGACTTCTTGTGGCGGCAGTAGCAGAGCGACACGGCCGCGACCGGGGCGGCGTCGAGCAGGGCCGAGGCGCGCTCGTAGTCGAGCACGTTGGAGGACAGCTCGGGGGCGAGGGCGTCTTCGCGGACCATTGCGCGG
The DNA here is from genome assembly GCA_021847645.1 of Myxococcales bacterium. GTDB lineage: Bacteria > Myxococcota_A > Polyangia > Polyangiales > Polyangiaceae > JAJZQG01. Next base: position 2,587 of record JAJZQG010000098.1, read on the forward strand.
CCCACGGGGGTCATGGAGCTGCTGATCTCGCGCATGAACTCGGGGCGCTCGTACATGTACAAGGACAGCAGGCGCGCCACCTGCTTCTGATCGATGTCGGAGCGCACCCGCATCATGGAGAACTCGAAGAACCCCACGACGGGAGGGGCGAGCATGAAGTAGGAACCCTTGGCGGGATGGTGGAAGTCGAAGACCAGGCCTTTCTCGGCCATGTGCTCGAGCTTGGGGCGCAGTTGGTTCGCGGGGATGCCGAGGCGTCGGGAGATGGACGAGAGCTTTCTGGGGACGATGGGCAGGCGGCTGGCGATTTCGGCCTCCTCGAGCGTGAAGAGCTCTCTGAGGATGTCGAAGACCTCGGGGGTGGAGGGCAGACCCGACTGGGTCTTGTCGATGCGCTGCTGCAGCCTGGAGAAGAGCGCCTTGGAGTCGTGCAGGTGCCCCATGAAGACCTCCTGGAGGGCGGGCGTCGCCGCGTTTGGGGGCAAGGCAGGCCGTAGAGGCGACGCGCGGCCCGGAGCCTGAGAGTACGGGGCGGATTCGAGGTGATGCAAGCCGGTGAGGGAGAAATCCTTGGGCAAGGGGGGAAGCGGCCGGGGCGCTGGTTGCTGCGGTTGTCGAAGAACCATGGTTGCGCAGCCTTTGTGAGGACCGAAGGGAAGTGATAATGAGCGTTCACAATCGAGACGCTGGAGGGGGAAGCGGCAACGGTGGGGACCAAGCATGCGAACGATCGTGCCATGTTCCGACGGATTTGCTGCAATGCGCGATGAATCGAACGTCGCAGGCCTTCTGGGCGGGGGCGTGCGGGTCCGTGTCTGGGCTCGACGCGGTACAGGCGTGGGCGGGAGCGGCCGACGGCGAGACGGGCTGGGAGGGTGGCGGCGCTCCACGCAGGACGGTCAGCGAGGGTCAGGGGCGGCGGCGGGGCAGGCACGGCCAAGGCGGAGCGGCTGTCAAGAACCGGCGGGGTGGCGTGGTGATTAAGCAAGGATTTCGCTGGCCGAAGCGTTGCGCATCTTGTGTCTCCACCGGGCGGGGCGTAGCATCGCACTCCCTCGACGGGTGCCCGTGACGATGGGGCCAACCGCCCTATTTTCAGCGATTTTTTGAGGCAATTCGAAACACGGGAGGTCGACGTGTGATGCCGGGCGCCGGGGGTGAAAACGCAATCCGCATGACGAGGACCTCGTTGGAGTGACGATGAGCTCGCAGAAGATACGAACCGCTCTTGGGCTGTTGCAGGACGACGCAGACAACGAGAACGCGTGGCTCGACCTACAGGATGCCATGACGGCGCCGGACGTCGGCATGTCGGTGCAGGAACTGGCGGAGTTGCTGGAAGCCGCCAGGCGGGAGCACGAGACGCGGCGCGAGTGGCCTGCGGTGGCCAACCTGCTGGAGTTCGAGATCTCGTTGGTCCGGGCCACGCCGCAGGAGGCGATGCGTCAAGCGGAGCTGGCGCGCATCCTGGAAGACGAGTTGCTCGACGATGAGCGCGCGACCAAGGCCTACCGGCGCCTGCTCGAGCTTCGTCCCAACGACCCGACCGCGACCGAGGCCATCGAGCGAGGCGAGGACTTGCGTCCTCGGTGGCGCGAGCTGGCTCAGGCCAAGGTGGCGGATGGCAAGGCCGTCGAGGACTCTTCGATCCGGTCGTCGATGTTGTCTTGGGCCGCCGAGGTGATGTTCCGCTACGGCAAGGCGGACGCGACGACGGACGAGTTGCTCGCGTTGCTCAAGGAGGCGGTGGAGCTCGACCCGCGCAACCGGCGCGCCTGTTTGCTTCTGGAGCGGATGCACCGGGAGGCGGGGCGGTGGGAGGACGTTTGCAGCGTGCTCGAGACGTTGGCGACCGAGTCGACGATGCGAGAGGAGCGGTTCGCGGCGTGGCTGCGGTTGGCTCGTGTGGTGGTGCGCAAGCTGGGCATGGAGGGGCGCGGTGTGGCGGCCTACGAGCGTGCGCTCGACCTGGTGCCCGGCTACCCCGAGGCGATGAACTTCCTTTCGGACTACTTCGGAAGGACCGAGCAGTGGGACCATCTGGTCGCGCTCTACGAGGACCAGCTTCGCAGCGGAACCGTCAAGGCGGGACAGGAGCTGGGCATCTGGCTGCAGATTGCGATGGTGCAGTGGCGCATGCGCGAGCGGCTCGATCTGGCCGAGCCGTACTTCGACAAGGTGCGCCGCGTGGAGCCGGCGCACCCGGGCATGCTCGAGTTCTACCGTCAATGGCTCAAGCAAAAGGGCGACGAGGCGCGTCTGATGACGATCCTGACCGACGCGCAACGCTCTCTTTCCGAGGGCGAGCAGAAATCCGAGATCGCAGCGGAGCTGGCGCGCCTGGCCGAGAGCCACGAGGACGTGCACAAGGCGATCGATCAGTACAAGGCGATGCTCCGGCAGGACGCCGACAACCAGCAAGCGCGACAGGCTCTCCGGCGCCTTTACCACCAGACGTCCGCGTGGCCGGCGCTCGTGGACCTGCTGCGCCACGAGCTGGACAGGACGCCGGCTGAGGATCGGGCCGGGCGGCTCGAGCTGTTGCGGGAGATCGCGACGGTCTACCGGGAGCACATCCGCAGCGACAGCGCGTTGGTGACAGTGCTGGGGCAGATCCTGCAGCTGGACGAGACCGATGTGGCAGCCGTGCGCGAGCTTTGCCGTGTGTACGAGGCGCTTCAGCGATGGCGGGACCTGTTGGTGCACCAGCAGCGGCTGGCCGAGCTGAGCACGGACCGCGACGAGAAGCTGGCGTTGCTGCGTGCGGCGGGCAAGCGTTGGCTCGACCAGTTCCAGAACGTGCAGAACGCCACCGAGGTCTACGAACGCGTCTTCCAACTCGACCCCACCGACGTGGCGGCCAAGGAGCGGCTGCGCGAGCTGTACACGCGTCGTCGCGCTTGGCCCCAGCTGTTCTCGCTGCTGGAGGCGGAGGCCGAGACGTTGGAAGAAGGCGACCGGGTCAAGCTCTTCCTCGAGATGGCGAAGCTCGCCGCCGAGCGGCTCGATCGGTCGGCCGACGCCATCGGTCTGTACAAGAAGGTGCTGGCGATCGATCCGACCGCGGCGGGCGTGATGGACGCGCTCGAGAAGCAGGCGGAGAGGGACAAGGACTACGAGACGGTGGCCGAGGTGTTGGAGCGTCGGCTCGAGCAGTCTGCGGACGAGAACGCGCGCATCGCGGTATTGCAGAAGCTCGGCGCGGTTTACCAGGAGCGTCTGAATGACCCGCGCCGTGCGGCGGGGGCGTGGCGGCGCGTGCTGGAGGTTCGGCCGGGCCATTCGCGCGCGCTGCGTGTCCTTCGTGATGCGTACCTGGCGGCCGAGGACTACGACGCGATCTCCGAGCTGTACGGGCAGACGCAAGATTGGGAAGGGCTGGCCGAGGTGCTGTCGGGCGCGGCGGACCGGGTCACCGACTCGAACACCAAGGTCGAGCTGTCGTATCGAGTCGCGGATGTCTTCGAGAAGCGCCTGAACGCCCCGGAGCGGGCTTTCCGCGCGTACGAGCGCGTGCTGAGCGTGCGGCCTGACGACATGAGGGCGGCCGGCGCGTTGATTCCGATCTACGAGAAGGACGAGCGTTGGGGCAGGCTGCCCGCGCTCTACGAGGTGCTGCTGGCGAGCGCCGAATCGCTCGACGACAAGCTGAGCTTGCTGCGCAAGCTGGCGGATGTCACGGGACGCCGGCTGTCCGACAAGACCGCGGCGCTTGGCTATGCTCGCAAAGTCTACGACCTGGCGCCGGCGGCCGAGGGGGCGCTGGAGCTCCTCGAGGAGCAGGCTCGCGCAGCCGGCTCCTGGGAGCCGTTCGTGCAAGCCGTCGAGGCCCGTCTGGAAAGCGATGCGGCCATGTCGCCGTCGGAGCGCCGCGCGCTGAAGCTGAGGCTCGCGGAGGTCTATGCGAAGGAGCTCGGCCGGACCGACGAGTCCATCAAGGCGTATCGGCAGTTGGTCGAAGCGGACCCGTCGGACACGGCGACGTTGAGCACGCTCGATCAGGTATTGCGCGATGCGGGACGCAAGGACGACCTTCGGTGGCTCTACGAGTTGAGGATCGGCGGTGCACAGCCGTCGTCGGCGGCGGCGCTGCTGGTCGAGTGGGCGCAGCTCGAGGAGGACTCGTTCCAGGAGCCTGCCAGGGCGATCGCGCTGTACCGTCGCGCGCTCGAGATCGACGCGACGGACGCCAGGGCGCTGACGAACCTGCCGCGGCTGCTGATCGCAGCGGGCGACGCGGCGGCGGCGGCGGACACGATTCGCGCGCATCGCGACCAGGCAGAGGGCGAATTGCGCGGCCGTCTGGACCTGGACCTCGCCGAACTGTACGTCGACAAGCTGCAGCTGCCCGAGGAAGCGCTTGCAGCGTGCGAGCGTGCGTCGTCTCTGGGAGCCGACGCGTCGAGAGCGACGGCGGTGTTGAACAAGCTGACGGCGGTGGACTCGACGCGCGCGCGCGCCGCCGGGATGTTGGTCCAGGCGTATTCGGACCAGGGGCAGGCGCCGCGAGAGGCTGACGCCCTGGCGCTGCTCATCGACTCGACCGAGGAGCCGTCGCGGCGTCTCGAGCTTGCGGCGCGTCTGGTGGACGTCTGCGAGTCGAAGCTGGGAGACCCGGGAAGGGCCCTGGACGTTGCGCTGCGCGCTGTCGAGGAGTTCCCGCAGGAACTGGCGCTGTGGGATCGGGCCAAGGATCTGTCGGTGAGTGCGGGACGTCCTGGCGATCTGGCCCAGGTCTACCAGGCGGTGTTGAGCGAGCAGGCGCGACTACCGGATGCTGTGGAGGTGGAGCTGTGCCAGCGAGCGGCCACGTTGTGTCGCGAGCAGGTTGGCGACCAGGACGCTGCGATTCCGTATCTGGAGAGGGTGTTGGCGCGCCAGCCCGCGAACGACGAAGCCTTCGAGGACCTCAAGGAGATCCTGATGGCGAGGGAGCGCTGGTCGGACCTCGAGGCGTTGTACGCGCAGGCCGTGACCGGCACGACGGACGCATCTCGCCGCGTGGAGTTCCTGGCCGAGGTGGCGCTGATCTGCGAGGACATCATCGAGGATGCCGGCAAGGCGATTGACTACTACGAGCGGATCCTGGACCTGGACTCGCTGCACGGCACGGCGACCGCTGCCCTGGAGAAGCTCTACGCCCAGGAATCCCAGTACGACAAGCTCGTGGCGCTGCTCGAGCGTCGGCTGGCGCGTGCGGATCTGGCGGAGACGGTGGCCATTCGGCTGCGTTTGGCGGCGCTGCACCTGGACAGCCTGAAGGACGCCGCACGCGCGATGCCTCACGTCGAGGACGTGCTGCGTGCGGATCCCAATCAGCGGGAGGCGAGGGATCTGGCCGAGCGGATCCTGCAAGTTCCGGCGCTGCGCGGGCGTGCGGCCGAGGTGCTGGAGGCGGTGTACGAAACGCGCGACGAGGTTCGCGATCTGGTACGGGTTCTGGACATCCGTCTGGAGACGGCGACCGACGAGGGAGAGCAGCGCAGCCTGTTGCGACGGATCGCCACGTTGCGCGACGAACGTTTGACGGACGACAGGGGCGCGATGGATGCGCTGGCGCGGCTGGTGCCGCTGGATCCGATCGACGTGCGGGCGCGTGGGCGGTTGATGGAAATCGGCAAGCGCGTTGGAGCTCACGAGCGAGTGGCGGAGGTGTTGACCGCAGCAGCCGGAGTTGCGTCTGGTGCCGAGGCCCGTGGCGCGATTCTGATGGATGTCGCGACCATCTACAGGGAGCAACTGAACGACATCGCGCGAGCTGAAGCCGTGTACCGTCGTGTGCTGGAGATCGACCCGAACGGCCCGACGCTGGTGTTGCCGGCGGCTAGGGCGCTGGAGCAGATCTACGCAGGAGCTGGGGAGCACCCGGCCCTGGTGGACATCCTGCGCACCGAGGTCCGCATGGAGGACGAGCCGGCGCGTCGGGCCGAGATCCTCGGCCGGCTCGGGGAGATCTGCGAGTCGATCCTCGAAGACGCGCCCGGGGCCATTGCGGCGTGGCGGGCGCGGCTGGACGACACGCCTGGAGACGCGACGGCGCTGTCGGCGCTCGAGCGTCTCTACCAGAAGGTGTCGGCGTGGCGCGAGTTGGTGGATGTGCTGAAGGCGCGGCGGGAGATCGCGATGGACGGCGACGAGCGTCGTCGTCTGATGGTGCGAGCGGCCGAGATCCTCACCGAGAAGCTGGTGGACGTGCCGGAGGCGATTGTGGCGTGGAGGGCGGTGCTCGACGAGTTCGGTCCCGAGGCCACGGCGATGAAAGCGGTGGAGGCCTTGTACGAGACCGCGTCGCGCTGGACGGACCTCGCGGAGGCGATCGAGACACACCTGACGCTGGTGGACGAGCCGGCCGAGCGTCTGGAGTTGTTGGCGCGTCTCGGGGACGTGCGGCACACGCATCAGGAGGACGTTGCGGGGGCGCTGGAGGCGTACCGTCAGGCGCTGACGGTCGATCCGAATCACGCTGCGAGCCGCGCGGCGCTCGAGAAGCTGCTGGACGACGAGGTGGCGCGTCGCGACGCGGCGCAGGTGCTGCATCCGTTGTACGAGGCGGACGGCGATCACGAGCGGCTGCTTCGGGTCGTTCAGATCGAGTCGGACACGAGCACCGATCCGGAGGAGAGGCTGTCGCTGCTCGAGCAGGCGGTCAAGGTGGCCGAGGGGCCGTTGGGCAACGCGTCGCGCGCGTTCGAGTTCGCGGTTGCGGGGCTCAAGGAAGCTGCCGGCTCGGAGGGCGTGCAGCCGTGGCTGGAGATGGTCGAGCGGTTGGCGGCGACGACGCGTCGCTATCCCGAGCTCGTGGCGCTGCTGCGCGAGGTCGTCGGGCAGATCTTGGACGGGGACGTGCAGTTGAGCGTGACGTTGCGAGTTGCGGATCTGGCGCGCACCGAGCTGGCCGACCGGAACCTGGCGAAGGAGTACTACACGAAGGCGCTGGAGCTGCGGGGAGACGATCGGCGCGCGCTGGCGGCGCTCGAGTCGCTGTACGAGGAGGCGGGCGACGCGCCCGCGCTTCTGGACATCATTCGTCGCCGGGTGGAGGTGGCGGAGGAAGACGAGCGCAAGAAGCTTCTGTTCCGACAGGCGAAGCTGTGCAGTGACGTGCTGGAGGATCGGGACGGCGCGATAGCGGTGTACGAGACGATGCTCGACATCGATCTGGACGCGGCGGTGGTGCAGTCCTTGGAGAAGCTATACGGCGAGGCGGACAGGCCGAACGACCTGATCGCGCTGTTCGAGCGGCAGCTGGACAAGGGCGCGGGCGACAAGGCCGAGCTGCGGGTGAAGATCGCGCGGGTAGCCGAGAAGAAGCTCGGTGACACGATGAGGGCGTTCGACGAGCTGGCGGAAGCGTTGGCGCAGGACAGCCAGCACGAAGGGGCGATCAGCGAGCTGGAACGTCTGCTGCGGCAAGCCGAAGACGTGGAGCATCGCGCGCGTGCGGCCGAGATGTTGGAGCCCTACTATCTCGGGCGGGCGGACTGGAAGAGCGTCAAGGGCACCATCGAGGCCCGGCTCGCCTCGTGCCAGGAGGCGGACAAGCGTCGTGAGCTGCTGCGTCGTCTGGCGCTCATGCAAGAGGAGCAGGAGGAAGACTTCGCCGCGGCGCTGGAGACCACGGCCAAGCTGCTGCACGAGGACGTGACGGATCAGGACACGTGGCGTCAGCTCGAGAGCCAGGCCAAGGTCGCAGGCGCCGAGCGTCGGCTCGCGGAGATTTTCGCCACCGAGCTCGACGCGGTGCTGACCGACGAAGCAGCGACCGCGAAGCTGGCGCGTCGCACGGGCGAGCTGTTCGCCTCGCTCGGCGACGTGGACCGTGCGCTTGTCTACTACCGTCGCGCGCTGGCGTTCGAGCCCGAGTCGCTGGAGCTGTTCGGCGCGATCGACGCGCTGCTGGTGCAAGCCGGCCGGGCGGCGGATCGGGTGGAGCTGTATCGCGGAGCGTTGGACCACCGATTCGAGCCCGATGAGCGGCTGGCGGTGCTGCACACGATCGCGGACCTGGAGCGCAACGCGCTCAAGGAGCCGGACAAGGCGATCGAGACGTACCGCGCGGCAGTCGACGTCAAGGAGGACGACAAGGTCTCGCTCGATGCGCTGACGGAGCTCTACCGGGAGAGAGGACGCTTCACCGATCTGGGCGAGCTGTACCTGCGTCGGGCCGAGGGCGAAGGGGACGTCGACGTTGCCTGCGGCTACCGGCTGGCGCTGGCGCGCCTGCAGCGGGACGAGAGGAAGGACATGGGCGCGGCGATCGACCAGTACGAGGAGATCGTGCAGCGCGTGCCGAATCACCGAGCGGCGATCGCGGACCTCGAGCTGCTGATGGCGGACGAGGACCACAAGGCGCGTGTCGTGGACATCCTGCTTCCGCTGTACGAGGGAGCGGACGACTGGCGCAAGCTCATCCAGCTCAACGCGCAGCGCTTCGAGCTCGCGGCCGAGGACCTGGATCGGGTCGCCATCCTGCGCGAGACGGCGAAGCTCTGGGAGGAGCGCGGGCACGAGGCGAGGCGGGCGTTCGAGGCTCTGCGCGCCGCGTTCGAGATCAATCCGGAGGATGTCGACGTTCGCGAGGATCTCGAGAGGCTGGCTGCGCAGCTGGGGGCTTGGGACGACCTGGCCGAGGCCTACGAGCACGGCCTCGAGCAGGTTCAGGGCACGCCCAGGCGCGAACTGCTGGCTTCCCTGGCGTCGATCCACGATCAGAAGCGCGACGATCCGCGGCAGGCGCTGCAGGCGTACGCCCGGCTGCACGAGCTGGACGAAACCGATCCGGAGCCGCTCGAGAAGATGGACTTCTTGTCGATGCTGCTGTCGGACTGGCCGACGCTGGTGAAGGTGCTCACGCGCAAGGCGGAGCTGCTGGGCAGCGACGAGGACCGGGCTGCGGCTTGGCGTCGGGTTGGCGAGTGCAAGCGCGACATGATGGACGACCAGGCCGGTGCCATCGAGGCGTTCGAGCGCGCGATGGAGCTGGACCCGCTGCACGCGTTCACCATCGACAACCTCATTGAGCTCTACGAGCAGGTGAATGATGCCAAGCGTCTGGTCGAGCTGTACCAGCGTCGCGTCGAGCTGGCCGAGGCGGACCAGACCGACGACAAGTACGAGCTTCTGGTTAAGTCCGCCGGCCGCTTCGAGAAGGAGCTGAACGACCCTGTTTCGGCGATCGAGGCGCTGCGCCAGGCATTGGACGTCAAGCCGTCGGACCCGGCGGTGCTGCGCAAGCTCGAAGGGCTGTACCGTGCCGAGAAGCAGTGGCCGGAGTTGCTCGACACGCTAGGGCTCGAGGCGGCCATCGCGCAGACCGCGCAGGAGCGCACGGCGCTTCGTCGGGACGTCGGGCAGCTGCTCGCCACGGAGCTGAACCAGCCGGCGGAGGCGATCGATGCGTACCGTCTGGTGCTCGACGAAGCGCCGGGTGACGAGGTGACGATCGAGGCGGTGCGGGCGATCGGGGAGGCGCACGACGAGCTGCGGCTGGACGTGGCGAACATCCTCGAGCCGGTGCTGCGGGCGACGCAGAAGCACGCGAGACTGGTCGACGTGCTGGAGATGCGGCTGCGGGCGCAGACCGAACCGATGGAGCGAGCGAGGACCCTGCGGGCGATTGCCGAGGTGCAGGACGTGTCGCTGTCGTCGGCCTCGAAGGCTCTGGACGCGCTGCTGCGGGCATTGGCGGAGACGTCGGAAGACACGCAGCTGCACGGGGACATCGAGCGACTTGCATCGAGCTGCAACGGATTCGGTAAGTACGCGGACGCGCTCGAGGAGCGGGCGGGACGCGTGTTCGATGCGGGGGTTGCGAAGGATCTGTGGACGCGTCTCGGGACGACGTGCGAGCAGCGGCTGTCGGACGACAAGCGCGCGGTCGCGGCGTTCACGAAGGCGCTCGAGCAGGCCGGGGACGCGCCCGAGTTGCTCGAGTCGCTCGATCGGTTGCACACGAAGCTGGGCAACTTCACCGAGCTGGGCGAGGTGCTGGAGCGGCGGGTGTCGGTGGAGACGGACTCGATCAGGCAAGCGGATCTGTACAACCGTCTGGCGACGCTGCAGATCGAAGCGTTCCAGGACAAGGTGCAAGGGCTCGAGACGCTTCGCATGGCGCTCGATCGCGCGCCGGACCACGAGCAGGCCAGGGCGACGCTCGAGAAGCTCACCGAGGATCGGGAGCTGTTCGAGGACGCGGCATCGGCCCTCGAGACTGTCTACCGCGCGCGGTCCGACTACGGGAAGCTGGCGGGGTTGTACGAGAAGCGCGTGTCGTTTGCCTCGACGCCGGCGGATCGGATTCGCATGCGCATGGACCTGGCGCGCGTGCTGGAGGACCAGGCGGGCGACATGGCGCGGGCACAGCGCGTGGTGGAGGATGCGTTGCGAGACGATCCTTCCGACGCGGAGGTGCTTTCGTACCTGGAGGAGATCGCGGAGCGCAACAGGCAGTGGAAGGAAGCGACCGCTGCTTTGGTCGGCGCGCTCGAGAAGGCCGAAGGGCTGGACCAGACCACGGCGCGCGACCTGTTCACGCGGCTGGCGGACTGGTACCGCACTCGCCTTGGCGACAAGACGTCCGCCGAGGCAGCGCTTCGGCAGGCGATCGAGCGTGACGCCGACAACCTGGAGCTGATTCGGGCGATCGAGGATCTGCAGCGCGAGCCCGGGCGCGAGCGCGATCTGATCAAGACGCTGCGTCGCCGGGCAGCGCTGGAGTTCGACGCGAACAAGAAGCGCGATCTGTTCCGCGAGGCGAAGGGCCTGGCGGAGTCAGCTTTGGCCGATGCGGCGCTGGCGGAAGAGGTGTTGCGCGAGCTCATCGAAGCCGACGACTCGTATCGATGGGCCTTCGAAGAGCTGACGAGGCTTCGCGAGGCTGCGGGGGACTACAAGGAAGTGGTCAAGCTGCTCGAGCGTCGCGCGGAGCTGACCGCATCGGGGCCCGACGTGGTGACGATCAAGCACGAGGCGGCATCGGTCTACGCGGACAAGCTGGGCGACACCGCAGGAGCCACCAAGGTCTACGAGGAGATCTTCGAGGCCGATCCCTTCGACAAGGTGGCGGCAGGGCAGCTGCGCAAGCTGTACGGCAAGGCGGGACGTCACCAGGATCTGTCCGATCTGCTCGGCCGCATGATCGACGTCGCCGACCAGGCGGAAACTCGCACCAGCCTGCGGCTGGAGCTGGCGGAGCTGCTGGCGACCAAGTTCGACCAGCTCAACGAGGCGGTGATCGTGCTGCATCGGGTGCTCGAGGAGCAGCCGGGTCAGCCCGAGGCCGTGGTGGCGTTGTCGCAGCTGTACGAGAAGAGCAACCGGGACACGGATCTGGCGGAGCTGCTTGACAGCCAGATCGCGCTTGCCCAGGAAAAGGGCGACTCCAAGGCCGAGCTGACGTTCAGGGTTCGGCTGGGCGAGGTCTACGAATCGCGGCTGAAGGACAAGGCCAAGGCGATCGCGACCTACGAGCAGGTGCTGGAGCGCGAGCCGAGCCATCGGGGCGCGCTCGAGGCCCTGGGGCGTCTGTTCGAGTCCAATGGGGAGATCGACAAGGCGACGGCGACGCTCGAGAAGCTGCTGGGGCAGCTGGAGGGCGAAGACGCCGTGGCGATGGCGCTGCGCCTCGAGGGGCTGTTTGCAAAGAAGAAGGACGATGCGGGCTCGCGCAGGGTGCTCGAGATCGCGCTGAAGGCGAAGGCCGACTCGAAAGAGGTGCGCGACAAGCTGCGCAAGCTCTACGAGCGCACGGGCGCCTGGTCCGAGGTGGCCGCGCTGGTCGCCGAGGACGCGGAGGCGGCCACCGAGACGTCCGCGAAGCTGCGTCTGTTGCAGGAGGCGGCGGACATCCATGCGTCGAAGCGTTCGGATCACGCTGCCGCGGCGGTGATGCTCGAGAAGGCCAGCGCTCTGGCGCCGGACGACAGGGATCTGCTTCTGGCGCTGTGCGACGCCTACAGCGCGTCGGGCCGGGGCAAGGATGCGGTCAAGGCTTTGGAGAAAATCGTGGAGTCATACGGCGGCAAGCGCGTCAAGGAGCTGGCTGGCATCCACCATCGCCTCGCCAAGGCATACGTGGCCGACGGCGACAAGGAGCGCGCGCTGGCGGAGCTCGACCAGGCCTTCCGCATCAACCCGGGAGACCTGGCGATCCTGGTGGACCTGGGGCGGCTGGCCATCGAGACCAACGACCTCGATCGAGCCCAGAAGACCTTCCGCGCGTTGCTGCTGCAGCGCCTCGACGCCAAGGCGCCGATCACCAAGGGCGAGGTGTTCTTCTCGCTCGGCGAGATCAGCCATCGTCAAGGCGACAAGCAGAAGGCCATCCAGATGCTGGAGCGAGCCATCGAGAACGATGCGTCGCTGCAGAAGGCCCACGATCTGCTCAAAGAGCTGAAGTCCTGAGCTCCCCGAAAGAACCCACCGTCGCCCGGCCGGGGCTGGCGGCTTCGGCCTGGCGCATGATCACCGGCACGCTGATCGGGCTCATCGTATGGCTGTGGCTGGCGACGCTCCGCGTACGTTCGGCTGCGCACCCGGCGCTCGACGGGCTCGGACAGTCGTGCTGGGTGCTCGCGCACTGGCACGGGCAGATCATGCCGCTGCTGGCGCACCGGTGGCGCAGGGCAACGGTCGCGATGGTGAGCCGGTCGGCGGACGGCGATCGGATGGTGGCAGCGCTGCGGTGGTTTGGCGTCCGGGCGGTGCGCGGGTCGAGCTCACGAGGCGGGCGCGAGGGGCTCGCTGCGATGGTAGCGGTGATGGCCGGCGGAGCAGACGGGGTGCTCGCGGTGGACGGGCCGCGTGGTCCTCGGCACGTGGCGAAGGGAGGCGCGATCGCCGCGGCAGAGCGATCGGGCGGCGTCGTCGTCCCGTTCGCGGCGCACTGCGAGCGTGCGTGGATCGTTGGTGGCAGCTGGGACCGGTTCGAGATTCCGCTGCCGTTCAGCCGGGTGCGAGTCGTGTTGGGGCGACCACTGCCCATGAATCGCGACGGGCGGCGGATCGACGAGGCGGAGCTGGCCGCCGCGATCCACCGCACGCAGCAGGATGCCCGAAGGCTGGTGTCCCGCGCGGGTGACCCCAGCCTGCCGTGGAGCGTATCGGAGAAGGCATGACACGAGACGAGACACTGGTTGTGTCGATCGATGGCCAGATCGTTGCGCCGGAGCGTGCGACGGTGTCGGTGCTCGACCGTGGGTTCTTGTACGGCGACTCGGTCTTCGAGGTCATGCGGGCGTACGACAGACGCGTGTTCGCGTTGCAGGAGCACGTGGACAGGCTGATGCGCTCCGCCGGGCTGGTGTACATCGAGGTGCCCGTCGACGCCGCACGGCTGGCGGCGGAGCTCACCGCGGCGGTGCAAGCGTCGCCGTATCCCGACACGATCGTGCGGGTTCACGTCACGCGCGGCATCGCACCATTGGGATTGGACCCGACGCCGGCGCGTGGGGCGCTTCGCGTGGTGATCGTGGCGCCCGTGCACCCGCCGACCCTCGAGGACTATCGGAGCGGCATCGCCGTGACGACGCATCGTACGGAACGGGCAGCCGACAACACGGAAGCAGCCGGCGCGAAGGTCGCGAACTATCTGGTGAGCCTGCTGGCGCTGCGAGCAGCGCGCGTGGTCGGGTCCAAGGAGGCGATCATCGTCGACGGCCGGGGACGGGTGCTGGAGGGTGCCTCGTCGAACGTGTTCTTGGTGAAGGACGGCGTCGTGCTCACGCCACCCGTGACCGAGGGAATCCTGCCGGGCATCACCCGGTCGTATCTGCTTCGTTCCGCAGAGGCGTTGGGGATTCCGCTGCGCATCACGACGCTCACGCGAGGCGATCTGGCCGGGGCCGATGAGGTATTCGTCACCTCGACCGTGCGCGAGGTGCTGCCGGTGGTGGTGGTGGATGCGCGCGAGGTCAGCGACGGGAAGCCCGGACCGATGACACGGGCCCTGCATCGTCGTTTCCGGGAGTTCACGGGAGCGAGCGGCCCGCTTCCGTGGGAGGACCACGAGGGATCGGAGACGGTGTGAGGTGCTGTGACGGCGCAGGAACCGTGGGCTACGCGTTCTGCATCTCGGCCAGCGCTTCTTCGTAGATCGCCGCCTCGTCGAGCCTGCCGCCATCCCGCGCGGCGGCGGCCAGCCGCTGCAGCGCAACGCGCTTGAAGCTCTCGAGCTCTCGTCGAACGGTGGAGTCCTGCGTCTCTTCGAGCCGTGCGGCCACCAGCGCGAACAGGTCCATGTCGCGACCGAGCTTGGCGAGCAGCGTGCAGAGCTCGGAGGCTGTCTGGTGATCGGCGGGATTGGCGCGGATGCGGTCCGTGAGAGCATCGACGCGGCTCTCGTCCTCCGCATCTCCAGCGAGCAATGGCTCGTCGGGCCGGGCGGAGGGCGGTGGCAATGTGTCCGCGTGCAAGGCAGAAGCGGGCTCCACGGCCGACGGTTCCGAGGCCGCGCTGGAAGCGGACGCGGGCGCGGCGTGCTGGACAGGGGGCATCGGGACCTGAGCGGCCAAGCGACGGAATGCGGAGCGCACGGCCGGGTTGTCGGGGCTGACCCGCAGGGCGGCATCGACGTGTCGGAAGGCGCATCGTCGATCATTTCTCTCGCGCTCTTCGAATTCCGCGGCTTGAAGCAGCCAGGCAACATGACGGGCAGCGGCATCGGCTGGGAGCGATTCGAGCGCTTCCCGAGCGTGGCCGTAGGCGACGGTCGCACCGTCGAGGTCGCCGAGCGAAGCTCGCCACCGGCCTTCCAAGGCCCTCGCGGCCACGGTCTGCGGCAGGCCGAAAGGCACGAGGCGGGCATGGGCGATGGCAGCGGGCAGATCGCGAGCGACCTCGGCGAGGGCAGAGGCGAGCTCAAGAAGCAGGTCCGCGCGAGGCTCGGGGGTACGTGCGGTCAAGGAGACGGCACGCGACAGCAGCGCGGCGCCGCGACGGGTGTCGCCAAGCTTCATGAACGCGCGGGCCAGGCCGGTGGTGGCCTCGATGCTGCGCGGCGCGTAACGCAACGCTCGTTCGAAGAATCGCGCGGCGTCGCCCTCATTCCGGTGCTCGAGCAGCAGCGCAGCGGCGGCCGAGGCGACGTCGAAGCGGTTCTTGGAGCCGCGTGTGGCGGCCTCGATGCTGCCGAAGTCGGCCATGGCTGTGCCGACGTCGCCGATGGACAGGCGGTGGCGTGCGCGCGCCCACCGACACGTCGTGAGCGCGGGCGAGCGCGCGACCGCTTCGTCGAGCAGCGCGGCCCGGTCGCGGGAGTCCGAGGCAAGCTTTGCAGCCTCGAGGAACATGAGCGAGGCGAGCGGCGCGAACGGCTCGGAGTCGGCTGCGCGCCGCGCCGCGACGGCGGCGGCTTGCGGGTCACCGACGGCGGCGAGCAAGCGGGCGGCCGCGAGCCCACCATCGACGGCGGGCATGCTGTCGACGAGGGAGGCCAGAGCGGCGTCGGAGGGCGCTTGGATGGCGAGGTCGAGATCGGCGACGCGCAGGGCGATATCGGGGTGTCGGGGCGCGGACTCGAGGGCGAGCAGGTACGCTTCGCGCGCTGTCTCGAGATCCCCTTGGGCGAGCGCGTCATCGGCCTGCGACACGATCCTGGCGAGGGCCGCCGCGCGAATCACATGAGCAGGCGGCAGCAGTGGCGAGGCGCCGCGACCGGCTTGCAGCTCGATCCCCTCGGGCGTGGCATGCAGGGAGGTGACCGGAGTCGTATGCGTGTCCGGGGTTCGGGCGCCGGCGTCGATGAGCACGTCGCGCACGATCAAGCCGAGGGCGTCATGGATGGCGAAGACGCTACCGGAGCGACGGGCCAAGCCGGAAAGGGCAGCTTCGGCCACGCGAAGGGCGGCAGCGTGCGCCGGGACACCGAGTCCCACCGCGCGGGCGTCGCCGATGATCCATTGCAGGTCCTGATCCTCGAATGCGGGCCATGCGTTGAAGGCAAGAGCTTGGTCCTCGCCCACGAGCCCCACGACGAGGCCGTAATCGGACGGCAGGACGGACAGCCGGAGAGCCTGAGAGGGCCACGCGCTGCGGACGCGCGGAGCGAGGAAGTCAGCGAGGCGCGGGAGGTGACACTCGAGTTCGAGAACCTCGAGGGTGCCGCGGCGATGGCGAAAGCGGCCGACTCCGCCGCTCAAGTCGACGGGAAAGCGCAGCCCCGGCAGGGAGAAGGCCAAGCGCTGGACCGAGAAGGGGCCGAGGTCGACGGGCGTTTCCAGGTCGATGCTGAGCTGCCCGCGAATGGCGCGCAGGCGCAGCGCGACGCGGGGTGGGTGTGCGCGCGGGGTATCGCGGTCGGCGACGGCCGGTTCGGATCTCATGGGTGCAAGTGGCCCTGAGCGAAAGGGTAGCGGGAAACCGGGCTCTGGACCAAATAGACAGGGGCGGGACGAGTGTGGCTGCGTTGCCACAGCCCTTTGTTCACGCTCGGCGTTCAGTCGGAGTCGCGCTCGGCCAGCTTGTGCTTGAGCTTCGAGATCAGGCCGTTCCAGCCGTCCTTGCGGATCGTCTTGTTGAACTGGTTCTTGTAGTTGTTCACCATGCTCGAGTTCTCGGTGACGATGTCGAACACGATCCAGTGCCCGTCTTTCTGGTGAAGACGATAGTCGATGGACAGGATGTCGGTGTCGCCGTCCGCCTTCTTCTTCTGGGCCTTCGTGTGGACGACGACGCCTTCAGTGCCCGGGTCTTCGCCGTCGTACGAGACGGTGTAGTCGAGGGTCTTTTGGATGTTGCGCTCGTAGTTTCGCTTGATGAGCTTCTGGAGCAGGTCGTGGAACTCCTTCAGCTCCTCGGCGGAGCGCCCTTCCTTGTTGTTGCCGAGGGACTGGTCCACGATGCTGTCGAAGTCGATCATGCTGTCGAGCAACGCGCCGAGGCGCTGGGCCCGAGCGGGCGATGCCGGCTGCTTGAGCACGTTGGTGAGCTCCGCGTGGCGTGCCTGGACGTAGTCTTGAGCCTCACCGGCGAACGCTGCTGGGGCGAACGCCATGGCGAGGGCGAAGACGATGGGAGCCAGGAGCACAGAACGGAATCGCTTCATGGGGAGTCAGTCCTTTCCAAACGCAGAGTGGAGCGTACCTTGCCACATGCCATCAGCAACAAGGATGCCATCCGAGGCTCACGGGGCGCGGCATCGGGTGCGCTTGGTGCTGGCTGGGGAGCAAGGATGGGTTCATGGGGCGGCCGCATCTGAAGGCGAGACGGGCGGACCAGGCGAAGTATTCACCGACTGGGCCCGCGGGCATCAGCCAGTCCTACGCAAATAGCAAGGGATATCTGCCCAAACCCTGACGGGTCTCTGCCGTCGTCGTTCGCGGCGCGGTCGTCCTTGCCACTGGCGATCCGCGAACGACCCAAGCCGGGACCGGGGGCGCCGTCCCGCGCAAAGAGGCCCATGACGCGTCGCCTCAAGCGAGCGTGGTCGTCGTCACCCGAAATGAGGTGCCCTTGCCTTCGCCGCTGTCGACGTGGATGGACCAACCGTGCGCGTCGACAATCTGTTTGACCACGGCCAGCCCGATTCCGGAGCCGTGGGTTCGCGTGGTAAAGAACGCGTCGAAGAGCTGGTTTCGGGCGCTCTCGGGAATCCCCGGGCCTTCGTCGGTGACGGCGAAAGCGACTCGTCGCCGCGGATCGTGGTACACACGCACCGTGACAGGCGTGCCAGGGGCTGCCGCCTGGACCGCGTTGCGTACCAGGTTCCACAGGACTTGCCGCACCTGGGAGGCGTCGGCGGTGATCACGGGGCCTGCATCCGGGCCCTCATAGAGGACGTGCACATCGCTGCCGCTTCGGCTCAGCCGCGAGGCCAGGACAACGACCTCGCGGGCGAGTTGGCCGAGGTCGGTGGGCCCGGGTTGGGGCACTTTGGCGCGGGTGAGGTCGAGCATGTCGCCGACCAGATCGTTGAGGCGTGCGGATTCGCGCTGGATGATGTCGCACAGGGAGCGGTCCTCATCGGTGAGGTCCGGGGCGGAACGAAGCAGCTCGATGGAGGCGGCGATGGATCCGAGGGGGTTGCGGATCTCGTGGGCCAAGCCGGCGGCCACCTGGCCGAGCTGAGCGAGTCGTTCGGCCTTTGCGGCGCGGGACTTTGCCTCGGCAAGCAGTCCTCCGGTCAGTCGCAAGCGTTCGGCGAGGAATCCGGCCAGGAGGGTGACGACCAGCAGCACCAGCAGGTTGATTCCGAGTGGAAACACCGCCTGGTCGATGGTTACGGCGTAGATGACGTCTCGCTGGTCGGGGGGAACGGGCAGGATGGAGGCGACCATGAGCCCGACGAGGGTGACGTAGCAGAGGGAGCCCACGGCGGCGGCGAAGGCTGCGGCGGGCAGGCCGCCGAGGATCGCGCCGGTCAGGATTGTCAGGCCGTACAGGGAGGTGGCTCCGCTGGTGGCGCCACCGGAGACGTAGACCAAGGTTGTCCAGGTCACCTGGTCGAAGACCAGCTGGACGAAAGCGAGGGGGCGCAAGTGCTTGCCCTTGCGCAGAAGGGCGGCGTAGACGGCAGCGAGAGCGAAGCCGACGCTGAGGGCGACCAGGGCCACCTGAACGGAAAAGGCGCGTAGCTGGACATCGCGAAGCTGGAGACGTCCGAGAATGACGAGGATGAGGGACAGGAAGACGAGGCGCGCGAGGGTCAGCTGGGCGAGGCGAGAAGCGAGGAGCGAGTCCTCGCCGACATCCGGGATGCCGAGCCTGATCTTCACGGCATGAGCTCGAGCGAGGAGGCAGCGGGGGCGGCAGACGCGAGAGCGCTGGCTCGAGCGCGGGGGGTCATTGGTCCTTCATGGCGCCCGCGAGGGAGAAGATCGGCAGGTACATGGACACCAGGACGATGCCGACGATGGTACCGACGATGACCATGAGCAGGGGCTCGATGAGGGCCGTGAGCGAGGCGACCGCGACGTCGACTTCTTCCTCGTAGAAGTCTGCGACCTTGGAGAGCATCTGGTCGAGGGCGCCGGTCTGCTCACCGACGGCGATCATCTGGACGACCATGGACGGGAAGATCTTGGTCTCCATGAGCGGCTCGGCCATGTTCTTGCCTTCAGAGATCCTGGCGCGCACGTAGTTGATGGCGCTCTCGACGATGACGTTGCCGGAGGACTTGCCGCAGACGTCGAGGGCGTCGAGGATCGGGACGCCGGACTGCAGGAGCGTGCCGAGGGTGCGTGTGAAGCGGGCGACGGCGATCTTGCGCATGACCGGCCCGAGGATGGGCACGGTGAGGAGAAGGCGGTGGACGAAGCGTTTGCCCTTGGGCCGGCGGTAGAACATGACCGCGCCGACCGCCAAGAGGATCGCGCCGGGGATGGTGACGGGCAGGGCGGAGACGAAGCTGTGGGAGAACCAGATGACGATCTGGGTCAGCTTGGGGAGCGCGTCCTTGGCGCCGAAGTCCTTGAACATCTGCTCGAAGGCGGGGATGACGAAGGTGAGCAGAACGGTGACGACGATGGACAAGATGACCATGACCGCGATGGGGTAGGTCATGGCACCGCGGACCTGGCGGATGAGCTTGACGCGCTTCTCGATGTAGACGGCGAGGCGGTTGAGGATCGTGTCGAGGATGCCGCCGACCTCGCCGGCGTGCACGAGGTTGACGTAGAGCTCGTCGAAGATCTTGGGGTGTCGTCGCAGGGAATCGGAGAAGGTGGCGCCCTGCTCGACGGAGGACTTGATGTCCTTGAGCGCGGACTGGAAGATCTTGTTTTCCTGCTGGCCGGCCAGGATGTCGAGGCACTGCACCAGGGGCAAGCCGGCGTCGATCATGGTGGCAAACTGGCGCGTGAAGTTGACGAGTTCCTTGGCGTCGACGCCCGAGCCGATGGCGAAGTTTATTTGCCGGGCCTTTTTCTTGACCTGGGAGGGTGTGAGCTGCTGCTGCCGCAGCTTCTGCTCGACGGCTGCGACGTTCTCCGCGGACATGACGCCCTTGCGGAGCTCGCCATTGCGTGTTCGCGCTTCCCAGGCGAAATCGGGCATGCTCGGGGACCTCTTCTGGCGCTCGGTGCGCCACGGCCGAACACTTTAGCGGTTTGGGCGGGGTCGGGTCAAAGTCGGGGCAATTTTTGGCACGCACCGAGACGGCAACGCAGCGTGCCGACGCGCGCGAATCCGCGCCAAAAAGGCCCAAAGATGGTGATGAGAGCGACGGTTGCGGCGGGGCCGGTCAGGGCTTCATGCCCGGCAGGGTAGCCGGCGTCGGCGGCTTCTCGATGTACTCGAGCTTCTGGTAGGTCATGATGCCGTGCACCGGGTCCGTCTCGATGCCGGAGGTCGACTTGGTGTAGGCGAATCCGTACGTGCCGGAGACCTTGACCTTGGCGTCGACGTTGGGGACCGGCGCCGGCAAGGCGATTCCCAGGAACTCGTCCTGCACGGGCTCGTCGCCTTCCTTGGCCTTCTTGTCCTTCTCGATCTGGTCATAGAGCTGGGCCCAGTTGGAGGCGAAGCCCATGACCTTGATGGCGTTCTTCGTGTCGCCCTTTTCGTCGGCGATCCAGAAGGCCGGAACCGGCGGCGAGCAGCCTTCCGGGTCACCCTTGCCGGTCTTGTGCACGGCGCACTCGT
The DNA here is from genome assembly GCA_021847645.1 of Myxococcales bacterium. Lineage (GTDB taxonomy): Bacteria > Myxococcota_A > Polyangia > Polyangiales > Polyangiaceae > JAJZQG01. The sequence goes on from JAJZQG010000098.1 coordinate 23,164, forward strand.
TGAGGTAGTGGCCCGGCTTGTTGGGGTCCGGATCCATGAAGTTGGTCTTGACCACCCAGCCGACGATCGACAGGTCCTTGTCCTTGACGTCGTTGACGTGGACGATGCTGCGAAGCTGGTGCATGACGCCCCAGACGGTATAGGAATCACCGACCTTGATCGGCTTGGCGGGCAGCGTGGGGACGTCGGGCAGGTTGACGGCTCTGCCGCTCCATGCGGGCTTGGGCTTGTAGGGCTCTTCCTTGTTGCCGCAGCCGGGCATGGCCATCAGAAGCGCGGCAGGAACTGCAACAGCGACCACGACGGCGATCGAGCGAGTGACGGTCATGTCTCCTCCAGGCCCCTACGGGCGCGAGATCGAGCAGCGATCGCGTACCACGGCGAGCGTCAGGAGTTCAAGGATCAGGTTGGTCCGGGCTATCATCTGCTCATGAGCACCCCGCAACTCCCCGGACTTCAGCTGGAGGCTCCTCGGGTCCTGGGGATGATCCTGGCCGGCGGTGAGGGACGTCGCCTAGCGCCGCTGACGGCGGACCGGACCAAGGCCGCCGTGCCGTTCGCCGGCCGCTACCGGATCATCGACATCGTGCTGTCGAACTTCGTCAACTCGGGGCTCGTGCGCGTCAAGGTGCTCACGCAGTATAAGAGCGCCTCGCTCGAGGAGCACATCGCCCGGACCTGGCGCATGTCGGTCATCCTCGACGACTTCATCGAGACGATCCCTGCCCAGCAGCGCACCGGCAAGAGCTGGTTCAAGGGCTCGGTGGACGCCATCTACCAGACCAAGCACGTGATCGTGGACGAGGCGCCCGACACGGTGTGCGTGTTCGGCGCCGACCACGTCTACAAGATGGATCTGCGCCAGATGATCGCCTCTCACACCGCGGTGGACGCCGATTGCACCGTCGCGGTGATCCCGGTGCCGCGCGAGAAGGCTCACGCGTTCGGCTGCGTGCAGATGGACCAGGACGGGCGTCTGCTCGGGTTCATCGAGAAGCCGACGGACCCGCCGCCGATGCCCGGGCGGCCCGACATGAGCCTGGTTTCGATGGGCAACTACGTGTTCAACGCCTCCGCGTTGCTCGACGAGATGGAGATCGACGCGCGCGACGAGTCCTCCACGCACGACTTCGGGCGGGATCTGGTGCCTGCGATGCACATCGCGGGACGGCGGATGAACCTGTACGACTTCTCGAACAACCGGGTGCCGGGCGAGACCGAGCAGGCGCGAGGGTACTGGCTGGATGTCGGGACCATCGACGCATACTGGGACGCGCACATGGACCTGCTGTCCATTCGGCCGAACTTCAACCTATACAACAAGCGCTGGCCGATCCGCACGGGGCCCTCTCACGATCCGCCGGCCAAGTTCGTGTTCCGCGACGAGGCGTCGGCGCGTGTGGGCATCGCGACCGACAGCCTGGTGGCCAACGGGACGATCATCTCGGGCGGCCGGATCCACCGCTGCGTGCTGTCCAGGCGAGTTCGCATCAACTCGTTCAGCGAGGTCGAGGAGTCGGTGCTGTTCGACGAAGTCTCCATCGGCCGTTACGCGCGGGTGCGCAAGGCGATCATCGACAAGGGCGCGGTCATCCCGGCCGGCGCCGAGATCGGCTACGACCTGGAGCGCGACCGGCGGCGCTTCCATGTCAGCGAGGGAGGCGTGGTGGTCGTGCCGAAGAATGCCCAGGTCGAGGCGCCGTGACCCGCACGGAGCGCGACCGCTTGCACGGGTTGCCGCCCGCGACTACGTAACCCATCGTCATGCCCCGAACCGTGATTGTCGGAGACGTGCACGGCTGCCGCCAGGAGCTCGAGGCTCTGCTGGCGAGGGCGGCCGTGTGCGGCTCGGACCGCGTGTACTTCGTCGGGGACCTGATCGCGCGGGGGCCGGACACCCTGGGCGTGCTCGATCTGGTCCTTGAACTGGGCGCCCAGAGCGTGTGCGGCAACCACGAGTTCAAGCTCCTGGCCTGGGACGAGGCGCGCAAGAAGCACGGACCCGAGGTGCCCCTGGGGCCGAGCCACGCGCAGGTGGCGCGCGCGATGCGATCCCGGCACTGGAAGCTGCTGCGCTCCATGCCCCTGTGGATCGATCTGCCCGAGCACGAGCTTCGGATCGTGCACGCCGGCCTGGTGCCCGGGGTGCCCATCGAGCGTCAGGATCCCGAGGTGCTGATGACGGTGCGCGGCATGACCGACAAGGGCGAGCCCTCCAAGCTGCGGGGCAGCGAGCCCTGGGCGCGACGCTATCAAGGCCCGCCCCACGTGGTGTTCGGCCACCACGCGCTGATGGCGCCGCAAGTGCACCCGTGGGCCACGGGCATCGACATGGGCTGCGTGTACGGCGGATTCCTCGCCGCGATGGTGTTGCGCGAGGGGGACGTGGTGCCGCCGATGGACCGCAGGCTCGAATCCCTGGTCACCGTTCCGGCCCGCAAGACCTGGTATCCGGTGCGGGAGCGTCGCGACGCCGTGTGACGGCGTGCTACTGTCGGGCCATGGTCTGCAGGTCGATGTTCGGGTTGCGGGTGCGGCGCGGCGCGCTTGTGCTCACGCTTGCGCTTGCTTGTCCGGCTGCGGCCGCGATGGGAGCGGGGCAGGCGTCGGCACAGCAGGCGCCCGCGGGCAGCAAGGCCAACCTGCTGGCCACGGGCAAGTCCCTGTTCGAGGACCAGCGCTACGAGGAGTCGATCCAGACGTTGTCGGCGGCGCTACTCACGCCCGGTGCCTCGAAAGAGGAGCGCATCGAGATCTACCGCTACCTCGCCTACAACTACATCACGCTCAGCCAGACCGACGAGGCTGAGGCGGCCGTGCGCGGCCTGTACTGCATCGACCCGGACTTCACCCTCGCAGCCACCGAGTCACCCCGCTTCAGGGACTTCTTCGCGGCCACCAAGAAAAAGTGGGAGGACGAAGGGCGTCCGGGCCTGGTGACCGAAGCCGTGCCGGTCCAGCCCGTCACGCTCAAGCATGTTTCCCCTGCCCAGTGGCAGAAGGATCACGAGATCGACCTGAGCGGTCAGCTCGACGACCCGGGGCACCGCGTGGCCGGCGTCGAGGTCAAGTACCGCACGGGTTCGCAGGGCAAGTTCACCTCGCTCGCGGCGCGGCTGCGCAATGGACGTTTTCGGGCGGTGCTGCCCGCACCAGCCGTGCAACCGCCGCTGGTCGAGTACTACATCGAGGCGCAGGACGCCGGCGGGCTCCCGGTTGCCCTGCGCGGTGACGCTTCCGCGCCGCTTCGGATCGCGGTGCCCAATCCGGAAGCGGGCGGCAACCTGTTCGCCAGCCCGTGGTTCTGGGCAGGCAGCGCGGCCGTCGTCGGCGGCGTGGTGGCCGCGATCCTGCTCTCTACCAAGAGTTCGTCGTCCCCGAGCCAGCAGCAGGGCGCGCCCACCAGCCACGTCGTGGTGGTCATCGGACCCTGACACCACCGGTCATGCACAACCAACCCAACGAAACGACCCCGACTTTCCCGCGCGTTGCCGTGGAGCTGCGCGCGGAGGACGCTGACCTGCTGATCGCCGAGCTGTTCGAATTGGGCGCCTTGGGCGTGGAGGAGCGCGATCAGAGCACGCTCGAACGCTCGACGGGCGCAGGGCACGTGACCATGCTCGCGAGCTTCGCTTCGAAGCAAGAAGCGGACGGTGCGATGGCCGCGCTCGGCGATAGGTTTACGGTGAGGCGTGACGACGTGGTCGGCGACGCTTGGCGCGACGCATGGAAGGACGGGTTCAAGCCGTTCCGATTGACGGACGCGATCGTGGTGCGTCCGCCGTGGGAGACTGCCGGCGAGCTCAAGGGGCGCTACGTGCTGACGCTGGAGCCGGGCCGCGCATTCGGAACCGGGCTGCACGCGACGACGATGCTCGTGGCGCGGGCGCTGGAACATCACGCGGCCGAGCTGGCGGGCGTACGGCTGCTGGACGTGGGCTGCGGCACGGGCATCCTGGGCCTGGTTGCGCTGCTGCACGGGGCGTCGTCCGTGCGGGCGGTCGACAACGACCCTGACGTGGTCGGCGTGGTGGAAGAGAACGCCGAGGCGAACGCGATGCGTGATCGCGTGGTGGTCGACACGACGGACGTGAGCCAGGTTGCGGGCGAGCATGCGGTCGTGGTGGCGAACATCGAGGCTCTTGTGCTGACGCGGATGGCGCCGGCGCTCTCCGGCCGAGTCGCCTCCGGCGGATTGCTGATCCTGTCGGGCGTGCTCGACGAGCAGAAGGACGGTGTCGTTGCCGCGTACGCGCCGCTGGTGGTCGAGCAGGTGACGGCGATGGACGAGTGGGTCGCCATCGCGCTGCGGAAGCCTGCATGAGCATGCTGCGCGTGCCGCTGTCGGGCATCGCGGCGGGGCGCGTGACGCTCGACGCCGCGGCGGCGCGCTATGTAGCGAAGGTTCACCGGCTCGCGCCGGGCGACGTGTTCATCGCGTTCGATCCGGAATCGAGGCTCGAGGCCGACGCGACGCTGCTCGAGGTGCACCGGGGGCGCGTGACGTGCGAGCTGGGCGAGCCGCGCGCTGCCAGCGCGATCGCGCGGCGTCCGTTCTGGCTCCTGATGGGGCTCACGAAGAACGATGCGTTCGAGTGGACGATCCGGGAAGCGACCGCGCTCGGGGTCACGGACATCGTGCCGGTCGTGTGCGTGCGCACGACGGTGCCCGTGCCCGAAGCGGAGTCGCGGCGGGGCGAGCGCTGGAGTCGCGTCGTGGCGGAAGGAGCGCGGCAATGCGGGCGGGGAGACGCGCCGCGGCTTCATGACGCGGTATCGCTGTCCGAAGCGCTGGCGCGCAGTGGGCCCGAAGAAGCGCTGCGGCTGTGCTTGTGGGAGCGTGCCGAGCGGCCGATTCGCGAGCTGGTGGGCAGCGGAATCGACGCGGCGGCGGTCGTGCTGCTGATCGGTCCGGAGGGCGGGCTCGAAGAGAGCGAAGCGCAGTTGGCCGAGGCGGCAGGGTTTGCGTGCGGATTGTTGGGCGAGCACGTGCTGCGTGCCGAGACGGCGGCCATCGCGGCGATGGGCCTGGTGCGCGGGATGTGGTGACAGGCGTCAGGGCATGAACCAGCCCTTGGCCGACGTGCACTCCATCGTGTCGAGCCAGCTGATCGTTGCGTGGGTCGAGCCGGCGTAGCCTGGCCAGCCCGACGTGCTCACGGTGCCGTCGCCGTTGGCGATGACGACGTGGCCCCAGCCGCCGTTGCAGCTGGTCGCGTCCCAGAAGAGGATTGCGCCGCAGGGCGGGTTTTCGTTGTAGGTGAGCTTGCCCGCGTTTTCGACCTGGTGCAGGGCGTCCTTCGCGGAGGGCGCCGCGATCAGCGAGATGTTCATGCCCGCTGCCGAGTACGCCTGGTAGACGAACTTCAAGCACCAGTCGCTCCAATCCGCCGAGCAACACGAAAGCTGCGACGCCTCCCACTGAAGCGCCGCGTTCGCCGTGCCGCTGCACGAGTTCTGGCAGTAGTCGGACTGGCCCGCGGACGCGGTCACGCAGCCGTTGGCGCAGTGCTGGATCTGCGTAAGCGTGCCGCCGCTGCACTGGTAGAGCGTGTCCGGGTCGCCGCCCACGCCGTCGCTTCCGCAGTACAGGCCGTCGCCGCTCGGGCACCCGGTGCTGCCGCCGCTGTAGCACGAGTCCGGCGTGCCGGGCGGCGCCACGAGGCAGCCGTTGGAGCACTGCTCCTTCACCGTGACCACGCCGTTCTGGCAGTTGTAGAGCGTGTTCGCGTCGAGCCCCAGGCCATCGTTGCCGCAATATGCGCCGTTGCCGCTCGGGCAACTGCCGCACGAGTCGTTGGTTCCCGCCGGCATGGTCGTGCACGAACCGGGACACACCTGCACCGCGGTGAGCGTGCCGCCGGTGCACTGGTAGAGCGTTTTCGGGTCGCCGCCCACGCCGTCGCTGCCGCAGTACAGGCCGTCGCCGCTCGGGCAGGTGCCGCAATGATCGACGATGCAGCTTCCGGAGCACTTCTTCTTCACGGTCCACGTGCCGTTCGAGCACGTGTAGAGCGTTTGGAGATCGGACGCCGCGGGGTTCTGCGCGCTTCCGCAGTAGTCGCCGTTGCCGCTGGGACACGCGGGTGGCGGGCTGCCGCCGGAGCCGCTGCTTCCGCCGTCGGAGCCCGCGCTGCCGCCGGTGCTGCCCGCACTGCCGCCGGTGCTGCCCGCACTGCCGCCGGTGCTGCCCGCACTGCCGCCGGTGCTGCCCGCGCTGCCGCCGGTGCCCGCGCCACCGTCGGGCCACGAGACTTGGCCGCCAGTGCCGGCGGTGCCACCGCCGCTGCCACCGGTGCTGCCACCACTTCCGCCAGCGTCCGCGTGGCTGCCCCCGGTTCCGCCGCCGGTCGTCGACGATGAGCCAGCGTCGGCCGCGCAGCCCGCCAGCACCATCAAGCCCAAGGCGCATAAGGTCCAGGTTCTCATGCGATCAGGATACCAGGAGTGGGGCCCGGATGAAGGGGAGTTGCATGGGCTCTTGCGTGCCCCGGGGGGCACGCAATGCCGGCCGCCTTGGGCGAGAGTCGTTCGGGGGGGCGCGTCCATGGCGTCGAGGGCAGCGGCGCGGATCGTGGCGTTCGTCGATAGCCGGGTGCTTGGCCTGGCTTCGCCGTCACCGCGCCAAGAGGATCCATGGCCTGCCATCCCGCGCACTCGTACCGAGCCGTCAGGTCTGCGGTCGGACCGAGAACGACTCAGGGCGCGAGCCTCGGTCGTGGGTGAGGTCTCATCGGTGAGAGCTGCGCAGCCAAGTCTGTTTCAACCTTCCTCCTCATTCAATAGAAAGTGCAACACGACAAACCTTGCTGCAACTCCGCCCATCAAGGGGAATCTCAAGATCCTCGTGAGCCCGCAGCCCTGGATGTTCTACACCGCGCCGGGTGACCCATCGACCTATGCTCCCGGTGGATGTTTCGCTGCCCAGAATCACGCATGTCTCCTGCCTCGCAGCGTGGGGCGTCCCGGCACGTTCGACACCGAGTTATTCGACCAGGCCCATCAGCCGCAGCTCTTCGACCAGCTCGTAACGTTCTCCGACCCCACCGATCCCCCACCCGTGCTCACCGGCCCCCTGATCCCCATAGCTGTTAGCAGTTTTGTTGGCCCAGCTCGGAGACATCCGGCAAGGGGCTGGCATGAGCACGACCGCCGTCCCCCAGCCCAGGCCCGATTGGCAGA
>JAJZQG010000370.1 GCA_021847645.1 Myxococcales bacterium
GGCGACTTCATCGAGAACACCACCGTCGTGAGCCCGAGCGAGGAAGTGTCCAGCGGACACCTGTCCGAGCGGGCGATGAAGGTGCTCGAGAGCCTGACGCCGCGCGAGGCGCAGGTCATCCGTCTTCGGTTCGGGATCGGCTGCCGCAGCGATCGCACCCTCGAGGAGATTGGCGAAGAGTTCAAGGTCACCCGCGAGCGCATCCGCCAGATCGAGGCCAAGGCGCTCGCCAAGCTGCGTCACCCCAGCCGTCGCGCCCAGCTGGCCGGCTTCCTCGAGAGCTAGCCGGCTCCCTGCAAGACCTTCCCGCAGCGATCGGCTCGCAGGCGAGCGCGCCTACTCCCCCGGCTCGAGCTCGAACGGAAACACCAGCGGATTGATCCGCACGGTCCTGCCCAACGGGTGGAACAGACAGCTCTGCCCGACCGAAAGCTGTTGCGAAGTGTAGATCTTCTCCAAGCGCCCGAGATCGTCGTGGCCCAGGTACGAGTAGCGTCCGTACGCGTCCTGCTGGCGTCCCACGATGCGCAGCACGCCGGGCGCGTGAGGGCTCGAGGCGGCGGCCGACACGATCTCCAGGGCATCGGCGGAGGTGTCGCGCGCGATCTTCATTGCATCGGGCAGCGACAGCTCGGCGCGACGGCGCACGACATCGTTGCGAACGGCGACGAACCGGTCGAGGCGGTCGAACCAGGACGAGGGAAACAGCGGCCAGCAGAAGGCCTGTTCGACACGTTGGGGCAGGCGCGACGCGGGCGGCGTGGTGCACAGGGTTCGAAGCGCGACGGCGAGCTGGCCGATTGCCAATCGCTCTTGCGGCTGGGCTCCGGACGCCTGCGCCAGCCGGGAGCGGGCGCCCGCGCCGAACAGCAGCTGCGCGTAGAAGCGTGCGAGCAGGTCGACGGCCTTCTTGACGGTGGACAGCGACGATCGCAGGTTGGCGAGCACCTCGTCGAGGGAGGCCGTCTGGGAAAGGTCGAAGCCGAGCCGCACGAGCCTGGCACGCGCGGATTCGAGTCCCGGCACCTGGCGATCGGAGGCGACGAATCCGAGGGCGGAGGCGATTCGCTCGGCGAGCTCGGACTTGGAGGCTGCCTCGGACGGTGGAAGCGCGAGCGCTCCGGCCAGGCTCTGCAAGGCGGCCGAAGCCCCTTGATCGCCCAGCACCTCGTCGAGGGCGGCTGTGTGGCAGTACTCCTCGATCAGGTCGAGCTGGCGCTGCGCGGCGGTTGCCCCCGGGCTGCGAAAGCCTCGACGTTCCAGCGCTGCGGCGAGCTGTGAGAGCTCCTCGGGGCGAAGCGACGACAACAACAGGCGAGCGAGCGCGGACGGTGCTCCGGCAGCCGTCTCGCCTGTCACGCCCGTGCGCAAGAGATCCTCGACGAGATCCTCGGCATGGCGTGGTCTTCGCGACGGGTCGGGTTCCAGACACCGCTCCACCAGCCGCGCGACTTCCTCGGGAACCATCGGATTGAGCGAGGCCACGTCGGGCGCGACCTCGCGACGTGCCCCGCGCGCATCCTCGAATGGAAGCTCCCCGGTCAGCAGCTGGAAGAGCGTGGCGCCCAACGCGAATACGTCGGAAGCCGCGGAGTGCCGCCCGGTCCTGCACTCGGGCGCGCGGTATGCGCCCGTGCCGACCTTGGCGTCGTCGACTTGGTCCGCAGCGATCACGGTCTCGAAGTCGGCCAGCTTGCAGCAGCGCTGCTGCGCGTCGAGCAGGAAGTTGGTGGGCTTGATATCCCGATGCAACATGCCCAGGCCGTGCAGCGCGCCGACTGCGCGGCACGCTTGCAGGAACATGGCGAACACGGCCGAGAGCTGCTCGGCGGTGCGGGGACGTCCTCCGCCCTTGGAGCGAGCGAAGTCGTCGATCGTGCCGCCGGGCATGAGCTCCATGACGATGAGCGACGTTCGCTTGCCTTCGAGCTCGAGCGGGACCAGGGCCTTGAGGCGCACGATCCGATCGGGCGCCGCATCACCGAGGCGATCCCACGCGCTGCACGTGCGTCGCACCAGCGCGTCGAGGAATGCGGCGTCGTCGCCGGGCAGAGGGATCTTGAGCGCGACCTGGGAATCGAGCAGAAGGTCGTGGGCGACATACAGGTCGGAGAAGCCTCCGCGGGCGATGTGCCGCTCGACGCGATAGCGTTCGGCCAAGACCGCGCCGGGCTCGAGGGGACGCTGCGAGGAGGACGAGGCGACGGGGCCGCGAGCAGGCGCCGGGGCAGCTGTGGCGGATTGTTGCTGGGCGGCGGGGAGCGGTTCCGGCGTCTGTTCTGGCGGCGGCACGCTGAAGGTGGGCAAGGGGCGCGAAGGCGCGGGCGGCTCGGCCGCGGGCTGGGGCGCGGGTGGCTCCGAGACCGGCTTTCGCATCGAGGGCAGCGGCGGAGGTGGCGGGGCCTGGCGCGCCGAAATGGGTTTGGGCGACGACGGCGTCTGCGCAGGAGCAGCCTGACGAGAGAAGGGCAAGTGCATCGACGGCGGAGGAGGCGGTGGAGGAGGCGCAGCCGCCGCGCCCGCAGCCCCCACACCGGGGGGCACATAGCCACCCGCGGCGAGCGTGACGCCCGGTGGCCTGGCAGCATGCGACCCAAACGCCGTTGCGAACGCGGGGAACGTCCAGACGGGTTGCCAGCGCCGACCGGGCCCGTCGCAGGCCAGCGTATTGCGCTGCACCGCGCCCGCGGCGATGCGTCGCAGAACCTCGTCGGTCGTCAACGGACCGATCGGTGTCCGGTTCTCTTGGTGGATCCACCACTCGGCAGCGACATCGGGCATGCTCGCACTCCCCGCGGGAGGTTCCGGGACGAGAGACGATCCCAGGCACCGGTACCCAGCTGATTCGGCCAACGACAAGAAGCGAAGCCCGCACTGTACCACCGGTGTCGCACGGCAGGCGGCTGTTCGTGGGGCCTGGAAGCGAAGGGCAACCTCGCTCGGGCGGCAGTCGCGCATGCTCTCGCAATGCAGAGGCCACGCGGTTTGGCTGTTCCATTCATCCGCGAGCAACCTCCGGCTGGGCCGCGGAGCATGCACGCCAAGCGATGTCCACCACAAACAGGCGACGATCACCGAAGTCAGCAGTGCGGGCCACCTCGCCGCTCGATGACCTTGCCTGAGCGCGCTAGAGTCCGTCGCCATGGCGAGACGAACCCTGACCCACCTCGGAAATGCTGCGTGCGCGCTGGGCGTCATCATGCTCTCGGCGTGCAACAAGCCAGCCGCGATGCCCGCATCCGCCCGTTCGGCCAAACCCGAGGCATCCAGCACGCCTTCCGCGCGACCCAGCGCGTCCGCCACGCCAAGCGCGGCACCCGCCACCCCGAAACACGACGTGGTCGATTCGTACTTCGGCGTGGAGGTGCACGACCCGTATCGCTGGCTCGAGGATGCCGGCGCGCCGGCCGTCGGGCAGTGGATCGCCGAGCAGAACGCCTACACGGAGCGGGTCCTGGGCTCGTTCCCCGGTCACGAGGCGATCGACAAGCGCGTACAGGAGCTGTCGTTGACATCGACCCAGCGGTTCGGGCCCATGCTGGCCGCGAGCCGCCTCTTCTACCTGCAGCAGACTCCACCGCAGCCCCAGCCGGTGCTCGCGTGGCAGCCTTGGCCCGAGGGCACGCCACGCGTGCTGGTCGATCCGAACAGCTCCGGAGGCACGGCCATCACGGGCGTGTGGCCCGCCCCCGATGGTCGCTATGTAGCATACGGCACGGCCGAAGGCGGCAGCGAAGCCACGACGATCCATGTGGTTCGTGTTGCTGATGGATCGGCCACGCCCGACAGCTTGCCGCACGCCGGCGGGGGAACTACGCCCCAAGGTCTCGCCTGGGACGCCGACGGCAAGGGCTTCGTGTACGTGCGGCTGCCGCTTCCCGGCACTGTGCCGGACTCCGAGCTGGAATTCGGCGCTGCCCTCTATCATCACATCCTCGGCACCCAGGCCAAAGACGACACCCTGACGTTCGGCAAAGACCTTTCGCCGGTTGCCGAGTACTCCTTCGCAGTCTCGGACGACGGCAAGCACAGGGCCATCCTGGTGCACTTCGGCGACGGCGACCCGGACCTGGTGTACCTGGAGCACGGGTCGAGCTGGCAGCGCGTACTGGGGGCCGAGGCCAACGTGAGATCCGGCGATGCGTCGGTCGTGCACGGGGGCGCAGCCTCGTGGCTGGGTGACAAGCTGCTCGTCATTTCGTATCAAGATGCGCCGCGCGGAAAACTGCTGGAGGTGAGCGAAAACGGCAGAAGCCGGCAGCTGCTTGCCGAGCAGCCGTGGGCCATGCATTCGGTCTTCGCCATCAAGAAAGGGTTCTTGCTGGTCATGGTCCAGGGGCCCGACTGGCGCGTAGAACAATATGACGTACAGGGCCGGCATGTGCGCACGGTCCCGCTCCCGGCGCAAGGGACCAGCATCGGCGACATTGCCTCCAGCGATACGTCGGATCAGGCGCTGATCGGCATCTCGGGCTGGAAGGTGGCGGGCCAGTGGGAGCGCTACGAGGCGGTGGGCGGCAGCCTGAACACGGTCTTCCAAACCACTCCTTCCGCCGACTACTCTCGGCTCCGGACGCACCTGGTCATGGCCGTGTCCAAGGACGGCACGCAGGTGCCGGTGACGGTCGTCAGCATGGAAGGTGTGCAGCCCGCCGGGCACCGCCCCGCCATCCTGATGGCGTATGGCGGCTACGGCATCGCGGAGGGGCCGCGCTTCCTCGGCCCCTATCTGGCCTGGCTCGAGCGGGGGGGCGTCTACGCGGTGGCCAACATCCGTGGCGGGGGCGAATTCGGCGAGGGCTGGCACGAGGCCGGCATGCTCGAGCGCAAGCAGAACGGGTTCGACGACTTCTACGCAGCCGCGGAGGCGTTGAAGAAGAGCCAATGGACCGACGCCGCCCACCTGGGCATCCTGGGCGGCTCGAACGGAGGATTGCTCATGGGCGCGGAGCTCACGCAGCACCCGGACGCGTTCCGGGCCGTCGTGAGCTTCGTGGGGATCTACGACATGCTGCGCGCAGAGCTGTGGCCCAATGGCCGCTACAACGTGAGCGAGTACGGCACGGTCAAGAACAAGGCAGACTTCGAATGGCTCTACGCGTACTCCCCACTACAGCACGTTCAGGCGGGGATCGCCTACCCTGCCGTCCTGCTGGAAACCGGCGAGAACGACCCCCGCGTGGCTCCCTGGCAGTCGCGCAAGTTCGCAGCAGCCCTGCAGAGCGCCACGAGCTCCGATCGGCCCGTCCTGCTGCTGACTCGCATGAACGCGGGGCACGGGGTGACCGCATCCTTCAGCCAGCGCGTGGGCAACACCGCGGCCGCCCTCACGTTCTTTGCGCACGAACTCGATCTTCCCGAGCGCCGTTGACCCGGTCTGGCCGCCTATCCGCCCTCGGCTCGCCTCCCAACCCGGCAGGGCCGGGCGCCGATTGCAGGGGCTTCGCCCCTACGCTCCCGTTGGTCGCTACCCCCGCGCGTCCCGGCAAGCCGGAACCAAACAGGGGA
>JAJZQG010000371.1 GCA_021847645.1 Myxococcales bacterium
AGCGAGCGTAGCGGACACGAATGCTGCGCCGCTCACCAGAAACCGGCCACCTTCGCTCACGAAGAGTTGACCGGTCTCGGAACACGGATCGAGATCGCGATGTGTAGCGGGTGACGACGAGGCGGCCGTTAGCGCGAGCGTAGATCTTCTTCAGCCCGAGAGACTCTCTTCGAGAGAAGCTTCTTCTTCGAGCTTCTTCCTGGCGTTTCTTCGTCTACTTCTTCTGGATCGCCCGACAGGGCGGGGAGCGTGACCGCGGCGGGTTGCGGCTACCGCGCATCGAGGTCGTCGGCATCGGCGAGGGAGGCGAGCATCCCGCTGCGGACGGTGGCGGGGTCGTTGTCGCGCAGGTCGTCGCGGGACCGGAGGCGGCGAGCGCGGACGCGACGGGGGCGGGCGGGCAGCGACAGGACCTGGAAGCGCGAGCCGTCGAAGGCGACGAGGTCCTTGTCGATGAGGCCGTTGCGGGCGTCGAGGTAGTCGTCGACGCCGACCTCGAGCACGGCGCAGATGCGGTCGTAGTGGTAGAAGCTCATGCCGTTGCGATCGGCGGCGAGCACCAGGAACACGTACAGCCGCAGCTCGGTGGGCGACAGGTGGGCGAAGAAGCCGTCGCGCAGGAAGCGGTGGTGGATGAAGGCAAAGGACTGGCCGTCGATGCGTCGCACGCGTGATGCGACAATGGGTGAGCGACACAGGGGCGCGTGAGTCATTGGGGTCTCCGTTGGGGCTATCCGGTGGGGTCGCGAAGCGAAGGTCCGTCGATGCGGACGGTGTGGCAGTGGTGGCGAAGGCGGCTGAGCAGGGCCTCGACGAGGGCGGGATTGCCGAGGAAGCCGGTCCACTCGGCATAGTCGAGATTCGTCGTGATGATAGTGGGGTGTCGCTGATAGCGCTCCTCGAGGAGCTTGAAGAAGATATTGCTCTGCTCCGGGCGCAGATTCAGATATCCCAGCTCGTCGATCACGAGCAGGTCGAGTCGCGACAGATAGCGAATGAGCTTCCGCGTGGAGCGATCGGCCAAGGACGCATACATCTCGTCAAACAGGTCCTGGGCCTTGACGAAAACTCCGCGGTAGCCGTTCTGCAGAGCCTTGAGCAGCAGGCCGGAGGCAATTCCGGACTTGCCGACGCCGGTCTTGCCGACGAACACGATGTTCTCGGCCTTGGGGATGAAGCCGAGCTCGGCGAAGGTGCGAATCTGACGCTGGTTGATGCCGGGTTGCTTCTTGAAGGGGAACGATTCGATGGTCCACTTCTCGGGCATGCCGGCCTTCTTGATGCGGAAGGCCAGGGCGGACTCCTGGCGATGGTGCCACTCGGCGCGAAGCAGGCGCGCCAGCAGGCGCTTGAAAGGAAGGGACTCGGCCTCGGCGGCAGCCACCTGCTCGTCGAGGATCTCGGCGATCTTGATCAGACGCAGATTCGTCAGCAGCTGTTGCAGGTCGTCATTCATGCTCGTCGTCCTCGTCGTCCTCGGGATCGTCTGAGCCGGGCTCATCGTTCGGCGGGTCCGGCAGGGGAGCTGTGGGAACAATGAAGTAGTCGTGAGCGATATGCTTGAGCACGAGGCGCTCCAGGCGGTCGAGGTCGAAGAGGCCGTAGGAGTCGGCGTGCGCGACGGCGGCCAGCAGCGAATCACGCGGGTAGTCGCGAACGAGGCCGAGCAGGCGGCGCAGCGCGAGCATGCCGCGGCCGCCGGCGTGTCGCTTGAGCGCTGCCACATAGCCGCTGATGGCCGGAACGATTCGAACAAGCTCCTGCTCTTCGGCGCAGGGCCCGGACTTGAGCTTGAGCTGTCCGCGCGGTGGTCGATGAGCCTTGTCGACGACGCGCTGGTCCAGGACGTCCATCTGGCGGGGGTGCGAGGCGACAATGCGGGGGCCGTCGTAGACGACGATTCGGTCCTTGGTCTCGCGCACCTCCATCAGGCGGCCGATGAGCTTCCAGGGTACGGAGTAGCGATTGCGATGCACGCATACGAACCCTTCGGAGTCGACGATGCGCTGATGAATGCGATAGACCTCGGGCACGTGGATCGGCAGCGGGTTGAGGGCGGCGCGCTCGGCCGCGAACAGCTCCCTGCGGCTGGCGTGCAGCTTGGTCGAGTATGCGGCGTTGACCTTGTCGCACCAGATACGCGCTTCGCGATTCGCATGCTCCCAGCTGTCGAACTTGCGGCCTGCCAGGAAGTTGTTGTCGATATACTGGAAGGGTATCTCCACCCGAGCGGAGCGATTCGCGTCTCCCTTCTCATGGGCCTTGAATTGCCCTCCGAGCCGCTGCGCGAACGCGGCCATCTCCGGCGCGGGGATCATGTCCTTGCCCGTTCCGGTCAGCACCACGACATGGGTGTTGTCGATCATCCAGTCGTCGGCCGAGCCCCCGAAGTACTCGCAGGCCTCGGTCAGAACGATCTTGCACTCGAACCGACTGAAGCGCGGATACATCTGGAAGAACAGCAGCTGGGAGTAGCACAGCACCACGGCCGCGGTGTCGGCGTCGCGCAGCACGCCCCCGATCCATGCGTGGTGGGGCGATGTGTCGTGCTGCATCTCTTGGCCCGGCAGGAACTCGTAGCGCCCCGACGGCAGCTTGGGCTCGTGCCCGATCTCGTGCCGCCGGCAGAACGCGGTCAGCGCCTGATACGATAGCTGCACGCCGCGATCGCTCAGCTTCTCGTGTACGCGCACCAGGTTGTGCTTGCAATCATCGTACAGCTCGAGAATCTGGTCCCGGTAGGGCTCGGCCAGCTCGGCACGAACCAGCAGCGGAACCTCGTCGGTGCCGCGCGCGAGCACCTCGCGGACGGCCTCGCGCGAGACCTTCATGGCTCTGGCGATGGCGCGGATTCCGTGGCCACGCTCATGGAGCTGCAGAATCGCAGCCCGCGTCCCCTGGTCGAGCATCGTTGTCCTCCTTGTCCATCCGGGTGAACAGCGCATCGCACTCGGCTCGCGCGCGCAGCAAAGCCACTCGGGCAGCCTGTCTGTCGGCCGTCATCAGCTGCAACCACAGCCCCTGCACGAGACGTCGTCGCGCGCGCGCCGCCGTCGCTGCGACCGTTTCAAAGTCCTGCGCAAGCCGGCTTGCCCCCGTGGTCTTGGCCCGTGCCTCCGCCATGGCTTGCTCTTGGGCGCGCAGGAACAACTGCGGGTCGCTCAGTATCAGCTCCCGGCTCTTGTCCGTGCCCTGCGACCAGCCGGCGTACAGCAGCCCGACCTGTCGCGTGCTCAGCCGCAACGGGGCGATCGCCGTCGCCAGCGTCGCAGCCGCGGAGCTGTTGGCGCGCGCCAACGGAATCAGGTACTTCATCGCCGCATGGGGTACGATTCGACCCATGCGCACGGCGTCCTGGATGTCGACAGGCAGCGACTTGATCAGGCCCAGTCTCCGGCTGACCCAGCTTCGGCTCTTGTCGAATCGCTTGCCCAGCTCGCTGACGCTCAGCCGAAATTGCTCCGAGAGCTCCTGCAACAGCCATCCCTGTTGCAGTGGGTCCTGTCCGTCGCCCGTGCGCATCAGTTGCTCGAGCATCAGCGCCGCGGGCTCGTCCAGCTCCCACTCCAGCGCCCACACCGTGTCCTGCGCCAGGCGGTGCAATCCGCGGATCCGCTTGTAGCCGTCGATCACGACCCATCTCGGCTCGCTGCGGACCACCACGATCGGTTGCTGCTGGCCGTGCTCGGCCAGGGACGCGAACAGCTGTCGCTCCCGTCGCTGGTCCCGACGGCGCAATGCCTCGTAACGCAACTCCAGCTGATGCCTTTCGAGCTGCATCGGTCACACCCGTGCCTCGACGCGATCGTGTCGGTCTCGGCGGCTTGGGCGCGGCCCGTGGAGAGCCGTGCACAGCCGGACTCTACATGGATCGAGGCGTCATATCTGGTGGGATTTGTCGGGCGCGGCGCCAGCACCGCCACACCCCTGCACCGGTTACATGAGCCGAATCCCCCGCTCCAGATCGTGCACGAGCGCCGCCACTGCTGCGTAACGACGCCCGCTCGCGATGCCCCTGACTCGCGCGTAGTGCTCGGTCAGAAGGGCGCGCGTGATGTCGGGCTGTAAGGCCCGCACGACCGATCTCATCTTCTTGCCAGCACGGGACTTCATCAGCTGCACCAACTGCGCGGCCGATGCCCGCAGCCGCTCCAGCCATCGCTGACGTGTCCGTGTCGACGGCACACGTTGGATCGTGGTCCCCGCCGTTGGTGGCATGTCCGGCGCCGTCGCCGGCGGGCTCTGCTCCGCCCCGCTCTTCGTCGCCTCCGCTGACGTCTCCTGTTCCACCGTCCGCCACGTCCACCACAGGTGCCGCGCCAAGAACGCCGGCAGCACTTGCCAGGTCGCCCGACACCGCGGGTTGACGCAGATGAAGCGAACCACGGTCACCACGACCAGCAGCATCGCCGCCAGGGCCTTGCGCTCCCGGTAGTCGTGCACGTACAGCTTCGGCTCACCGCATTTCGGGCATCCGCGCAGCCACTGACGGTAGCCCTCGGTGCCACGCTGGCGGTGCTCCGCCAACGTCCAGACCTCGGAGGCGATCACCGTGCCTCCTTTGTATCTGGACTTCCGGCTCTGGATCAAACAATCTGCTGGCTGCTGGGGAGCGAGTCGTTCCTGGCTCATGGGGCCTCCGTTTCTTGACAACTCGGCTAGACCCCAACTCCCCAGCACCTTCCAACTTCTCGGCGGCCCGCCCGCACCTCACCCACATTCGGCTACCTTGCTCGCCGTCCCCGCTCTGGTCAGAGGCCTATGCCCAGGTGGTCGGTTTCTGGCGAGCAGACCCGGTCGGTTTCTCGCGGGTGGCGTAGTTCATAGTAGTCCTGCTTAAGAATCTACTGTCCACAGTCATCAAGAAGAGAAATGTGCTTGTATTGTCGAACCGAAGGTGTGGACGTGGACCTGTCCAGGCCTGTCCTCGTGGTGGCCACACGACCAGTCATCGAGTTCTGTCCCTCCGCTCGGCGGATGTGATGATCGGCCCCCCCGTGCTGCGACGGGCGGCTACCGGCGCTGGCCGACGAGAACCGCTATCGGCATGGGAGCGGGTTCCCGTTCCACCGCAGCGGCCAACGCACTGCAGAAGTCCAACGCAGCGCAGCCAGCAGCCTTCGACGCCACGCTCGCGGCATGCGGCGACAACCACTCATTCCCCAACACCACGACGTCCTGGGCGCGCAGTTCCAGACGATTGATGTCGAACGTCGGGGGGTCCGGACTCAGCCCAAGCACCTTCGTGACCACGCAGTCAGCGAAATCGATCGCTCGGGATGGATCCTCTCGGACTGCCGCACGGTATGCGGGGTCGTTGGCGAGCGTGTGAGGATGGTTCAGTCGCGAAGCGCGGCCCTCCCTCACCACCCAGGCAGGGCACTCCCCGATCGAGACGACCCATGCGCGCGCCGGAGTCAGCAGCGCGGCCACCACCGAGGCACCGATGCCACGCAGATCCTTGCGGGGTCCCATCACGGTCGAAAAGAGACCGGC
>JAJZQG010000372.1 GCA_021847645.1 Myxococcales bacterium
GCTCCTCATGCCCATCTCCGGTATGCTTTGACGCCGATGGGCCCGGCCCCGGCCACCGCTGGCGCCAGAAGGCTCCATCTCAACGTGATCCAGTTTAGCGTCAGCGGGAGTCCCCCCGCCTTTGGCGGGGAGGCATCCGAAGTTTGACAGATCCGGGAGTCTGGCGGCCTGGGGTTGGCCGCGGTGGCAGATGCAGCGGCTCGTCCTTGTTACGCCATGACGCAATGGTCTGACCCTCATCCCCGCGATGGCGCGCTGGCTGGCGAGCCCTTCTCCCCAAGGAGAAGGGCGTCTGCTGGGCAAAGGGCGCCGCAGCGCCGAGCGCGGCTGGTCATCGGTCGAACGAAGCGCGCACGTGGGCGAATGATTGCGCGTTGAGGATGACGGCCGGCGTGTCTCACCGGCCGACCCACGCACGTCTGCATGTCGACCGGCGCCACCTGACGGTGGCTCACAGACCCGCTCGTGAGCGGCCAACAACCATGCCGCCTTGGGCGGCTCACACATGCAATCCCTCCGGCTTTGCCGGAGGATTGTTCGTCGTCCAAGAGGCAGCGTCCCGGTCCAGGTTGCGGTCGCCGTCAGGGTCCACGCCCACGAAAAGGTCCGAGACGACCACTACGAGGTATCTGGGCTGCGCTCGCTCACGGCGCCTCACCCGGGCCGAGCGACGCCAGGTCGTAGCGCACGACCGTGGACGCCCACTCGGGATGGCCCCAATAGCCCTCCAGCAGCGCGATCTCGGAGGAGGTCACGTACAGGATCTTCGTCCACGGCTGCTGCGGTCCGCGCTCGGGGATCTTCCACATGCGTCCGTCCGTCAGGCGGACGACATAGATGTAGCCGGCGCTCGGGTCGTTGGCGGGCGCAGCCGCGTTGGCCCAGTAGCCGCCGCCCACCACGCCCGGGTTGCTCATGGACGGCTGCGGGACCGTGCGGACCCTGCAGCCCGTGACGGGCAGGAGGTTGATCGGCAGAGGCGCCGTCATCAGGTCGACCTGATCGAATGCGGCATAGCCGGAGTCCTCGTTGTAGCCCGTCCCACGCAGCCAGGCGATCTGATCGTCCGTACTGGCCGCGCAGCAGTTCTGCTGTCCACTCGATGGAGGTGGGTTGACAAGCAGTTGAACAGCCTCACCCGGCTGCCAGGTCCACAGGTGGTATTGCTTGCCAGCGCCGTAGCCGAACCAGACGAGGCGCTGGCCTGCAGTCGTGACGTCGTTGAGCTGGTCTCCGGTCGGAGCCGAGAGCGTGAGAAGGTCCTCGTGACCGGCGACCGGAGGCCACGCGCCAGTCAGAATCGGAGCGGGACTGCCGGCCACGGCCCAGCGGTCGGGGAGCAGGGCGGCGCTGAGCCATGACGCCGTCGTCGCGCTTCGCGCGAAACAAATCATCGGCGATCCGATCGGCGCGCCAAAGGTTGTCACGAACTTCCCGAAGTAGGCAGTGAGTACGAAGCCACGTGACGAAACCAACTGCGCCGCCGAGAAGCCGGTGTCGGTAGAACTGGTGCTTAGATCTGCCTCTATCAGGGCAGCGCTAGCCGGTCCGTCAGCCGGTCCGATCCATGTCCGTGCCTTGGCGTCGTCCAAGCGCTGCTTGAGTGCCAGCCAAGGCACGCCGTCAACAAGCCCTCCGATGGTCATGCCGTACAGCGGGCCTGTTGCTGGATCCGACCACGAGGTGTCGAGTTGTTTGCATCCCTGTCCGCACGTGGTCCACACGAGCGGCTCCGGTGGAGGTGCGATTCCGAACACCCAGGCGGCTGCCTCTAGCGCCGGCAGCCGCCACGCGTCCTGTGGGAACCCGGCCGGAATCGGGTCGGTCGCCGCGGGAAGCGTGCTGCACGGCTGCGCGAATGACGTTGCGGCGTCGGGGCTCGCGTCCGGTGCTGCCTCCGATGCGCCGTCGTCGGGCGAGGCGTCGGATCCACCCGTGTCCGGTAGGCCCGCCTCCGGAGCCTGAGCGTCGGACAGCGTGGAATCGGTGTGTTGCCCCGGAGACGAACACACGCACGCTGGCAGGGCCAGCCAGGGCCGCGAGGCCGACAAGCCAGACCGCGCTCCGACTCATGGCGCGCTCCCGTTCTCGAAGCACGGGGTTTGCGACCGCGAGCGAATGTCGTCGAGCGAGACCACATCAGCCCGAACGTTCGCCGGGTTGAGCGGATCCTTCGGGTGCTTCGAGACGACATGGTCCACAATGGGCACGACCACCGAGTCCGACGAGACCTGCGGCGCGCCGATGACATCGCCCTGCCGCAGGGCCACTCCCAGCAGCCGCAACCTCAGCTTGTCCGACGGTCCGGTCGTTCCCACGACAGCAACAAGGTACCACGGCGCGTTCGGCTTCGCCGCAACCAGTACCGCTTCGCCTTGCGCGGTGGTCACCAGCCACGTGCGCGACAGTCCCGCCATCAGGCGCTGTTGGTCCTCGATAACGCCGCTGCGCGGGTCAATCATCTGCAAGTACAGCCGGGCAGGCGCCCCGTGCGGTTCGGGAACGTCGCTCACCACCCACAGTTGGTCGTTGAGGTCCGACAACGCGGCGGCGCGCGTGGACCAAGGCCGACGCGCCCCGGGCTGCAATGGACGAATCTCGGCATCCGGGCTGCCGACGGTCGAGATGGCGACCTGGTCGAGGGTGCCATTCGGGTCTGTGCCGGAGAGCTGCACGAGGCGACCGGTCAAGGCGGAGTATGCGGTTGCACCGAGCGCAGCGGGCGGCGTTGCGATCACGGCCGAGAGCATGGCGCCCTGCTCGGACGGGGGCTGGCAGTCGCGGCACGACGGCTGGTAGGGAACCATGGTGCCATCGGGCGCCGGGCGCACGGCCCACTTCACCGCCCCATCCGAGGCTCCCACCGCCACTGCCAGCGGGAACTGACCCAGGCCGATCTGCTCCACCGGTCCGCTTGGCGCGACCCAGATGAGATCGCCGGGCTCGCGAAGCAGTTGACGAAGCTGGTTGCTGAAGGCTTCGGACACGACGAGGGGCACCTGCCCGGCCAAGGAGATCCGTGCGATGTCATCGCCGGCTTGTCCGCAAGGCACCGCGAAGCCGGCGTGTACGATGGAAGCACCTACGGCCACCGGGTTCAGGGCACTGAGCGTGGAGAGCTCGTATTGCGAGACCAGCGGGAGCGACAGCGTGAACGACTGCTCGGGCTGCCACCTGATCTGCGCTCCCGAGGTCGTCGCGACGTAGGTCGAGATGCCGGACGGGTTCGGGCCCAGCGGGTGGATCGGCATGGGGCAAGCGTAGGTCCGAGCAGAAGGGTTCCACGGTTGGTAGCTGTTGCCCATCATGCAGTAAGGCGCAATCGTGCTCCCGTCGACGCAGTTGGAGGACCCCGAGCCCTGCGCCGAATCGTCGTGCGTCCAGAGCCATCCGCCGATATCCGGGCCGTCGGGGAAATCGCCGGCGGGCGGCGTAGAGATGTCGCTCCAGAAGCCCTGCGCCTTCCAGATAGGAGCGTCGTGCGGCCAGTTCCACGTGGCGAGACCGAAGTGGTTGTTAGCCGGATCGTCGGGGGCGAAGCCTTGGCAGCTCTTCTGCCCCTGGGCCAAGAACTGCACCTCTTCGCCTTGTTGCTCGTCCCAGGGCTGACCCGTCAGCTCGCTGCCGCTGAACTGCGGAGCACCCTTGTAGACGGTGATCGGGAGCCATCGGGTGTCGCCCGGCAGGGTACTTGGCTGTTTGTTGAACTCGAGGTTGCTGATTGGGCAGCCAAGATTCCCGCACGCGTGAACATTGGGGAATGGAGCGCCGTCGACGTTCCGGCAAATGCAGTATCGAAACGCCGTGTGCGCTTGGAGGGGGCCACCGTACGTGGACTCTGCCGTCGTCCACAGCGACATGTCGTAGGAATTGCGTCGCGCTGCGCATGCCAGCAAGCCCACTTTGCCTGGCGCGCCCGGAGCTGAGCACTCCGCGACGTTCGGCCCGAAGACCAAGCCCGTGCTGCCCGGAATCGGTGTGGCGACCGGTGTCGTGTCACAAGCGTCGCCCAGGGCAGGCTTTCCGAGCTCCGCCTCGAACACGGCGTTGGAGTTCTCCTGGCCGGGGTTGAAGACATTGCAGTTGTCGACCTTGTCGCACACGTGGTCCAGGTCGCGATCGGTGTCCCATGGGCAATAGTCGCAACCGTCCGGCACGCCGTCGCCGTCCGTGTCCAGCTTGTCGTCGGGGCCAGGGCAGACGTCGGACGGACCGTAGACGCCGTCACCATCCGGATCCTCGGCGGCCATCGCAGCGCGGATCAGATCGAGAGCTGATTGAGAGTTGCTCGAGTACGGGAGACTCGTGCACAACGTTGCCGGGCCCATGCACGTTGTCTTGTTCCAATCCTCCCTCAGCAGTTGGCTCATCACCGCTATGACGACAGGCTTGGTCTGGGAGCCCGCCACGTGCCCCTGGAAGATGGGACCGCCGGAGTCGCCTTCCCCGTCTCCGAATTGCACCACGACGTGCCCGGGGAAGTCCGACCCTGCGGACGTCTCCCGGAACCGGCATGTACCTGGGTCTGTGCAAGCCGAACCATCCCACTGCTGCCCGAAGCCGACCATGGTGACTCCCGAGCTCAAATAGTCGGGCTGTGGGCTGTTGGGCAAGGATGCCACCGCCAGCTTGCTGAGTGGATAGGTCAACTCCTTGCCGAAGCAAAGCTCGACGTCGCTCATCGAATCGTCGTTCTGGGAGAACGGGCCGATCCTCACCCGCTTGCCGAGCTCCAAGTTGGCGGAGCTGCCGTCGTTGCCCATGAACTCGCCTCCGCACACGTCGCAGCCCGGAGCGTTCACTACGCCGCCACAGGTGCAGTGCGCAGCGGTCAGGAAGACGCCATACCCGATTCTCGTGGCCGTGCAGTACATGGTGTCGATCTCGCCGGCCTTCTTGACGAGCGCGCCGACGGCTCTGAACGCGGGATCGGTTCCGCAGCTCTGGCCGGTCATCGCTTGGGTCTTCGCGGAAGTCGGCTCGGCGTTGTCATTCGGCTCGCGCCCGCCGGCGCTACACGCTGCCGCGTACGCCGAGAGTCCCATCAGCATCGGCAACAGGTGCACCGAGCTGAGAGCTCGCGTCCTGCATTCTGCGTTGTCATCGCCAACCTCCCGCGCGTCCGCAGGTCGAACCCGCCGCTTACGAGATCTACCGAGATCGCTTTGCAGGTGCAATCGACAAGATCGCGCGAGCTTCCACACCTGTCGCCTCCCCGACAAGGTGTTCGGCCGACGACCTCGCGGTGCGCACGGTGCTCATCTGATCGGCGGGAGCCGCCCCGACCATGACGTCACGCCCCGGCCTCGAGAGCGAAACCCCGCGTCGGCAGCGGCAGAGAAGGAGCGCGACGCTCCGCGCGTCGTGGGCCTGGAGGGCCCATGCAACCTTGCACAAGCGCTTTCGGGCGGCCGAATATGGCCATGCTAGTTAGCACAAGCGCTTTCGGGCGGCCGAATATGGCCATGCTAGTTAGC
>JAJZQG010000001.1 GCA_021847645.1 Myxococcales bacterium
AGTTTCGTCAAGGCAGAACTCGAACGGCATTCGGTCTTGGCGATGCCCTGCCTGACCGCGGGGGCAGCGACCAACGGGAGCGTGGGGGCGACAGCCCCCAACTTGGGCCGGGGCCCTGCCCCGCTAGGGTTGCGAAGAGGCCGAGACCGTGCCTTTCAAATCGACGGACTTGGTGTCCGACGAGTAGGTGCCTGCCCATGCGCCGTCGATGGCGGCGACCGTCGCGTCGGGCGCAACGTCCGCCGCGGCCGAGACCGTGAACACCAGGGATGCGGCCTGCAGCTGATCGGCCGAAGCGTTTCGGCCGAGCGCCCACAAGGCGGCCACGGCCGACTCGCACAGCGACTGCATGCAAGCAGCGTCGCAGGAAGAGGGCAGGGAAGCGATGGCCGTGAGTTGAGCCGGCAAGCCAGCGCACTGGAAGCCGGACGCGAGGGCCTCGCGGCCGTTGGTGGCGGGTGGGGCGAGATGCCGGGCGCCTTCATCGGCTGCGCTCGCGACGAGCTGGCTCGGGAACCACATGAGGTTGCCCCCGAGCTGCACGGTGTCCTTGGGCGCCGCGACCAGCGAGACCAGCGTCTCGGCGGGAACCCCGACCTCGCCGGCATCCAGGCCGCCGAGCCGCGAGAGCGTCAGAATCGCGTGTCCTTCCCCGGCCCCCTGCGCCGCCAATCGGCCGTCGACCAGCTCGCCGGCCCACAATTTCGCCAGTCCCTTCTCGACCCAATGCGACAGCTGTTCGCGCAGATCCACGCCGCTGGCGTCGAGCATCGCTCCGGCGAGTTGGTCCCAATCGCCCGCCGAGCGCGCCGACGCCATGTCGGCAGGATCCGGCGCCAACGCCTCCATCTCGTCCAACAAGGTCGACGCCATGCTCTTGTCGGACGGCAGCAGCGCCTCGACGAAATGCGCGCTGTCGCCGTCGATCGCAGCGCGCAGCGCGGTCATGTCGGTGCTGAGCGCCATGCGGTACGCGACGTTGGTCGACTCGATGTCGATGGGCGTGTCCGCGACGAGCACGGTGACCGCGCGCTCCTCCGCCGCGGCAAGATCCTTGACGTCGCTGCAACCGGAGACGGACTTGCCCGCTCGCAGCGTGACCGCCACGGTCGGGCCGACCGGCAGCCCTTCCAGTTTCACCGCGCTGCCGTCCGGCGCTTGCGCCACGATGGGACCATCGGCGGGCGGATTGCCCGTCAGCGAAGCGCACGTCGTCCTTGCCAACGCGGACGCCGTCCAAAGCGGTGTCGCGCGGTGTCCCGTGTAGCCTTGCGGACGCACCAGCACGGTCGCAAAGCCGTCGGCGCTGACCGACACGGCCACCTCGTCGAAGGGGCCGTCGTCAGCCGTCGCGCGGATGCGAAACGTGGTGGCGGACAGCGCCGCAGTGAGCCGCACGACCGCGCGGCCCGACGGATCGGTGGCGACCTGGTCCGCGTTGAGCGACGCATCGAGCGACGTTCCCAGCAGCGCAAAGCGAACGTTGTGCGTGCCTGCGGGCTCGACCGTGACGCCCAGCTCGCGCGTCTCGCCCGGCAGCAGGGTCAGCGTCCCGCTCTCGTCGAACGTGACAGACGTCGCGGAACCTGCTTCGCCCGCGTCGGGGGCCGAAGCGTCCGTGGGCGTTTGCTGCACCGATCCATTCGTGGATTCACACGCAGCCAGCAGCAGTGCCAGCACGATCGACGCCTGCGACCAGCGCATGTCCGCATCATAGCGCGTCGCGCCGGGCGCGCGACCCTTGTCCCGCGACGGCTCGGGAGGGCTGCTCCGGTGCTGCTTCCACGGCGCGAGGCGAGCCGCTCGTTCCCACAATTCGCCGCCCTTGTCGTTCCTCCGCCCTGTCTCGTGGTAGAACTACGACCATGGCCGAGACTGCGACCGCTCCGCCCAGACGGGTTCTCGTCGTCGACGACGAGCCTGCCATGCGAGACACGCTATCGATGCTGTTTCGACGTGAGGGCTACGACGTGGTCACCGCGCCCGGGTGCGTGTCGGCCGGACAGCTCATCGGCTCCGCCGAGCCACCGTTTCCCGTCGTGCTCACCGATCTCAGAATGCCCGACGGCGACGGGTTCGCGGTGCTGGAAGCCGCCAAGCGGCGCAGCAGCGCGACCGAAGTGATCGTGATGACGGCGTATCACGAGCATGCGTACGACGCGATGAAGCGAGGCGCGTACGACTTCGTCTCGAAGCCGTTCCCGAGCCTGCGCGAGGTGGTCGAGCGCGTTCAGAAGGCCCACGAGAAGGCGAGCATCGTTGCGGAGAACGAGGAGCTGCGGGCACGCGTCGGCCGTGGGCGCGAGGCTGCCGCATGGGTGGCCAACAGCCCGGCCATGCGCAGCGTGATCGAGGTGGTGGACAAGGTCGCGTCCACGCGAGCCACGGTGCTGATCACCGGCGGCAGCGGGACCGGCAAGGAGAGGATCGCGCGCATTCTTCACGAGAAGAGCGATCGGGCCGCGCGGCCCTTCATGGTGCTCAACTGCGCGGCTCTGCCGGAGCCGCTGATGGAAAGCGAGCTGTTCGGCCACGAGAAGGGCGCGTTCACGGGCGCGGCCAGTCGCAACCCCGGGGTCCTGCGAACCGCGGACGGAGGGACTCTGCTGCTCGACGAGATCGGCGAGCTGCCCATGACGCTGCAGGTCAAGCTCCTGCGCGTCCTGCAGGAGCGCAAGGTCCGCGCCGTGGGAAGCAATGTCGAGAACGACATCGACGTGCGGATTCTGGCCGCGACCAACGCGGATATCGAAGCGGCCGTGGCTCAGGGCCGGTTCAGGACGGACCTGTACTACCGGCTGAACGTGATTCGCATCGACCTGCCGCCGCTTCGCGAGCGAAAGGAAGACCTGCCCGCGCTGGTCGAGGCATTCATCCGACGGTTTGCGCGCGAGCACGACAAGCCGGTTCGCGGGATTGCGAAGGATGCATTCCAGGCCCTGGAAGCGCATTCGTTTCCGGGAAACGTGCGGGAGCTGGAGAACATCATCGAGCGAGCCGTGGCCCTGGCCGACACGCCGACGCTGGGGCTGGCGGACTTGCCTGCCGCAATCATCGGCTCGGCGCGCCCGGCCGAGGTGCAGGTGCTCGATCTGCCGGCCGAGGGCTGCCACCTGGACGAGGTGCTGGCGAACGTGGAGCGGCGGCTGATCTTGCAGGCCTTGGAGCGGTCCGGGTCGGTGCGCATGGCGGCGGCCCGGCTGCTGGGAATCTCGTTTCGGTCTCTGCGATACCGGGTTGCCAAGCTCGCGATCGACGCGGGCGAGGACAATGGCGATCCGGACGAGGGCGAGGCTCGGTTGTCGGATGCGGAGGGGCCCCCGACGAGGCCCTGACGGAAAGCGTCACCGGGAGGCCGGCACCGGACGAAAATTGTCACCTGCGATGAGGACGTCATGACGAACCAGAGCTATCGAACGCGGTTTCTTGCGAGGAATGCGGGTGGCGGCTATGCTGAGGTCCGAACGGCACGAAGCGTGCTAGACGAGGCTTGTCCCATGACCCACTCGACCTTTCCTGCACAGCGTGTCCGCGGCCCGGTCCGTGGGTTCACGCTCGCGGAGCTGATGGCGGTGGTGGCGATCATGGGCATCCTCGCCACGTTGGCGGCCCTGGGCTACCGGAAGTACATCAACTCGGCGAAGTCGTCGGAAGCGCCGCAGATGATCAACGCGATCAAGGCCGCAGAGGAGGCGTACCGGGCCGAGACGCTGTCGTATCTCAACGTGTCGACAAGCCTGACGACTGACTATTATCCCGCGGCATCCCCCGCAGCGGCGGCCAAGATTCAGTGGGGCGGGGGTGCATCGGAGACGGCGAAACGTTGGCGAATTCTCAACGTGACAGTTCCGGGCCCCGTGTATTTCGTGTATGCGGCGGTGGCGGGCGGGCCTGGGCAGGCGTTGCCACAGGCCGACACCGACTTGACCGGTTATCCGACGTTCGCCACTCCCGTGGAGCCCTGGTATCTCATCCAGGCCAAGGGCGACCTCGACGGTAGTGGGCCTTCGGGAGCCTACACCGTCTGCCTGGGAAGCTCCTATACGACGGACATCTACTGTGAGGGAAATGGGCAATAGTCCGACTGGCTTCTGACAGGAACTCGCGCGCGGGCGCGAGGGACAGGTTCGAGAATCCGGAACGACAGTCAATCAGCCGACCGCAGCGCCGGCAAGGCTGAGAGAGTTCCAAATGGGCACGGAGCCCAAGGAGGAGTTTGCATGCGTACGTTCAAGAGAATCAGCAAGCGTGGCTTTACCCTGGTCGAGTTGATGATCGTCGTTGCGATCATCGGCATTCTCGCCGCCCTGGCGATCTACGGCGTGCGCAAGTACCTCCTGAACGCCAAGACGGCCGAGGCCAAGGAAGGCATCGGGCGCATGGCGAAGGACGCGGCGTCGGCGTATGACAGCGAGCAGATGAATGGCGCTGTTCTCACCATCGGAACGAGCACGGGCGTCGGGCACCACCTGTGCCCGAGCACGACGTCTGTTCCTGCGCAACAAGCGGACATACAGGGCAAGAAGTACCAGTCGAATCCGACCGAGTGGGCGGGGTCCTCGGGGTGGGAGTGTCTCAACTTCTCGATGCGCGACCCGCAATACTACATGTACCAGTACATTGCGTCTGCCACGACAGGAGCGCCGGGCGACACGTTCACCGCGCAGGCCAACGGCGATTTGAACGGTGATCAAACCCTGTCGACGTTCCAATTGGATGGCAAGATCCAGGGCAGCACGGGCAGCGGAATTGTAGTGACCATCGCCCCCACCTACGTCGCCACCAACCCCGAAGAGTAATGGGCCGCAGTGGCTTGCGCGCGGTTTGACTCCAGGGAGTGACACCGTCAGACTCCCGGTCCCCTACAACCCTCGCTCCGCCCACCTTCCGCTGACCAGAACCGCCCGCGTGTTGTGGGCGACCCCGACGACGCATCTTGCGTTCGTCGATCAGTCCCCCGCGCGATGGGGCTCGCGCAGGTAGACGACCGCGATACGATCTTGGTGAACCAACTGCCAGCCCGGCTCGGTCCGCAGTCGGAGATCCAGCGGAGCCCCCCGCTCCCAAAGAACGATGCCCGCCTCGTACGTATCCAGGAGTTCGTCGCTGTCCGGCGCACCAGCCCAGAGGGATTGCGCGTCCGAGTTGGTCCCGTTGCCGAACAAGACGACGTGATCCCGGCCGTCGATGAAATACTTGGGATGTCCCATCCAGGCGTATGCCAGATAGCCTCCCCAATGCAGAGGGTTGACGATTCGGTTCGGCCAAGCTCCCGCGTGCGCCCGCACTTGCTCGGCATCGTGGGCGACCTCAGCCGCAGCCGCCGGTACGTCCCGCAATGGGTCCTTCCTTTCGCGAAGCCAGCTTGCCGCTATCGCCGCGGTGAGCAGGGCGAACGTCGAGAGGCCCGCGGCAGCCAAACGCTTCTCGGACAGTCGGCCCGCCCGCCGGGCAAGGCGTGAGTCCATCGAATCGAGCATCGGCGCAAAGACTCCGATCTCCACCGCGATCAACTGCGGCGCATAGCGCCGGGCGAGGCACGCTGCCACGACCCAGCATGCCACGAACGTCTGCTCGGCACGGCGCGCTCGCGATGGGCCCCAACGCCCTCGGGCGATCATGAGCAAGAGTCCGATCATCGGCGGGATCAGCCATCCGACGTCGTGGAACGGTGGGGATCTGAAGAGATCGTATGACTGTGTGCTCGTCGCCATGGCCGTTCCCAGCGCGTGGCGCACGTAGGCGGGGCCATAGGGATTGACCATCATTCCCGCGAGGGCCCAGCCAGAGGCGGCGGCGAAAGGGCGCAACCTGGGGCGGTTCTCGGCAGAGTCGAGAAGCAGCAGCAGGCTCGACGCAAGGGGAAGCAGCGCCATGAGCAAGAAGGAAGGGTGGAGATTCACCCACAACGCCGAACCCGCCACGATCCATGCGGGGTGTACGCGTTTTCCGTCTCGGAGTCGTGCAAGAAGGCCCAGAAGCAATACGAAGGCGAGGTCCCCGAAGAGCTGGCCCCGGACGCTGACGTCCTCTGCGTCGCACTGAATCACGTAGAGCGCCGGCGGCAGCAGCACGAGCCGAGGGAGCAGGCGCCTTGAGGACCCCAGCCACAGGATGCCGACGGCCAGCGTCTCGAGGATGGAGCCGACCACCATCAGCGCGCTCAAGCCAAGGGAGGACGCGATGGCGGCCAAAATGATGCACGTTCCCGGACTGACGACGAGCCACCGGCCGGGCGTCGACGCGAAGGAAAATGGATCGTGTTGGGGCAGTGCGCGGTGCGCGAGCATCCACCTTCCAGTCGCTATGCCCCAGAAGCCATCGCCCAGAATTGCCATCTGGTGCCAGGCAAGCCCCGCGATGGCAAGAATGCCCGCACCGATGCAGAGCCATTCTGCGAACCGAACCGTCGGCGTTGCGTTCGCGCTCACCGCCGCCCCCAACGGCTCAACCGGTCTTCCGCTTGGCGCCGCACTTGGTCGGATGCCGGGTGAGCGATCACCTTTTCGAGGACGCGGCGTGCCCGGTCTTCGTGGCCGAGTTCCCACACCAGGTCGGCCAACGTCAAGTACCCTTCGCCCGGAACCGGCTCTTGTCTGGCCCACGCCAACGCTGCGGCGCGGGCGCGAAACAGATTCCCGCGTTCGCGCCAATACTGAACCAGCGCGGGCGGGCTGTCCGGCGTGGAACGTGCGGGAGACGCCGACCAGTGCGGCGCGAGCCCGACCAGAGCTGTCGCGAGCAGAAACGCTGCGCCCCACCGCGATGGCCCCCGCACCCGCGGGACGCTTTGGCGGCTTACTACCAAGATCGTCGCCAACAGCATCACCAACCACAAGCCTTGGGCGAACAGAGAGCCGACCATGACCAAGGCGAGGCACGAGAGGGCCGCCGCGCGGCCTTGCGTGAGTGGCTTGGGCTCGAGCAGCGCGAAAAGAAACAGACCCACGCGCAACAACAGCAGCGGCATCTGCCCCGGAGCTTGGGCGACGAACGGGGCGAGCGCTTGACGGAGATCAATCGCGTCCGCACCGCTGCGCGCGAACGCCAGGCTGGGCAGCAGAACGAGTGCTAGGTCCGCGAGACGATTGGACCGTCGGAGAAACAGCGCGCTGGTCAAGCCAGCCAGACCAACACCCGCTGCAATCGTCAGGCGTCCCTGGCTCCACATCGCGCGCGCAACCAAGGTCATGCAGATCAAGGAGCCGGCGACGTTGGCCCAGTCCGGCGAACGTGCCTCAAACCATCGGACCCATCGAGCATCTTCAACTTCTCGACTCATCCGGGGGATAGCGTACCCGCTGCTCCGGGCGCTGCCAAGCACGGTGCCCCCGGCTCGGTGCCCGTAGGTGACCGAAGGGCTGTCTGGCCACCGTTCGGCGTGCCGATTGATCGCGCGTCCCGTTTCCGTGCAGGATCCGAAGGGACGCCGGGGCGCCTCTACGCCGAACGGTCGAATCCGGCGCCGCAAGGTGTCACGCTCGATATGCTAGGCTCGCTCGTGCATGGATTCTCAGGACCCGCCGATCCACCGCACGGACCACGCCCGCGGCTCGCAGCCTGCCCAACCCGTCGTTCCGACCCCCGCCTCCTGGGCGACGGTGGCCCCAGCGTACCTGACACTTGTCACCATGGGCATTCTCGCGGGATTCGTCCGCGACTTCTCCGGCGACTTTCATTGGCATGTCGTCCTGGGGTCCTGGACGTTGGACCACCGCGAGTTCCCGCGGAGCGATACGTTCTCATTCACCTTTCTCGGCCACCGCCAGTACCTCGATAGTTGGCTTGGCGACGTGCTCCTTGCGGCCGCGTATCGGGCAGACGGCTACGTCGGCTGCTATTTCCTGCGAGGCGCTGCCATCGCCGCGACTCTAGTCTTGCTCGCCCGGGAAATGGTTCGGAGCGGTGTTCGCATCTGGACCGCCGCCGTCATCCTTGCGGCCATTCTCGGCGAGTTGCTCTTCCGCCTCTATCTTCGTCCCGAAACGCTATCCTTTGCCCTCCTTGCCGCGCTGCTTGTCGTGCTTGGGGAACACGAGCGTCGGCCCCGTTGGCGTTGGGTCGCCGCCGTCTTCCCGCTTATTGCACTGTGGGCCAACCTCCACGGCTCGGTTCTGATTGGCCTGCTCGTCGTCGGGTTCTACGCGCTGGAGCGGTTCGCGCGTGCTGTGCTGACGAGGCCGGTGAGCCGCACTCAGTTGCTCCCGTCTTTGGCTCTGCCGGCTGTCGCCTTTCTGGCTTCACTTGCCAACCCCGAGGGAATTCGCGAGCCGCTCATGTTCTTGTTCGTCCGCGGCGACGACCCGACCTTTGGCGCTGGTGTTGAGTGGAGACCGTTCGAATGGGCCACGATGAGCGACCTGTTCCCGTTCCTGTCTGTGGCGATGCTGCTCGTCATTCTCGCCGCGGGCCGGCGGGTTTCGGTTTGGCGTCTCGCTCTCGTGGCTTCCCTCGCGTTCGTCACCCTCCGGCACGGGCGCTTCATCAAGGCAACGTTGCTGTGCGCTGCCCCATTGGTCGCGATCGGTGCCGCTGCCCTGCGACATCGGCTGCTCGACTCCCGTGCTCTGCAGTTCCAGCGGTGGGTCGGCCGAGGCGCTGTAGGCGCGGTGGCGCTCGCCGCGTCGTTCCTGCTGCTCGGCGACCGGCGTCTGCTGCGCGAGGTCGGGACGGGGCTCGATCCCGGTGCATACCCCGAACAGGCTTGCCGTTTCGCGCGCGAATGGCCGCTCGGGGGGCGCATGCTCAACTCATTCGACTTCGGTAGCTACCTACTCTTCTGCCTGCCCGACCATCCGGTCTTCATCGACCAGCGCGCAGCCATCCTCTACACGCCGGAGTTTACGCGCGGCTACTATGCGCTCGCGCGCTCTCCGCAGACACTGCAGGACGAAACCAGCCGCTGGGGGATCTCCTGGGGCTTCATGGCCTACGATCCGATCGCGTTCGTCATGGCCGCGTCTCCCGCTACCTGGAGATTGCTGTACTTCGACGACCTGGCGATGATCTACGTCCGGGCCGATGATCCGCGTGTCCAACCTGAGGCGCGGGCGTCGTTCCGCTATCTCAATCCGCTGCGATTGGTGTCACTTGTGAATGCTCCTGTGGCGGTGCTCGACGAGGCACGTAGTGAGTTGGCTGTTCAGCGATCCCGATGTCCGGACTGCTATCGTACCCACACCGTCGAGGCGGCGCTGGCCCTCGCTGCCCACGACGCCACAGGCTTCCAGGCGGCCATGCGTCCGATCGCCGATCAACAAACGCCCGAAGTGGTGTTTCTATTTGCGGTGGACGCTGCCCGTCGCGGGGACCTGGCGTCCGCCCGGCGCTACCTGTCCGCTGTTCCCGTCGTTGGCGTTGAACGAGCGTTCATAGGGACTCTGTCGTCTGCTCGGCCCGTTGACCGGACGGGTCGCACTCCGCAAGAGGAATCCGACACGGCTCCCGTTGCACCGGCTTCTTCGGCGCGTGAGTGAGGGTAGATTGACGGTTGCATGCCGGGCGATTCTGGGACCTCTCGGCTGCAATCGTCTCACCCGGGGTCGTCGGTACTCGTTCGCAATTCGCGGCAGGTCGCGCAATCGGCGTCGGCTTGACGGGCCCGCGCCTGGCCCTTCGGCCGGAAGGTCTCGTGGCACGTCTGCGGTCGCGCGTGGATCTGGCAGACCCGCGCACTGTTTCGGAGAACGATCCGTTGCCGTGGATGTTGAACTTGCCACAACGCTCACATCCCGGTCGCGTCCCGCCCATGATGTCGAGGTTGCCCGCGCAGGACCGGCAGTTGTGGCCCGCATCGCCATCGGGTTCGATGTACACTCCAGGCTCGTCGAGGAGTTGTCCCCATGCCCGCTTGGTTGAACCGCCGGTCGCCACGATCGTCGTCCCTGGAACTTGCTGGGGTGCTGCCGAGGACGACGATGCTTCTGGCGGTACTCGCCGTGCTGGTGATTTGGGCAGTGTTTGTCGGCACGGGCCTGCTCGGAATCGACTTCGGGCGTCATTGGGACGAGCCTCGGTTGGCGGTGTCCGTGTCGGAAGCGCTGCGCACGGGAAGATTCTTGCCGTTGTTCTTCGTGTATCCCTCCATTCCGTACTGGCTCACTCTGCTGCCCGCCCTTCCGCGATTCGTGGCCGGCGCGCACGGCGCCATGCAGTGTCTTGCGAGCGTCGATCCCGCGGTGCCCGTCTCGTGGATTCCTTGTTACGAGCAGTGGACCCAGAGCGCGGCCGCGGGCTTCGACCCCACTCCGGTCATCCGCCAGGCGCGCGTGCTCTTTCTGTTTGCATCCTCGCTAGCGGTCCCGTTCACCGCGCTGTTGACTTGGACGTGGCGCGGGCGTGCCGCCGAAGCCGTCCTGGCGGCAGCAGTGGTCGGCCTCTCGTGGGAAGCGGCATATCACGCCCGGTGGACCGCGCCCGACGGTGTGCTCATGGCGTTCTCGGCGGCGACGCTCTGGCTGGTCGCACAGGGGGTGCAGCGCCGGAGCATCGGTTGGTTGCGCATCGCAGCGGTCAGCGCCGCTTGTGGCGCCGCGACCAAGCTCAACGGCGGGATTCTGCTGTTGCCCGTGCTCGTTGCCGGCTTTCTCCAGCTGAGGAGTCGTCTGCCGAAGGGAGCCGTTGCTCTCCAACTGCTCAGCCTAGCCGGCCTGTTCGCCGCAGCGTTTCTTCTGCTCTGCCCGGGTCCGATGATCGAACCGCTGCAGTTCGTCGTCGAGATTCTGCACGAGCACCGGCACTACGCGACTGGGCAACCCCCGTACACCGTCGGCGCTGGCCCTGACCACCTCTGGCGTCTCCTCGTCTACCTGCTAGGCCCGTTCCTATCTCCTCGCTGGTGGTTCGGTCCGATTCTCGGCGCGACCGCGCTGATAGGCGTGGTCGCTGCCTGGAAGAGGAGCCGGGCGGTCGCGCTGCCCGTGTCGATTCTGGTCGTCGCGTACCTCGCGATCGTGAGCGTGCAACGCGTGATGTTCGTGCGCAACGCGCTGCTCATGGCGCCTGCGCTGGCTTCGTGGTGCGCTTGGGGTGTGGGGGCGGCGGCGGAAAGGCTCCAGTCTCGCTATGGTCGGGTCGTCGTGCCTGCGGTCGTCGGCGTTGTTCTGCTGGTGAACGGCGGGTGGCTCGTATCGCAAGCATCGGAGATTGATGAGCCAAGTCGCCCGAGGCACGTACTGGCCGCTTCCGCAGTCGTCGCGGCCAACCCCGCGACGCTGTTCTACCTGAGTCCGCGCGTGACGCAGGCGTTCTCCGAACAGGGCCGTGCGCTGGGCGCGAACGTGGTCAACGAACCCAAGAAGGCGGACGTGCTCGTCCTGTGGCTAGCGGAGGTACCGGTTGACGCCATTCCGGCGAATCGGCCCAACACGTTCCTCTTCGGTCTAGGCGCCCCGGAGGTGAACTTGAACTACTATCCATCCTGGCTCGAACGGGACCGCATCGTGGCCGTGCGAGCTTCGACTCTCGTGCACTTGCCGGGGCCGAGACGAAGTGAGCGGTAGTGGGAGAGCCTTGCCGGACGAAGGTGCCGGTCATCATCGACGGCTCGAACGGCGACGTCTGCGCTCTTTCGCGTCGGCCTCCCGGCGGCGAGAGGGCAGAACGACCCTCGTGTGCTACGCGATTCCGGCAGTTCTGCACCTACAGCCCGTCTGTGTTCCCATGAGGCGCGATGCCGATACCGGTCTGGGTCGTCCGCAACCGGCAGAGCTGTCATCGTGGCGAGGCCAGGTCCGTTGGTGGCGTCCACTGCATGTGCTTGCGATAGAGATCGAGCTGCCGGTGGGCTTCGCTCGCCAACTCGCTCATGCCGGACGCCTCCGCGTTGTTGCGAAGCTCCGAGACGATTCGGATCGCGTCGTCAAACCGTCCCAGCCGCGCCAGGCCTGCGCCCACCGCGAGGGCAACCGATGGTGAGAACTTCTGGTCGTTGAGTGCCCATGCCCTGAACCCCGCGCGCACGGCTTCCGTACCGTCGCGTAGTTCTGGGGTTGGTTGGAAAGCGGCCAGAAGGCTCAAGCGTGCTTCGGGCTCTTCGAGGTAGGGATCCAGAAGAGCCGCTCGATGCAAAGCGGCGACCGCGCCTTGCCGGTCGCCGCGTGCCATCAGTTGGTCGGCTGCGGCGACCTCGGTGTTGGCTCGTTCTTTGTCGAGCGTGGCATCCGCTGGGTCCTTGGGCTCGTTGCCCCTCCACGGATCTCGAAGGCCGAGCAGGCCCGCGGTTCGCACAGCGTTTCCGTACGAGTCCATGAAGCCGACGTCGACTTGTATGCACCGCCGGTACTCTGCCAGCGCCAGCTCGGGGTGCCCCTCGTCCTTGAGGGCGTTTCCGTAGTTGTATCGAGCTCTCACGTTGGCAGGACGCTTGGCGACGGTGTCACCGAGCAGTCTCGCTGTGCTGCGGTAGAGCTCATTGCGGGCTGCGGTGGTCACGCCCAGCGCGACGACCGCCGCCCCGACGGTCGCCCCGGCGACGCGCGGACTCCTGGTCGCGTGCAAGAGTGCTAGGGCGAGCAACACCGCGGGGCCGGCCAGTGCCAAGTACAGCCGGCGCTCCGCGACGAGCTCATTCGCCAGCGGAAGGAAGCTGGTTGTCGGTGTGAGCAGGACAAAGAACCATGCTGACACGAAGCCGACTCGCGGGAACTTCCACAACAAGATGGCCGCTGTGACCATGCATCCGATGGTGATCAGGCCCGCGGGCATCACGTCACCGAGGGATCGCGCAATCGGCCAGTCGTAGTAGTCGATGCACAACCCCGTGGGCCAGAACATCAACCGCACGTAGTGCGCCACGACGCCCAGCTGCGATCGCGCGTAATCGATGGGCGTCAGCATCGTGAACCCGAAGCCCTGTGAGTGCGCCGGGCGGACGGCGATCACGAGCGCGCCGATGCAACTCGCGGCTATTCCGCCGTGCAGCACCCCGTTGCGCGCCAACGAGCGCCGGAAGGAGCCCGAGAGAAAGGCCCGGTCGAGAAGCAGCGCCGAGAGCGGGAGCGTGACCGCTATTTCCTTGCTCCAGCACGCCAGCGCCGTGCTCGCACACGCCAAGCCCGACCACAACCATCGCCGCGCGCCGGGCACACTGGCACGAACGACCGCGCCCAGCGCCAATAGGTAACCCAGCGACGCCAGCACTTCGTAGCGGTGCACGATGTACGTCACGGCAGAGGTGTGGAGCGGGTGAACGGCCCAGAGCAGCGCCGAAAACGTCGCGAGCGCCTGAGCGTGGGCGTGCACCGACGCGGGAGGTTCGCGTGCCGACGCCAGTGTCGCGACGAGTTCGCGCAGAGCGAGCGCGACGGCCGCGTGCAGAATGATGTTCACTAGGCGGAACCCGGCGGGCGAGGCGCCCGAGATGATCCAGTTCAATGCGAAGGTGAGTGTCGCCACCGGTCGCGACGTGCTGGCCCACGCGGGCGGCCAAAGGTGGTGCGCCGCATCGTTCGCGAGGATGTCGATGTTGTCGTCAAAGACGAACGGAGCATGCAGCGCGTGCAAGTAGGGAGCGACCGCCGCGATAGCCACGAGCGCGCGCTGGAGCCACACGCCGTGCCTGTTCGTGAACTCGGGAGGCGCGGCAGCCACGCCGGCAAGCTCCGGGGCCGAGATGGGGGGTTCGTCTCGCGGTGTGCTTGCTTGACCCGGAACAGCCATCTTCCGAATTGTAGACGACGTGCCGAGGGACGTCTTCCCGGAATGACAGCGCACCAGGCTACCCGGCCAGACGGATGAGCAGACGAACCGAGGACTCGCGCATTCTGCGCTGAGGCGTGTGGGATGTTCGGCGGGCCGTGATGGGGCTCATCACCCGGTTGCTGCGATGTCGCCCGCGGATAGGGCTCACGGCGCTGCTCAGCACGCGGTGAAGCCACGCGCCCGTTCGATCTTGCGATTCAAGCGGTTCGTTCTCTGCCATGATGTCGCCGAACACGGTGAACGCTCCAGCCAGCCACCAGAAAAGCGAGCCAACGAGCCGATGGCGGACCGACCGTCTCATCGCGGTGTGGATCGTCCTTGCGCTGCTAGCGGTGTTTCAACTCAATCTCGGCTTCACTCCGGGCAACGACGCCAAGGGGACGATCTACACGGCGGCCACGTTGCTCGCGAAAGGTCGCGTCACGTTCACGCCCGAAACCGAGCCGTTCATGTTCCTGTGGCAGGTCGACACGCCGAGCGGCCCGCGGCAAGGGTCGCTCGTGGACTGGACCTCGCCCGTAGCGGGCGTCTCGCCGCGCGAACTGCTCTCACGCGGCGCCCTGCGGCTCGAAGGTCCCAAGTACTACATCGCGCCCAGCCGCGCCGGCGGGTACGTGAACGCATTCGGTTTGGCTCCGTCACTTGCGGCACTACCGGTCTTCGGCGTTCTCTCCTTGGTGCTCGGCGACCTTCGGCTTCACCCGGTCGCACTCTGGTACGGCGGCAAGTTCGCCGCGTCGCTCTTTGTGGCGATGGCCGTCGCGCTCTCGTTTCTCAGCGCGCGTCGGCTCGGCGCCGGGCAGCGCGTCGCGTTGATCGTGGCCAGTGTCCACGGCCTCGGTACGTGCGCATGGGCCGTTCTGTCCCAAACTCTGTGGCAGCAGGCTCCGGCGGGGTTCTTTCTCGCCCTGGGCGTCGCTGCTTTCGTGTCCACCGACGGACAAGCCCGAAGTCGGCCACTGGCACTGGCCGGCGCAGCGTTCGGCCTTGCGACCGCCTGTCGGGCCACTAGCGTCGTCGTCCTGGTCGTGGTTGGGCTGCATCTTGCGTTGAAGCACCGGCGTGATGTGATCCCATTCGTGGCCGGCGCGTTCGCTCCCGTCGTGGCCTGGATGGCCGTCAATACATGGCAGTTCGGGACACCGTGGACCGTCGGGCAACTGATCGATGCTCGTCCGCTCGCGGTCCTACGCACGGGAAGTCCGCAAGTCTTTCGGCTGCCGTTCGAAGGGCTTGCTGGGCTCTTGGTGAGCCCTGGCCGTGGGATGCTCGTTTTTTCCCCGGTGCTGGGCTTCGCGCTGTGGGGATGGCTGCGCGCCTGGCGCCGCCCAGACGCGGAAGCCTTGCGGATCCTGTCGCTGGCAGGCGGCGCTGTTGCGCTGCTCGAGGCAACGCACTTCGACTGGTGGGGCGGTTGGACGTACGGGTACAGAAGGATTGCCGACATCATCCCCCTGCTCGTGCCCGGGCTGGTTCCTGCCCTTGCGCTTGTAACGAAGTCGCTCGTCCGGCGTGTGGCGTTCGGCCTGGCGCTCGCGTACTCCGTCTTCGTGCAGGCGCTGGGAGCGTTCGCATACGACCTCGATGGCTGGAACGCGCGGGTGGTCGATGGCGTAGCCCGTGACGTGGACCGCCCCGAGTTCCGTCGGCGGCTGTGGTCCATCAGCGATTCGCCGATCTTGTACTATGCCACGCATTGGACGGAGGCCCGCAAGCGTCGCGCGGCGTGGATCGACAACTGGCTGCGTCGGCCGACCGCTTGACGAGCCTGCAGGGCGCGATCGGGCGCATCGCGCTCGCGCACCCGGGCTTGACGCTGTCCTGGCCGACCGTGATACTTCACCCCAAACAGGCCACTACAAACCGAGATCCGAATGAAGACCATCATCCTCGCCGGCGGGCTCGGAACGCGGCTTGCGGAAGAGACCGACGTGCGACCGAAGCCGATGATTGAAGTTGGCGGTCGGCCCTTGCTGTGGCACGTGATGAGCATCTACGCCGCATACGGCTTCTCGGAGTTCGTGGTGGCGCTGGGCCACAAGGCCGAGCACATCAAGCGCTACTTCCTCGAGTATCACGGCATGAGCGGCGACCTCACGATCGAGCTCGCCACGGGCAAGGTCGAGTCCCACGCAGGCCCCAGGCCGGACTGGCGCGTGCACCTGGTGGACACCGGTCAGGAGACGCAGACCGGCGGCCGGTTGCGCCGCCTGCAAGCGCACGTGGCCGACGGCACGTTCATGATGACCTATGGCGACGGCGTCGCCGACATCGATATAACCCGGCTGCTCGCGTTCCATCGAAGCCACGGTCGGCTTGCGACGGTGACGGCGGTCCGCCCCCCGGCGCGCTTCGGGAGCCTGGAGTTGGACGGCAACCGAGTGACGCACTTCAGGGAGAAACCTCTGGCAGGGGAGGGCTGGATCAACGGTGGCTTCTTCGTGCTGGAGCCAGCAGCGATCGACTTGATCGCTGGTGATCTCACGCTCTGGGAGCACGAGCCGATGGAGCAGCTCGCGCGGGACGACCAACTGCGTGCGTACTTGCACGATGGCTATTGGCAGCCGGTGGACACGTTGCGCGAAAAGCGGATCCTGGAATCCTTGTGGGAGTCGGGCAGGGCTCCCTGGAAGGTGTGGTGATGGGTGGTTCATGGTCGGGACGCCGAGTCCTGGTGACGGGCGCGACCGGGCTCGTCGGGTCGTGGTTGGTCCCGGCGCTGCTGGAACGCGGCGCGTTCGTGGCGGGTCTGGTTCGTGACCATGACCCGCAAAGAGAATTGGTTCGGTCCGGAATGATCCGAAACATCGCCGTGGTCACGGGGGCGTTGGAGGACTTCCGCGTCGTCGAGCGGGCCGTGGTCGAGCATGATGTCGACACGATCATCCACCTGGGGGCACAGGCCATCGTGGGCACCGCGTTGGCGAGCCCGCTGCCCACCTTCGAGTCCAACGTGATGGGCACGGTGCACGTGCTGGAGGCCGCACGGCGCCGAGCCGACCGCGTCCGGGCAGTGGTGGTTGCGTCGAGCGACAAGGCCTACGGCGACAGCGAGACACTGCCCTACACGGAAGCCATGCCACCGCTGGGGCGTCACCCGTACGACGTGTCGAAGTCGTGCGCGGACCTGATTTCGGTCGCGTACCATCGAACCTACGGACTGCCCGTGGTGGTGGCACGTTGCGGGAACATCTACGGCGGTGGTGACCTGAACTGGAGTCGCATCGTGCCCGGGGCCGTTCGGAGCCTGTACTTCGGACAGCGCCCGGAGATACGCAGCGATGGCACGTTCATCCGGGACTACGTGTACGTTCGCGATGCCGTCGACGCATACCTTTCGATGGCGGAGATGGCTGATCGCGACGGGGTCTGTGGCGAGGCGTTCAACTTCGGGCCGCAGCGCCCGTTCACGGTGCTCGAAGTGGTGGAGCGACTGAGCCGGCTGATGGGCCGGGACGACCTTCCGCCCAAGATCCTGGGCACGGCGAAGGGCGAGATTCGCGAGCAGTACCTGTGCTCCGACAAAGCCCGGGCGCGGTTGGGCTGGGCGCCAGCGTGGTCGCTGGACGACGGCTTGAAGGAAACCGCCGCGTGGTACCGGGCGTACTTGGAGCATGGCGCATGAACCGACCCTCGGAGGAGCTGCGCCGGCAAATCCTGGAACTGGTTCGGCAGTACCACGATGTCCGCTGGCCGGCTCCCGTGTTCGAGCCCGGCGTCACATCCGTGCCTGTGTCGGCGAAAGTATTCGACGCCGAGGAGTTGACGTGCCTCGCCGACTCGGCCCTGGACTTCTGGCTGACCGCCGGGCGCTTCGCGGACGAGCTCGAATTGGGACTCGCCGAGTTCGTCGGCGTGCGACACGCGCGATTGGTCAACAGCGGGTCGAGCGCGAACCTCCTGGCGCTCACGGCCCTCACCTCGCCCCAGCTGGGCGATCGGAGGCTCCGGCCGGGAGACGAGGTGATCACCGTGGCTGCGGCGTTCCCCACGACGGTGAATCCAATCCTGCAGAACGGCCTGCTCCCTGTCTTCGTGGACGTTCGCGCCTCCGACTACAACGTGGACCCGTCGCAGCTCGAGCCGGCGTGGTCACCGCGGACGCGTGCGGTCATGCTGGCCCACACGCTCGGCACCCCATTCGATGTCGCCGCTGTGCAAGCCTTCTGCAAGCGGCATGACCTGTGGCTCGTCGAGGACTGCTGTGATGCCCTGGGCAGCCGCTACGAGGGGGCGGCGGTGGGGACCTTCGGACAGCTCGCGACGCTCTCCTTCTATCCGGCGCACCACATCACGCTGGGAGAAGGCGGCTGCGTTCTGACAGACGACCCCTTGTTGGACAGGGTCGTCACGTCATTGCGGGATTGGGGGCGGGACTGCTGGTGCAAGCCCGGGCACGACAACACCTGTGGTCGCCGGTTCCAACAGCAGTTCGGGACCCTGCCTTTCGGCTACGACCACAAGTATGTCTACAGCCACCTTGGCTACAACCTGAAGGTGACCGACATGCAGGCCGCCGTGGGAGTCGCGCAGCTGCGCAAGCTCCCGGGCTTCATCGAGGCGCGCCGGCGGAACTTCGCCCGGCTGCGCGCCGGGCTGGCGGACCTGGCTGACGTGCTGCACTTGCCCACCGCGAGTGGCGGAGCCGAGCCCTCGTGGTTCGGCTTCGCGATCGGCGTCAGGTCCGTGGCCCCCTTCGACCGTCGCGACCTGGTGCAGCACCTGGAGAGCCGTCGGATTGCCACGCGCCAGCTGTTCGGTGGCAATCTGCTGCGTCAGCCGGCCTATCAAGACATTCCGCATCGCGTCGTGGGCAGCCTGCCGCAGACCGATTCGGTGGCGGAAACGGTCTTCTGGGTGGGCGTACATCCCGGGCTGAGCGACGAGATGATCGACTACATGATTGACGCCATCCGGGAGTTCTGCCGGGCCCGAGGCTGATCTGCGCTGAAGATGGCCGGAGGTCAGTCGAAGTTGATGCGCTCTTTTTCGATGACGCGGGGGCGGTTCATGACCTGGGTGTGAATGGCCGCGACGTACTCGCCAAGCATGCCGATGAAGGTGAGCTGGACCGCGGAGAAGAAGAACAGCCCGATGACCAGCGGTGCCATTCCGGTTTCGAACCAGTTCCACGCCACGAGCTTGTAGACGAAGTAGGCGAGCGCCACGAGCAGGCTCAAGCCGGAGATCGCAAAGCCGCCCATCGTAGCGAGCCGAAGCGGGACCTTCGAGTGGCTGGTGATGCCCAGCATCGCCATGTCGTAGAGCGTGTAGAAGTTGTTCTTGGTGATCCCCCGCTTGCGCGTTGGCTGCAGGAACTCGACTTCGGCGCGAGGGTAGCCCAGGTCGCAGATCAATCCGCGGAAGTAGGGGTAGGGATCCTGGATCGTCCGGAGCACTGCGATCACATCGCGGTCATAGAGACCGAACCCGGTGAAGTTCTTGACCAGGTCGACCTCGGCGACGGCGCCGATGATGTTGTAGTAGGCCTTGCGGACCGCGAAGAGCAGGAAGGACTCCTCGCTCTTGGACTTCACGCCCACGACGACCTTGAACCCCTGTTCCCACTTGTCGATGAACTGAGGAATCAGCTCGGGCGGATCCTGCAGGTCAGAGGCCATGCCGATGACGGCGTCGCCGCTGGCCTGGATGAGTCCGTGGAACGGGGACCTGATGTGTCCAAAGTTGCGGACGTTGGCGATGATCTTGACCCGGCGATCCTGGCGGGCCATCTCCTTGAGCACCTCGAGGGTGCCGTCGGTCGATGCGTTATCGATGTAGATGATCTCGAGCTCGTAGCTGGGAAGGTCCTGGAACACGGCCTGGACCCGGCGGTACAACTCGCCGACGTTCTGCTCTTCGTTGAAGCAGGGGGCCACGATGCTGATGCGTTTCACGTCGCGTCTCCGGAGGCAGCAGTCCGACCTGGGGATGCGAGTCTAGTACGGAAGCGGTGCTCAAGGGAACGGAACGGCTCGTGGTCGGCGGTGGCACGCGTGTACGGGGGCGCGAAGGGCAAGCAGCCGGCCCTGCGCACGGCCGCCTCGTCTTGCTTCCCG
Organism: Myxococcales bacterium; assembly: GCA_021847645.1. Classification (GTDB taxonomy): domain Bacteria; phylum Myxococcota_A; class Polyangia; order Polyangiales; family Polyangiaceae; genus JAJZQG01. Next base: position 19,761 of record JAJZQG010000001.1, read on the forward strand.
CACGACGATTTGACATGATCCAAACCCACATCTTCCCTGCGCAGAGCCACCAAGCATGATCAAGGTTAGCGACTACATCGCCCGACGCCTCTACGAGCTCGGTTGCAGGCACGTCTTCATGGTCACGGGAGGCGGGGCGATGCACCTGAACGACGCCTTCGCCAGCCGCAAGTCCCCCTACCAGGTTCTGTTCGAGCACCACGAGCAAGCCTGCGCGATCGCGGCGGAGGGCCTATATCGCGCCAGCCGTAACGTGGCGGTGGTCAACGTCACCACGGGCCCCGGCGGCCTCAATGCACTCACCGGGGTCATGGGACAGTGGACGGACAGCATCCCGGCCATCTACGTCTCCGGACAGGTCAAGCAGAGTACGACCGTCGGAAGCTGCCGCGGCCTCGGGCTGCGCCAGCTCGGCGACCAGGAAGTCGACATCATCCCCATCGTCCGACCGATCTCCAAGTATGCGGTCAGCATCCGGGATGCCCAATCGGTCCGCCACGAGGTCGAGAAGGCCTTTCATTTGGCATGCAGCGGGAGAATGGGACCCGTGTGGATCGACGTGCCGATGGACGTCCAGGTCGCTATGGTCGAGGAGTCCGCGCTGGTGCCGTACGTTCCGGAGCCTGAAAGCTCGTCGGCTTCGGAGCTGGGCCCCGTGCTCTCTTTGATCCATGCGAGCGAGCGCCCCGCAATCGTTGTCGGCCATGGGGTTCGCCTCGCGCAACAGGGGCAGGCCGTGCTCGAGCTGCTGCAGCAGCTCCCCGTGCCTGTCCTCACCACGTTTGGCGGTTGCGACCTCATCGCCGACGACCACCCATGCTACGCGGGACGCATCGGCACGCAGGGAACCAGGGGCGGCAACTACACGCTTCAAAACGCCGATCTGGTGCTGATGCTCGGCACCCGCAACAACATCCGGCAGGTCAGCTACAACTGGGAGAGCTTCGCGAGGCACGCGAAGACGATTTGCGTGGATATCGACGAGGCCGAGCTTCGCAAGCCGACCTTCCGTCCCACCGTTCCCGTTCACGCCGATGTCGCAGACTTCTTGCGAGAGCTGCGGGACGCCTTGGCCGCGCGCCCGGTCGCTGGTGACTTCGGTGACTGGCTTCGCTGGGCGCGCGAGCGCACGGCTCGGTACCCGGCGGTTCGCCCCGAGCATCTCCTGCCGATGGAGAGGATTCACCCCTATCCGTTTTTCGAACGATTCACCCGCCAGCTTGCGGAGGACTCGGTCGTGATTGCCGGTAACGGCACAGCCAGCGTCGGCCTGTTCCAAGCCGCAGTCGTGCGCGGGACCCAGCGCTACATCTGGAACAGCGGCTGCGCCAGCATGGGGTTCGACCTCCCGGCTGCGATCGGCGCGGCGGTCGGGCTTGGTCGCGACGTCTGGTGCGTGGCGGGCGACGGCAGCCTCCAGATGAACCTGCAGGAGCTCAGCACGGTAGTATTCCACCAAATGCCCATCAAGCTCGTCGTCCTGGAGAACGGCGGCTACGCCTCGATTCGCCAAACACAGGAGAACTTCTTCGGCGAGCAGTACGGCTGCGGGCCTTCTTCCGGCGTGGGGTTCCCATCCATGCAACGGCTGGCCGACGCCTATGGGCTGCCCTATGTCTGCTCGACTCGCCTCGAGGATGTGGCCGCTGACCAGCAACTTGTCACGCAGACCGGTGGACCGGTGCTCTGGGAGGTCAAGCTGACGCTCGACTATGTCTTTGAACCCAAGGTGGCGTCGCGAAGGCTGGAAGACGGCCGGATGGTGTCGAGTGACCTCGAGGACATGGCTCCGTTTCTCCCGCGAGGGGAGCATCTGGGCAACATGCTCGTCTCGGACTAGCGGAGGTATTCATGGGACGACTGTCATGGGTACGTGGCGGCAAGGGCGACCTCGGCAGAGCCATTGTGAACGTCACGGAGAGGTCTTTTCCACGTCGTTTCTGCAGCCAAGTGCTCCTACGCGGCGAGGCGTTTCGGTAGACTTCATTCGCAGCTATCGGAAGGGAAGACGTCAGCATGAGGATTGAGCGCGACGTGTTTGACGAGCTGTTCGTGTTGGAGCTGGCCAACAACCACTGGGGCAAGGTCGAACGGGGGGTGAAGATCATCCGGGAATTTGGCAAGGTCGCGCGCTACAACAACGTCCGGGCAGCCATCAAGCTTCAGTTTCGCGACGTCGACAACTTCATCCACCCGGCGTTCCGCCATCGCTCCGACATCCGCTACATCAACAAGACGTTGCAGACGCAGTTGTCCAAGGCGGACTACGCCGTGCTGGTGGAGGAGGTTCGAAAGAACAACTGCGTCCGCATGGCGACTCCCTTCGACGAGTCGTCCGTGGGCTTGTGCGAAGAGCTGGGGGTCGAGATCATCAAGCTGGGCAGCTCGGATATCAACGATTGGGTGCTCATCGAACGAGTGGCGCAGACCAAGAAGCCGGTCATCGCTTCGACAGGTGGATCGTCCCTGAAGGACATGGATGATCTGGTGACGTTCTTCACGCGCAGAAACATCCCGCTTGCTCTCAACCACTGCGTGTCCAAGTACCCGACAGAAGAGCGTGACCTGGAATTGAACCAGATAGACCTCCTGCGGCACCGGTATCCGGAGATCGCGATCGGCTTCTCCTCGCATGAGTACCAGGACTGGACCTTCTCGATGGCGATAGCGTACGCGAAAGGCGCTCGTACCTTCGAACGACACATCGACATCGAGGAGGAGGGCTACACCATGTCTCCTTATTGCTCGACGCCCGCGCAGACCGACCACTGGTTCCGCGCCTTCAACCGCGTCAAGGAGATGTGCGGGGGGCCGGGCACCCACCGTCGCCGAATCCCGGCGCACGAGCATGCGTACCTCGACGCGCTCGTCCGCGGCGTGTACGCAGCCAGGGACCTTGCGGCGGGGCACGCGCTGCAGGACGGCGACGTCCACCTGCAGATCCCGCTGCAAAAGGGGCAACTCTCGTGCCGTGAGTTCATCCGGGGCGAGGTGCTGACCATGCCGGTCAAGGCGGGGGAGCCCATCACGCTCGATCATTGCGACGCCGCCGTCGCCCGCGCCCCGGAGGTACGTGCGATGATCGAGAAACGCGGGCTATGAACTGAGGCCGGCCCTGTGCCGACCGTGGTTAGGATCAAGGCGCGATGCCGCGCGACTTCGATGGACGAACTTCCACGTAAGGATCTGGAACACGTGCTGGACCACACGGTTGGTGTGTGGGACGGTTTTCGGGGTGAGCGCATCTTCATGACAGGCGGAACGGGGTTCTTCGGCCGCTGGCTGCTCGAGAGCCTTGCGTGGGCCAACCGCCGGCTGCGCCTGGGCGTGCGAGCTTCGGTGCTGACGCGCAATCCCGAGGCGTTCCGGGCTTCGGCCCCTCACCTGGCGGCGATCCCGGAGTTCACCTTCGTCGCGGGCGACGTGCGCGATTTCGTCTTTCCCGAGGGCGACTTCTCACACATCCTGCACGCCGCTGCCGAATCGTCGACCGCGCAGCTTCGGACGAACCCGCAGGCCATGTTCGAAACGATTGTTGATGGCACCAGGCGTGTCCTCGAGTTCGCGGCAACCCACGGCACGCGGCGCCTGCTCTTGACCAGCAGCGGTGCCGTGTACGGAAGGCAACCAGCGGAACTGTCCCACGTGGAGGAGACCTACGCCGGCGGGCCGGACCCTCTGGATCCGAGCTCCGCCTACGGCGAGGGCAAACGCGCTGCCGAGTTGCTCTGTCGCCTCGCGGCGGGTCGTTCCCTGGCTCCTGTTGTGGCGCGATGCTTCGCTTTTGTCGGTCCGCACCTTCCGTTGGACGCGCACTTCGCGGCGGGGAACTTTCTGCGCGACGCCCTCCGCGGTGGCCCGATCGAGGTGCGGGGAGACGGCACGCCGAGGAGATCCTACTTGTACACAGCCGATCTTGCTGCTTGGCTCTGGACGCTGCTGGCGAAGGGAGCTCCATGCCGCGCATACAATGTCGGCTCGGAGTCTGACATTGCGATCGGAGATCTCGCGCTCGCGGTCGCGTCGGCGTCAGGAATGGACGTCGCCGTCCGCGTGGCGGGCGCGCCGGATCCGGAGCGCGCGTCTGAGCGCTATGTTCCGAGCACGCGACGGGCGCGAGACGAACTCGGTCTGTTGCAGTGGATACCGATGGAGGACGCTCTGGTGCGCACGTTGCGATACCTACGCGGCGGGTGAGCGGTCAGCATCCGCGCTCGCGGCAGTGGGCTGAGACGTCGAAGACGGCGCGAGCGGGGAAGGGGGCGTGCGAGTGCGTCGCAGCTCGCGCAGGCGCGCCAAGCTCAGCGCGGCGGCCGCCAAGACGAGAAGCGGTACGGCAACTGCCGCCATCGTCAGCCCCCGGCGAAACGGCGAAGCCGCATAGCGGAACGTCACCCGCTTGGCGCCGGGCGGCAATCGTACGGCACGCGATGTGATATTGGCTCGCAGGATCGGGGCGGGACGGCCGTCGACTTCCGCGGTCCAGCCTGGGTACCACGTGTCGGTCAACACGAGGTAGCCGCTTCCGGGTCCGGAGATCTGCACCGTCACGTCCTCACCCGTGTCTTGGGTGACGCGCGCTTGGGACGTCGGCGGATCATCGGACGGGTTGTCGGTGCGGTCGACGTCAGGCCAGGCCAGCAGGACCGTTCGATCGGGATCGAAATCGCCGCCGATGATCAAGGCTGCGGCTTGCTCGCTGTCGGAAATCACTTGGGAACGGGGCACCACGCGCGCCCGCTGCCCCCCGACTTCGTACAAGTAGACGCTCGTCGCCTCCGGAATGCGCGTGAGCCCAGAAACCGGTAGCTCGACAGGGGACACGACGTGGGTGACTCCGTAGGTTCGCAGCACGCGTGCAAAGGTCTGCGCGATGGCAATCTCGCCGCGCCCGGCGCCAACGGCGCCGTCCATCACATAGCCTGGGCGGTTCGAGTCGCCGAAAACGTCGAGCCACCAACTCGGGGCCAGCCCTCCGTAGCAATCTACCGACGTCACGCCCCAGTACAGTCCGGTGTTTGGCGCGAGGGTTTGGCGCAGGTGCAGGAAAGGGCGCAGGTCCCGCCAGCCATGCGCCATCCGGGATGCGACAATGTGGAAGTATCTGTGGGCGGGCGTGAAGAAACGAGCGTCCCGGGCGCGGTCGCCCAAGATCGTGACCGCCTGCGGCGGAGCGAGCCACACCGCTGCGGGCACGAAGGGATTTTGGCGGGACTGGACGGCAAACAGGTCGAGTGCCGTTCCGGCAACGAGGGCGGCCACCAGCAGGCTTGCACCCCGCGGCGCTCGCGCGCGTAGCTTTCGTTCGAGGTCTGCCCGCAACAGTCCAAGACCCAACGCCGCCAGCAGCGCCAAGCCGAGATCGACTACGAAGAGAAACCGCGTCGGAAATCGGAAAAGATTCATGCCGGGGACAAACCGCCACGCGAGATGGAAGGCCGGGGTGTTCGGCCCAAGCACCATCGAGTATGCGCCGACGATGATGACCACCAGGAGGATGACGCGGGGTCGCCGCGGTGCGCGCACAAGCGCCCAAATCGCCAACAGGAATGTCGCAAGACCTGCGTATCCGTAATTCTCCCAGAAAACCCCGGGTAAGGAGTAGGTTCCGTTTGCCGCGTCGCCGTTGGCGTAGGGCACCAGGAAGTTGAGCATGTCGCGTGAAGAGTAGGGGCGCATGGAGGCGAAGGCCCACGACACTCCGCCGCTCCGATCGGACGTTGTGGCGAGTTCGCGGAGAGGCACGAGAACAGGCGCGCCGGCTAGCCCGCCGAGTGCGACCGCTACCGCGAGAGCGCCGGCCAATTGGGCTGCCAGTCTCCAGCGGCCCGACGCGCGTCCGAGGCCCACCAGCAGCCAGAGCGAGAAGACGCCGTAGACGAGCGCGCAGATGTAGGCCGATTGAGGAAAGCCGGCGGCCGCCTGCTCCGCGAACACCAGCCCGAACAACGCGATATCGCGGAATCGCTCCAGCGTGGTCGCCGGCGCCGCGTTCGCATGCTCTCCCTCGAGGGACGGCGGGGCAGTATCGGCCAGCGCGCGATCGAGAAGCAGGAGTCCCCACGGCAGCCACACGACCGTTGATAGGATCGACAGGTGCTTGATTTGCGTGACGATGGCTCCGGACCCGGCAAAGGAGATACCGGCGAGTGCTGCCCCGGAACGCTGCGCGCCGAATCGCCGCGCAAGGCTATAGGCTCCGTGCGCCGCGACCAGGATCATGCCGAGTACGAGCACCGACAGCGCGGCCGCTGGAGGAAGCGCCGCGAATGCCCCCAGCGAGATAGGCTCCACGCTGGCGAGTGGAGTTCCCGAGCACATCTCGGACGTCCACGTGGGCAGCTTGCCATGTGCGAGGAGACGTCCAGTGAGCACGCGGACCGGCAGCTCACCGTTGAAGATGTCCGAAGTGAAGACGTCGTCCGTGACGTAGATTCGGCGGAACGAGAGCAACGGCAGGTACGGAAGTACGGCGCCAACGCTCACGACGGCCCGACCTAGCCAATCGCGCCAAGCAATCCTTGACATTGTTCTCATTGGAGCACGCGCGCGAAGCGCGTGTAAAGGAGCTGTTGAGGCAGACAGGCCAGCCGTCGGACCCTTGCCTGCCGGTCAACGCGATGGAACCGCGAGTACTCCGATGGCCTCGACCCTCCGCAACCACCTTCCGCTCGCCCATTCCGTGATTCGCACCACGCGGAAGCCCGCGCGTTCGAGCAACTTTCGGAGGGTTTCCGCGTCGAAGTAGTTCAGGTGCTCGTGCTGCTGAAGTATCCCCATCGGAGGCAGCGCGCGGCCCTTGACCCTTGCGACAGCCGACATCAGCGCCACGATGGAATAGATCTGACTTCGGGCCGCACGCTCGACCCACAAGCGCTGCAGCCTGCTTTCCTGCAAGCGCCGAAGCAGCCTCAGCGGCTCGAAAGGGACTTCCACATACCACCAGGAGGCGTCGATGCTTCGCAACTCTCTGACCACCGCACCGGGATCCGACGCATGCTCGATGACGTGAGCAGCAATCACCAGATCGTAGCTTCGCGAACGGACGCGATCGGCACCGACCGCAGTGACCCCGGGATCGGGCGCCACGCCGGAGATATCGTGAACGAACTTTTCGGTGAAGCATCCAGGAATGAATTGCCCGCGGTCGCCGCCCCAGTCGAGGACCGAACGCGCCTGCGGAAGCACGCCTGCATCTTTCAGGAACGCTTCCAGTCTCGAGTTGCGTCGCGAAGCCTCTTCGTCGCTCCCCAGCGCCTGGTTCAGCGAACGCGTGTACCAGAGTTCGTGCCGGTGACGCTGTTTGAAGTATCGCTCGTCCCGATAACCCGCGTAGATGGCCGCCGCTTCCCCTGGCTCGTAACGATCCCCGAAGAAGCGGAAGCCGCATCGTTCGCATTCCGCCAGCGTCGTCGTCAGCGGCGCCGACGGCCCCAATCGCTCGCGAATAAAGGGCGCCAGCACTGCCGGATAGTGACGCCCAACCGGCGCTTCACAGCAGGGACAATGGTTGAGTTTGATCACGACGCTCTCGCCTTCGCTTTCTTGGCTTCAGCATGCACCTGCCGGTCCGTCGTGTCGACCCAGCTGTTTGCCGCTGCGCGGCATCTCTCTCCTTTGGCGAGTTCGGCGTCGAAGGCGCTCCGAACTCTTCGTCAACTCCTTCGTGCGACTTTTACCTGGCGGAAGAGGCGGACCGCTGATGAGTTGGTTGAAGCGCGGACCAATGTCTCCGTCCGCTATCGATCCATCGGTGCCCTTTGCCGTACGCTGCGACCTGAGGCTCGAGGATATCCACCCAGGATTCCTCGCCGCTCGTTCTCGCCTGCTGTAGCAGCATGGAACCCAACCCAACAGCGTCCTGGAGGCGTCCCGCGGCCGCGTACGCTGCCGCCAGGGTGACACCTCGTGACACAGGGGGCGCGCCCTGTCGGTCGAGTTGTATCGCGCGAGTAGCTTCGAGCAGCGCGCGCGGGCCATCGACGACAGCAGGGTCCCTTGCGGTCGCCAGCACCCACGCAAGCTTCTCCGCAAGGTCGGCGGAAGTGGGAATCGCGGCAACGCCCCGTTTGGCCGTCGCGCAAGCGCTTGCGTCGCGACCGATGGACAGAAGGTAGGTCGTCGCATTGACCCACCCGGCTTGATCCGCGGGGTCATGTTCGACAGCGAGCGTGAGGTACTTTACCGCCAAGTCGTCCCAGCCGGACTCGGCGGCGATCCCCCCCATGTTCGCGTATGCTTGAGCTGCCAGCTGCGGGTCGAGCTCCTCGGTGATCTTGTACTGATCCCACGCTTCCGCCTTCCGGCCGGCATACAAGAGGCGAGCGGCGAGGTTGTAGTGCAGCCGCGCGCTCCTCGGTCTGGTCAGGAGATCGTGCCGGAATAGGGATTCTGCCGTGCGAAAGTCTGAGTTGCGAGAGATCGTCACGGTGCCGAGAGCGACCGCTGCAGCGAACGCGATGCCGAGCAGTACGCCCGGTCGCAACACTCGGATCCGCGATGCGCCGAGCACCAGCAGCAGGACGATCGGCGCCAGCGGAAGGTACATGCGCCGCTCGGCCACGAGTTCGTGCGCAAGCGGGATGATCGAGGAGGTCGGGGCGAGGACTCCGAACACCACCAGCCCCAACCATCCGAGGCGTGGCGCACGAAAGCACGCCCAGATGGTGGCACCGACGATCGCGGCTACGACGATCACACTCGGAACCATCTGCCATGTGGGCCCCACCGGCCAGTCGTAGTAGTCGACGCTGAGTGGGTGGGGCACGAAGACGAGGCGAAGGTAGTGCACGAAGACAGCGGGCTGCGAGAGCAGGTAGTCCATCCGGGAAACCCCTGATCCGACTCCCTGACTTGGTGCCGCGGGGAACAGAGGGTAGACAAGGCCCGCGATCGCAAGTGGAACCGCCACGAGCGCAGCGAGCCAGCGGTAGCGCTGGCGAACCTCGGCTCCGCCCTTCAATTGCCCAGACAGCCAAGCGTACGCGACCATGAGCGGCGGGCAAACGACCGCGATCTCCTTCGAGAGCATGGCAGCCGACGCTGCTATCACGGCAAGCGCAAACCAACGCGCGGGACGTCGGGCGCGGATCCCTTTCTGCCAGGCGGCGAAACACGCGAGCATCCAGCCGGCGGCCAAGCTTTCATAGCGGTGCACGACATACGTCACTGCAGAGGTTTGCAGCGGGTGGATGGCCCAAATGGTGGCGGCTACCGTTGCGACGACGGAGACGCGGAACGTGTCGCGGGCACTCGCATCCTCGCGTCGAAGGGCCGTGCGAATGCCCCACCAGAGCAGAGCGGCGTTGCAGGCATGGATCGCGATGTTGACGAGGCGATACGACCACGGATGGGAACCGGTCCACGCCCAGTTCAGTGCGAACGATAGCGACACCAGGGGACGACGGGAGATCGTTGCCCAGGTTGGAGGCCACAGTTGGTGGATCGCGGGCTCGTGTAGGATGTCGTGCTCGTCATCGAAGGCGAACTCGTAGGGTATTGTGAATGCCCACAGAACGATGACGGCTGTGACCGGAACGAGCCAGCCGAGCCGTGCCAGAGCTCGCGCCGCCGACGATTGCGTCGGTGATTCGAGTGCTTCTCGCGCTGTGCGGGAGACCATCTTCACGGCCGGTTACGTATCATGTGCATATCACGGCGAGGAAGCACGGACAACCGGTCCCGCTGGCCCTGGCGTGATCGGCGACAATGGCTCTTGCCGGTCGGCGCTGATACGACGCGCTGGGGCACCAGCCGGCGCCACCACAACTCGGCCGCCTGGCGAACAATGCGGCCCGTGTAGTTCGCGGAGACGCGCCTGCGCGTAGCCTTCGCGCTCACTTCGGTCTCGGGACGCCGCCATGGATGCGAGTCACGAAGGCAAGCTTGTGCTGCTGAGAGTATGTGGCAGTCGCGGACGCAGTACCCGTCCGCGAGAATGTCTCGAACAGCAGTCGAACGCTGGCCTGCACCTGCTTGTCCGGGTCCAGCACGACTCGACCTTGAGAGTCATGAACCAGGCCGCCTGGCACCGCGCATTCCACTCCCCGTCGTGCCTTATTGAGCAATCCGCGTTCAGCTTTGTATGGATGACGTGTGGCTCTGCTTCGCTCCTCGTCCCCTTGAGACTGAGCTTCGGATGCTCGCAGTCATCGCGAGCCCGAGCCGATTCGGGCCATTCCCGAGTCGATGGGCCTGCCGTCCACTCCGCCTGTGCACGCCGGCGCTCGCTACCCGACGCTGTTCGAAGACTCCCAGTTCGCCGGTCGCGACGTGGCTAGCGATTCACGCCGAACGCAAGCTCGCCTTCCCTCGGGATTCGAACCCGGGCATGGAGGGGTGCCTGAAGTCTTTTTTTTCGACAGGCTCCTAGAGGCTCGCCGGTCGCGATTCGGTCCTGCTGGGCGGGCGGCGCATCGCGGTCGGGCCCGTCATGAAGGCAGCGCGTACAGGACGAAGTCGAAGGACGCGTAGCCGTGCCCGCGTAGGTACAGCCGGTAGCCGAGGCCCCAGGCGTCGATCGCCTCGGGGATCTCCCAGAGGTCCGACGGCCGGTGGTACACGCACACGGCCAGCGCGGGACGGCAGTCGCGGATCACGCTGCGCGCCCCGGCGAGGGCGTCCGCCTCGGCCCCTTCCACGTCCAGTTTCACGAGCGTCGGGCGGAAGTCCGGGAGGACGTCGTCGAGGGCGACGACCGCGATCTCCAGCCCGCCCGCGTCGGACACGCGGCTCGCCTCGCCGAGGCCTGCCTCGACGCGTCCTCTGCCCGCCGCCGCGCCCAGCCCTGCCGGGAACAGGCGCACGTCGCAGGACGCCGACAGCGTGCGAGCGCGTGCGGACAATGCCGCGAACGACCCAGGGTCCGGCTCGAAGCACGCGGCGGCCGACACGCGGTATCCGTCGTCGAGGAACGCCGCCAGGGTGTCCCCGTCGAACGCCCCGCCGTCCACGAAGCGGATCGGCTCTGGCCAGCGGGGGACGTCGGCGGGCCGGTACGGGCGGGCGGCGTCGTGCGGGGGCAAGAGCTCGTACGCCCCGGTCCGTCGGAACGCCACGACGCGATCCAGCCAGAGGCGGCTGGTCGCGTCAGCCAAGCGGTCGCGCACCGCGAGGATTCGCTCGGCGTCCCCGGCCCGTCGCGCGGGGTCACAGAGCCAGTAGCGGTCGGGCTGGTCCGGGTACAGGCGGTACAGTTCGACCATTCCCACTGCCCGGGCGAATCCCAGGGTTCGGAGCCGGGCGAACACCGGCGGCAACTCCGCGTCGCGGTTGTGGATCGCCACGACCGCGGTCGTCAGCCCGGCCTCGCCCGTCGCCGCGAACGCCTCCGGGAGGAGCACGGGCAGCCCGTCCCAGGCCTGCCCGGGGCGCGCGAAGGAATCGAGGAACACGAGTACGTCGAACCCCTCCGCCGCCAGGAGCCGGTGCACCTCGCGGCCCGTCTTCCCGGCGCCGTACACCACGAGCGGGCCGCGCAGGGGCTCGGGAACCGGGAGCGGGGTCGCCAGGAGCGCGGCCAGGTCGCGTGTCGCCAACGCATCTGCATGTGCCCAGCGAGCCGCCACGTCACGAACCTTCACGCCGCCGATCTTGCCCGCTCCGAGCACTCTTTCCAAGCATTTTCGCCGCCCCGGAGCGGATCTGCGCGCACACCTCGACGCCAAGGATGAGGTGGCCTCGACGTCAAGGTCTGTGGGGCGTCGCTGTCGGATAATTCGTTTTGAATGTGGCGGACCACGGAAAGAAGTTAACAATTTCCCGTGTTCCCAGCGGTATGGGGCTGGCGACCAAGGTCAACGAGATGTTGATTGAGGGCGCCAAGCAGTTGCAGGGATTCGCGCGACGGCCGTTCATGGCCCGGGCGGTCGAGGCCTTGGTCCCCCGCGGCTGGCGGCGGGCACAGCGGGAGCTGGGGCGGGATCGCGAAACCATCCGCAAGGGGCTGCACGAGTTCAGAACGGGCGTCGAGTTCATCGACGGGCGGTGCGCAAGCGGTGTGAAGTCCGATGACACGAACTGTGGCCGAACCTGCGCGGGGACATGAAGGTAGCTAGCGCGATCACAGGTCGCACGCTCTTCTACTCTTTCATGACTGTCTTCGGTTGGCGAAAGATTCTGGTGATTGGCCGCAAGCTAGGAGCAACGATCGACCCAACTACCCGAAAGCGAGGCAAAAAAGTGGCCCTCGAACCGTCCGTGGCCATGTGCTCCCCGTGTGCGGAAGCAACTGCTCTGGGCGACGCTGCCGCGGCCACGGCTGAGCCGCCTATTTGTCAAATCGCGCTATGCCGGCCGGGCCGCCGCGCCCCACCGCTTTCTGTCCGAAAGGCCTTCGCGCCGACGATGGCCCCACTCAACCCAGCGGCCCACGCATCCCGTCGACCTCGGTGCCCGCCCGTTCAGAGCTGACCCCCGGACCCAGCCCCTCCTACCACCACCGCGTCCCCTTCGGCACAGCCTTCGCCCTCGCCACGCTCCCCGTCAGTTGCTCCTTGAGCTCCCCAATCAAGCGACGCGCGCCCTCCTCGTCCAGCCGCGCTCTCGCCACCTCGTCCGCCTCGTCATCCAGCCGGCAGAACACGAGCGCCTTCACATACGCGCTCCACACCGGCTCCGACTGCGGGAACGCTTGAAATGCCGTTCGAAGCTCGCGAGCGGCCCGAAGCCATGCTGCCAGCGTGCTGTCCGCTTGCGCACGCAGCAACGACGCCTGCGGCTCGGTGGACGATTGGGCCTTCTCACGCAGCGCTTGCACCTTGTCAATGTCGCCGGTCAGCCGCGCGAGCGAGGCTTCCGGCACCTCGCCCAGTGCCGACTGGCGAATCATGTCCAGTTGGTGACGCGCCCCGTCGTAGTCGTCAGCCCTCGCCAACGCCAGCGCGAGCGTGAACCTGGCGCCGCCTCCGGACGGCGCGTCGTCCGCTACAAGCGCGGCCACCTGGCGCACGATATCGTCTCGTCCTAGCCGCGACGCGATCCCCACCGCATTGGCTGCCACTAGCACATGCTGGCTACGAATCCAGACGTGGACGTTCTCGTCGAACGTCGGCGCGTCGAGGGGAACGCCTTCGATGACGTCGTCGGTTCGGCGCAACTGTCCGCGGGCCAGCGCCACGAGTTGTTCGTCGATAGCTGCCAGCTCGCGCACGTCGCCGTCGGGTAGGCGAAGCGCCATCATGCGCAGCAAGTAGAGATAGTAGCGCGTGGGCTCCGCCACGAGAACGTACTTGCGCGCCTCCGGGGCATACGCCCGGCGCATGTATGCGAATGCCTCCTCCGCGTTTCCGTCGCTCCGCTCGACCTCGGCGAGCGACCCAAGCCCCAGAGGACAGTCGGGGTAGACCGCGACCTCCTGCTGCCAGAACGCCCGGTTCGAGACGAAATCCAGCGCTCGGACCCAGTCGACACCCACGCAGAGCAGTGCGATGCCAGCCGCGACAACCACGCGCCCTTTCGTCCAGGGCCGCTCGAACCAGTGTCTCGGCACAAGTCGAAACAGGGCCAGACACAGCAGCAGGAGCGGGAAGTAGAAGTACCGGTCCGCCGTCGTGGAATTGAAGCCCGAGTACGACACGTTCGCGATCGGCAAGAACCCAATAGCGGCTGCGCACAGAATGATGGCGTCAAGACGCCGACGCTGACGGAGGAGCCACACCACCAATCCGAGGAACGCCGCCACCGTGAAAACGCCTAGCGCAACATCCAAGACGGGGAATACCGGACGGCCGTTCTGCACGTAGATGGGCCGGAACTCGAGCACCTGCGGCCACGGGAACACCGCCCGCATCAGGTAGCGTCCTACCGTGAGAAGCACGTACGTCACGCGCATGCCCAGCCCGACGGACGCCTCGAACCCCGGAGGACGAATCGGCATGTACCGTGCCCGTAACGCCAGGTAGAGCCCAACTGCCGCGAGCGAGATGCCCGCTGCCACCAGCAGCCGCTTTCGCACACCCTTCTGTTGCTCGCCCGCCGGCGCGAGCAGCACCTCTACTCCCAGGAGCAAAGGCAGGACGACCGCGTATTCCTTCGAGAGAATCGCCGCCGCAAACGACAGCAACCCGCCGGCCCACATCAGCCACGCGCGCGACGTCCGCTGCGACGTCGCAACGATCAACTCGAGCGCCAGAAGCAGGAAGAACGTCATGAAGACGTCGGTTCGTCCCGAAATCCAGATCACCGACTCATTGCGCGTCGGGTGAATCGCAAACACGAGCGCGACCAGCGCCCCCAAGCGATCGTCGCCCGTCCATCGGCGTGCCGTGCGAAAGGCAAGCAGGACCGCGCCCAGGTGGAACAGCACATTGACAAGGTGAAAGGTCCAGGCCCGCCCGCCCGATAGGACCCAGTTCAACAGATAGCTCGACGTGACCAGGGGACGATAGAATCGAACCCAGTTCTCCGCGCTCAGGCGCATCGGTACGTCGAACAGATCGGTCCGAAAACACCTGCCCAGGTAGTGGAGATTCTGAGCCCACGGGTTCTGGACGATGAGATCGATATCGTCGGAAACGAACCCGCCCAGCAGGGCTGGCGCGAACGCGACAATCACCGCGACGGTGAGCAGCAACACGAGCCGGCGCCGGCGACGCGCGTTCTCCTGAGGCTCAGGTCCATCCACGCGATGCACTATAGCTGGCGTCAACTGCGTGCCGCAACCAAGGCCGCTGGCCTTCGAGGCCGTCACCCGACGCTACTCCCACATTGATCGCCGCACCCTCCTCCTTGACCTGCCCACCCCGCACCGCATAATCCCTCCCCATGCGCCCCATGAGCCCAGTGCAGCTCGCCTCCGCCATCTGCGTCGGCGGCATCGTGCTGGCCTCATCCGTTCCCACCTTCCTGCGCAACCTGCACGGCTCGCGCTTCGTCGAGGCCACCGACGGCATCGCGCAGATCGCCGAAAACGCCGTCTCCTACTCCCAGGACAAGGAGCTCGCTCAGGCCTTTCCCCCGTCCGCGCCCCTCACGCCCGCGGAAGTCCCCCACGGCGTCGCCGTCACCGATCCCCCCGGAACCTGGGATCACCCCACCTGGAAAGCCCTCGGGTTCTCCCAGGAACACGCCCACCGGTTCTCCTTCGCCTTCGACTCCGCCAATGACCCGTCCAGGTTCTGGTTCACCGCGCGCGCCCACGGCGATCTCAACGGCGACGGCATCACCTCCTCCTTCGAGCTCACCGGCGAGCGACGCCCCGGTCAGCCCGCCGTCGTCTTGCCCGAGATGTACGTGCATCGGGAGGTCGAATGAAGGCTTCGCCGCTCGTCGAGACCCTCGCGGCCGCCGCCGCTGTCGCCCTTATCGCGATCGCCAGGCCCCACGCCGCTGCCATCGCCGATCGGGTGGCCGAAGTCTCGGACAGCTACGATCTGCCGCCCAACCGCGTCCTTCCCGAGGTCTCCTTGGGTTATCGATCGGCGCTCGCTGACCTGATTTGGGCCCATGTGCTCGTCACGCAGGGCCTTCGCATGGAGGCCCACCGACCCTTCGATTACGTCGTCCAGTACATGGACGCCATCAGCACGCTCGACCCCGGCTTCCGCGATCCCTACCGGCTCGCCGACACCCTGATTGCGTATCAGTCCAACGACCCCAACAAGGTCGAGAACGTGCGCCAGGCCCGTCGGGTCATGGAGTTCGGGCTCAAGCAGTTCCCGCTCGATACCGAGCTGTGGCTCGACTACGGGCAGTTCCTCGCCTACGTAGCCCCGTCCGTCATCACCGATCCCAAGGAGCAGGTGCAGTGGCGGGCCGACGGTGCCAAGGCCCTCGCCCACGTTGTCGAGCTCGGCGCGGCCGACCCCGCAGCCCTGTTCAAGTCCGTGGCGGCCGTACGCTTCATGATCGACCACGGCGAGAACGAAGCCGCCATCCGTATGCTCGAGAAAGCCTACGCCGTCACCGACGACCCGGACACGCGCGAGCAGATCGAGCTCAAGCTCAAGCGGCTGCTCGGTACGCGCGCCGAATCCCAGCGCTTGCTGCTTACGCGAAAGTTCGATGAGCTCTGGCGAAACGACTTGCCGTTCGTCTCGCACACGGAGATGAGCGCGCTCGGACCACCCGTCAACGTCTGGATGTGCGCCGGCCTCGGCTCGCCCGATCCGGCCGTCACTCGGCCCTGCGATCGGGATTGGAACTCCTGGGCAGCTTCGTTGCTCGGTGAATCTGGACCGTGACGCGAGTCGACACCGCTGCGCCTTCGGGAACGGGGTCCCGCTCGCAGCGAATGGGTCCTGGGTGGGAAATCAGAAGCGAACGCCGACGCCCTTGGTCTCGCCCGGCCCGACGGTCACGCTCGTGGACTTGCGTCCCTTGTCCGGATTGATGAACGTGATCGTGTGCGTCCCGGGACTGACCTGCACGCCCGAGCGGGGCGTGCGGCCCACGGGGCGGCCGTCGACCAGCACGGCGGACGGCGGAATCGAGTTGATGTTCAACTTCGCCTGTCCACCCGCGGGCGCTGGCGCAGCGGTCTTCTCCGGCTCGGCCGTGGTTCCGCCACCGGATGGCGGCGTCTCCGTCTTGCTCCCCGCGGTGTTGGGCTCCGCCGCGGACGCCGACGCCTTGCCCGTTTCCTGCAGCTCGATCTTGAATGTCTTCTCGGGCTGGCCGTCGGAGAACGAGATCGGCAGGTTCAAGTCGTCGTAGCCCTTCTTCGAGGCTTCGATGCGCCACTCCTTCGACGTGTCGATGTCGATCGACAGCTGGTCATTGCGGAACATCCGCTCGTCGATCTGGCGCTTCTCGCCGCTCGACGGAACCAGCAGGATGCGCGCACCGTGCGTGACCAGCTCCAGCGTGGCCTTGCCCTTGGCGACCTGGAGCTTGATGTCGCCCAGATCCTCGAGCTGATCGGGCACGACCGTGACCGTGCGCTCCTCGGGCTTGTAGCGGTCGCCGCCTTCGAGGCGGATCTTGTGCTCGCCCGGCGTCAGATCGGTCAGCGTCTGGGGCAGGGGACCGATCTCCTTGTCGTCGACGAACAGCTTGATGCCCTGCTGGGTGCTGCCGACCTTGAAGCCCGTGCCGGCCGAGGCCACCCGCAGATCCAAGTCGATCTTGCTCGCCTCGCCCTTCTGGACCTCCACACCCTTCGGTGCGGTGGGTTGATATCCCTCTGCCGTCGCCTTCACGTCGTGGATACCAGGCGCAAGGTTCGACACCGTGCAGGGCGATGACTCGCACACCTGGTTGCCGTCGACGAAGACCTTGACAGCCTTCACATCGCTGCCCCCAGGGCCGGCGACATAGACCTTCAACGTTCCGGTGCCGGGACGAAGGAACACGATCCCCACGGCCGCCAGGGCGCCTACCACGACGAGGGCCAGCACGGCCGCAATGAGCAGACCCATCTTGCTTCCGGACTTTTTGGGACCGGAGAGCATGGTGGGTTCCGCTTGGGCAACGGGCGCGGCCTGGCCGGGCGGATACGCGTCGGCGCCCGGCGCGGGCATGGGCACGGGTGCTCCCGGCGGGAGCGACGCGGGCCTGGGCATGGGCGGCGCCACGTTCCCCGAGCGCGACAACAGCGCTGCTGCCGCGGCTGACGTCGGTGGCGGAGCGGGCGTGCCGGCCGCGGGCAGGGGACGCATCACACCTTGCGCAACTTCCTCCGTGCTCTGCTTGTCGTAGACCGCTGTCTTCTCGTCTTCGTCGTCCCAGTCCATGTCAACCGCTGCGGGCTTCGCACCGGCGACCGGCGGGCTGGCCGACGCGGCCGGGGGCGCCGATACGGGCGGGAGCGCCACGCCCGATCCCGACGGCATCGGAGCGCGCGGCGGTGGCGGAACGCTGCTTCGCGGCGGGGGCGCAGACACGGCGGGCAACAGACCGGAACGACGCGTCGGGGGCGGCGGCAGACCGGGCGCGCTCGGGACCGGCATGCGGCCCGGAGGCGTGGGCAGCGGCGCAGGACCGCTCGCGGTGGGCAGCAACGGCGCCATGCCCAACAGCGTACGTGCGCGGGGCGGCGGCGGACCGCCGCGCCCAGGAACAGACATCGGTGGAGCGGGTGCAGCGCTGACTGGGCGTCCTTGGGGTTTGCGCGCCAGTCCCTCGAAGACATCGAGGTCAGATCCGCCCTTGTTTTCCGCCATGACGTGGGCCTCCTGAGCAGACGCAGACGACGTCGCTGCGCCATCGAAAAACGTTCGCCGCATGTAATCCGCGGCCCGGTCGCGGCGAGCGACCAACCCTACGGTTCGCGCGTAGGCGCTGAGATCTGCATGTATGGCCGATGCGGAAGTGTAGCGTTCGTCCGCATCCCTCGCCAGCGCGCGCATCACTATCTGTTCGAGTTCGACCGGTATGCTCGGCGCGACTTGGGTCGGCGGTGGCACGTCCGCATTGCGGATTCGCTCCATCACCACGACCTCGTTGTCGCCGTGGAACAGCCGCTGAAGCGTCAAGAACTCCCAGAAGCAGATGCCCATCGAGAAGATGTCCGATCGCCGATCGACCGGAAGCCCCCGCACCTGCTCGGGCGACATGTAGCCGAACTTGCCCTTGATCGAGCCGACCTGCGTGCGCGCAAGCTTGCCCGCCGCCTTCGCAATCCCGAAGTCGATGAGCTTCACGTCCCCCGCCATCGACACCAGGATGTTCTGCGGACTCACGTCGCGATGCACCACCCCGAGCGGACGGCCCCGCGCGTCCTGACGCTGGTGCGCGTACTCCAGGCCGTCGCACAGGCTCGACATCACATACACGATGATGTCGAGCGGCAGCGTGGCCTTGCGTCGAACCGCATTGTCCGCGATCGTCCGCATGTCGCGCCCCTCGACGAACTCGAGCGCGATGTAGTAGCTCGCGTCGACCTTGCCGATGTCGAATATCTTCGCGATGTTCGGATGATCGAGCTGGCTGGCGATCGTCGCCTCGTCGCGGAACATCGAGATGAACTCCTCGTCTTCGGCAACCGAAGGCAGGATTCTCTTGATCGCGACCGTGCGGCCCGAGTCCCTGTGCACTGCCTTGAAGACCTCGGCCATGCCGCCCACGTTGATGCGTGCGAGCAGGTCGTAGGCTCCAAATGGTTGAGGGCGACTCACCAACGGACTCCGAAGGGATCCAGCGACGGACGAGGCAGATGAGTGTCAGCTTGTACCGCGCCAAGGAGAGCACCGTCAACGGGGCGCTTGGGAGGAAAGCGTGGTGCAGTGCGGTGGGACTTGCCCGGCCCCGTTGTCACTCCGGCGCATCGTCCCCGCCCGATGCTGCCTCGGACTTGGGCTTCTTGAAGTAGCGGATGCGCCGGGCCTGCAGCGGGACCCACACGTCCGGCTCCGTAATCGGCGTATCCTGGAAGATTCGCCTGCCCCCGGGCGCCTCGGTCCGCACCAGGCGCACGACCCTGCCCGCATGCGCCGTCGCCCCCTGGCCACCGTCGGATTCGCTGAAGTCAGGACTCCATGCGTGCTCCAACAACAGCTTGGACGAGCACCCCAGCTTGTCCAGCAAACCCGCCAGCATCGCGCCGTCCGCAGCCGGCCGCCTGTCCTTCTGCACTTCGGCGTACACCAGCATGCCCTCGTCGTCCTGCACGCCCACCGCCGCTGTCACGTCGCCGGCCCCATCCCCCGGCGCCCGCCCCGACACCAGCGCCACCGCGCCCGGCTGCGTGGCCCCGATGCTGAACGCTCGCGTCGACATCCACAGCGTCGGCTTGCCAGGCTCCACGTTCGAGTTCAGAAACGATACCACCGTGGGCCCGCCCGGCGCCGTGGCCCCTGTCTCGCGCGCCGTCACCATCCTCGGGTCGACCTTCAACAACAACACTTCCGCCTCGGGTCGCGACGGGTCAGGACGATACGTCGTCGTCGCGATCGCGTACGGGAAGCCGTGCTGCGGCAACCCCCGCGTTCGCCACTTGCCCTCGTCCGCCTCCGGCTGCGCGATGCCTGGCTTCAGATCGTCGCCCGGCAGCAGCGGCCGCAGCGTCATGTAGAAGAAGTCCCGCGCCTCTCGCTGAATGTACCGCGGGAAGTTCATCAGACCCATGAACCGCACCATGCGGCGCGCCCGGAACGTCCAGCCGTCCATCTGCTCGACCGGGCCCTCGGCCTCCCACTTCTTGTCGAGCGCACGACCCAGATCCGGCAACGTGCCCGTGGGGGCCACCTTGTAGAACTCCAGGCCCGTGTGCCCGGGATTCATGTCCAGGTGCATGCCGAACGAGCACCTGGCTTGCACCATCGCTTGCGCCAGCGGCATCACGTCGATCTCGTTGCCGTAGAAGAACGCGACGAACCCTTCCTTGGTCAGGCAAAGACCGCTGCGCGTGCTGTGGACCCGATCCTCCCAGTCCGGCGGCGTCCCGCCCCACCAGCCCCGCTTGTACGGGTTGATCTTCCCGTCCAGCACCAACACCGTCAGGTTCTGACGATACGACGTCACGTCCGGCGGGATCATCGTGTCCTGCGGCCAGCTGCCAAATCCGGTGGAGCCGTCTTGCAGATCCGCCACCGTCGCCGCAAACGGCTTGGGCGGCAGGTAGATCACGCCGTCGCCCATCATGCCGAACTCGCCGTGCAGCGCTTGAAAACCCCCGTTGCACGCGCCCACCAGCCGCTTCATCGTCTCGGGCGTGCGCGGGATCAGCCCGGGCCCCGCCTCGCCACTCGCTCCCTTGGGCTCCACCGAGCCGGCCACCATGTGAAGCTCCACCACGCGCGGATCCCACATCGTCACGTAGATCCGCGTGTAGCTCCGCTCCCGGTCCGTGCGGATGTATGAGGTGACGAACGCTGGAGGAAGCCCGGGCGCCGATTGGATGAACGGATCGTTCTCGAGCGGTATCCACTGGCCCTCGCCCTCCAGCGGGTTGCGAAGGTAGGGCTCCATCGGCGCCGGCGGCCAGCCCGTCTCCGGGTCGGTAAAGGTCGACGGCGGATTGCGCGTGGCGACATCACCGAGGTCCTCCGCGATCTCGGCCGCGCTGTGATCTCCCATCACCGACGCTTGCGTGCGCTTGATGAAGTCCAGCGCGTCGAAGGACACGGCCTTGAGCAGTTGCATGCGATCGTCGCCGAACCACGGGAATGAGCGGACGCGGTCCACGGCCCAGGTCACCAGGTTGCCCGGATGCGCCTTCTGGGTCGGACGGTAGGTGAGGGGAGTGCAATTGCCCACGGGATCGCCACCACCCGGAGGCAGCCTCGCCGAGCAACCCTGCATCGCCACCTTCACCCAGTCATCATCGCCGATGGCTGCGGTAGCCGAGGAGGGAGGATCGATGGCCCAAAACAGGCTCTCGACACCGGCTCTCTGGCCGGTCTGCTGCAGGTTGGTGAGCTCGTTCTGCGTACGGGCCAGCATCGTCCAGCTCCCGTCTACCGGAAGCTCGCCAGATAGTTCCAAGAGCCGAACGCCCACGTCCTGCCCGTTCTCGCGCACCACGAACGCCGCACGGCCTCGCGCCACCGACGGGTGCCCTTCGTCCGCCATGGGCGTCATGGTCAAGTCGTAGACCGAGACGTCGCCGAGCACGATGCCCTGAGAGCTGAAGTGGCCGCGCGCCAGGTAGATGTCCGCCGGCTCGCCGTCTCGCCATGCGCGCACCACGGCCCGCGTCGTGTGGAACAGCGACGGCTCATCGACCATCACCACGTCTTCGGGGTTCGCGTGCAGGCCCGAGCGAGCGAGCGCAGTGGCAATGGCAGCGGGCAAGTCCGGTCCTCGGTCGACCGGGCTGCCGGTGGCGCCTGCCGCGAGCGCGCCGACCAGCAGCGCCCAGGGCACCGGCCACCAGCGAAACTCACGGGGAACAGGGCGGATCATGAAACCAAGGTACCTGCGCGCACCAACGCCCTCGGCCGTTAGCATCTTCCCGCCACCGGCGCCACTTCCTACGGGCCGCGCGGGCGCCAACGCTGTTGGCCGAAGAGCAACCGCGGTTAGCTGGTTGCGGGCCCATGTCCCGGTTTCATGCTACATCGGATAGGCACGCCACGTGCTACGTTGTGCTTGAGGCCGCCTATGAACCCCCGCGCCATCCTCCCGCTCGCCTTCGTCCTCGGCTCGTTGGCCAACGGCTGCAACTCGCCCACGCTCCCGTTGCCTCCGCCGTCCGACTCCGTTCAGGTCGTGCGCAGCGGAGACTTCGCCATCGTCTCCGGTCCCCAAAATGCCGTCGAACCCTACGCCCTCGTGACGGGCTACAACGAACGAACCGGCTCTGGTGTCGTGGGCACCGCCAACGCCGACGGCGTCTTCTCCCTGCAGATCCCCGCGCTGCCCGGGGACACGATCGAACTGTGGCAGCGGGTTGGCAACAGCCCGCCCGCTATCGTGGTCACCGTTCCCCAAGCCCAGTAGACCGACGCTCGCGCGCCGCTCTCATCCCCTGGCGTAGAGCGATTCGATTAGATCGCCGTAGCGCGCGATGACCGCGCGGCGCTTGAGCTTGAGTGACGGGGTGAGCATGCCGTTGGCCGTGGTGAAGTCCTCGGTGATGAGCGCAAACTTCTCGATCCGCTCGTAGCCCTTGAAGCCCTTGCTCATCTCGGCCACCTCGGCGCGGATCTTGTCCACTACCTTCGGCTCCTTGATCAACGCGTCTGGGTCCGACGTGCTCAGCCCCTGGCCGCCCGCCCACTCGTTGAGCGCGTCAAAGTCAGGCACGATCAGCGCAACGTTGTGCGGCTTGTTCGCACCGTGCACGTAGACGTTCGCGATGAGCAGCGACAGCTTGATGGCCTCCTCCAACGGCACCGGCACCACGTACTTGCCGTTCTCCAGCTTGTACTGCTCCTTGATGCGCCCCGTGATGAACAGGAACCCCTCGTCGTCCACGTACCCCATGTCGCCCGTGCGGAAGCCCCCGTCGCCCATCAGCACCGCCGCGTTCTCTTCCGCCCGGTTGTGATAGCCCTTCATGATGTTCGGCCCGTAGCCGATGATCTCCCCGTGCACCGCGTCGCCGGTCACCTCCCGATCGATCACGACCCTGCACCCCGGGATCACCTGGCCCACGCTCCCGATCTTCCGATGCCCCGGCCGGTTCGCCGTCAGGATCGGGCTGGTTTCCGTCAGCCCGTAGCCTTCGTAGACCGTGATGCCCAGACTGTCGATGAACTCCGCGACGTCCTTCGACAACGCCGCACCGCCCGAGATGGCATAGCGCAGCCGCCCGCCGAACTTCTCGCGCACCTTGGAGAACACCAGCTTGCTCGCCAGCGAGTACGTGATCCCCTCGACGAAGCCCAACGCCTGCCCATCCCGCTTCTTGCCCGCTAGCTTCAAGCCCGAACGGAACAGCTTCTGGATCGCCGCGGGCTTGTGCGCCATCTGCTTCTGAACGCCGTCGTAGATTCGATTGAAGATGCGGGGCACCGCGACCAACACCGTCGGCCGCACCTCAGGCATCTCCGCCACCAGCTGGTCCACCGCCGTGTTCAACGCCATGCTCCCGCCCATCGACAGGATCATGTGCAGCTCGCACGTCAGTCCGAACGAGTGCGCCCACGGCAGGAACGACAGCGTGCGATCCTCCTGCTGAATGTCGAATATCTCGTGCACCGCCGACACGTTCGACGCGATGTTCTCGTGCGACAGCCGCACGCCCTTCGGATTGCCCGTCGTGCCCGACGTGTAGATCAAGAACGCGACGTCGTCCTTGTCCGGCTTCGTGGGCGCCAGCGGCTTGCCCAGCCCGCGCTCCACCCAGCCCTGGAACGCTCGCTCGTCGCCCTTGGGCGCGTCCATCACCACGATCTTCTTGAGCGACGGGATGCCCTTCGGGTAGTCCTTGACCTTCTCGTAGATCCCCTCGTTCGCGACGATCAGCAGGTTCGCCTCGCAGTCCTTCAGGATGAACTCCCAGTCCTTGGCGAGCTGCGATTCGTACATCGGTACGTACACCGCACCGATCCCCAGGCACGCAAACGCTCCGACCGCCCACTTCACCCGGTTGTTCGAGATGACCGCGACCCGATCGCCGCGGGAGATCCCGGCCTCCACCAGCGACGCGCGGAACGCGTCCACCTGACGTTTGACCTCCGCGTAGGAGAGCCAGCTCCACACGCCATTCCTCTTGACGCCGAACAGGTCGCGCGACGCGAACTTCTCAACGCTGTCCTCGAACAGGTCCACGATCGTCAGGAACTTCGGCACGAACTCCATGGCGGATTCCCCTCGTTGCTCGAATCGATCCATGTCCGGCCAGTCCGGAGCGTGCGTAGCCTAGGCTGCCGCACGGTCGCGGGTCAATCTGTACCCGTCGCCCAGGGAGCGTCACGTGACGGTTCGAAGCCGCTTGCCGTCCAGCATTTCGTTGTGGCTGCCGACTCGGTATCCCCCCAGATCGAGCGCCACGTACGTGAATCCTCGGGCCCGCCCGGCCGCCAGGATCTGCTCGCGCAACGGCCCGCTCACCCGCTCCAGATCCGCCAGGTCGACCTCGATGCGCGCAATCGCCCCGTGGTGCCGCACGCGCACGCGTCGCACGCCCGCAGCGCGAATGTCCGCCTCGAAGGCCGCAATCTGCTCCAGCCGCTCCGACGTCACCTCCGTGCCGTACGGCAGTCGGCTCGCCAGGCACGCCGCCGACGGCTTGTCCCACAGCTCCAGCCCCAGTGCCTTCGCGGCTTCCCGGACATCCGCTTTGGTCATGCCTGCCTCGAGCAACGGAGAGGCAATGCCGGCTCCTCGCGCGGCGTCGAGCCCCGGACGATAGTCGCCCAGGTCGTCGACGTTCGTTCCGTTCGCGATCGCTCCCAAGCCCAGCTCCGCTGCTACCGCGCGCGCCGTGTCATAGAGCGCGCTCTTGCAGTGAAAGCAACGATCGGGTCCGTTGGCCACGTAGCCAGCACGCTTCATCTCCCCGGCATCGCGCAGCTCGTGCCGCGCCCCTCGGCTGCGCGCGAACTGCACGGCCTCGTCCAGCTCGGCGGATGCGAGCGCCGGCCCCGTCGAGGTTAACGCTGCCGCCCGCTGCCCCAGCTGCTCCACGGCCACCGCGAGCACTAGACCACTGTCCAGCCCGCCCGAGAAACACACCAGCACCGACCCGAGCTCGCGCATCCTCGCGCGAAGCTGCTCCAGCTTCTGATCCACTGATCCACCGGCTGCCTTCATCACACTGTCCATGGCGCCCGCAGTCCCGAACGCAATGTCGCGCCCACGCCCTTCCGAACGCCAGCCTCGGTCATCGCGTCCAGACCTGCATCGAATATCGCCCGCCGCCCCGCGCCACGCTCATTTCCACCGTCTCCGTGCCCGTTGCGTGCGCACACGCGATCGGGTCACCCGTGGGTTCGAAGTGAGCGTCGCACGGCAGGGGCGCTTCGAGCTTTGAAGATGACGCGGCCCGAGGGGCTGGCATCCCGTGCCCAACGGGACAAGGGCCAACTCGATCTCCAGCCACATCACTTCCCGAACGCGCATGCCGCGAAGCATAGGCGGCGCGTCAGCCCGGGTCGAGCCTCTGCGTCACAACAGGTCGGCAGGGTAGGGCATCACATCCCCGATGCGCTCTGCACGCATGCACAACGCCAACAGCCTGTCCAGTCCCATCGCGTTACCCCCCGACGGCGGCATGCCTTCCCGCAACGCATCGACGAACCGCCCGTCGATGGGATAGACCTCCTTGCCCGTCTCCGCTCGCTTGCGCTGGTCCGCCTCCAGCCTGCGACGCTGCTCCGCAGGATCGGTCAGCTCCCCGAACCCGTTGCACAGCTCGATTCCCCCTGCATACAGCTCGAAACGCTCGCACACGCTCGGATCATCGGGGCGGGCTCGCGCCAACGACGCTTGCGACGACGGATAGTCGCGCAGCACTACCAACCGATCCATCGCCGCCAAGCCTGGCTCCACCTGCTCGACCAGCGTGCGAAAGTAGCGGACTTCATCATCCTGCGCCCACGCCAGCATCTCGGCGCGCGGCACACCGGCGAACCGGTCGAATGCCTCGGCCACGGACATCTGCACGCACTCGGCTCCTGCATGCACCACGCGCTCGCCTGCCTCGAGTACCTCGGCGCCCGTCAGCTCGGCCGCGACATGACGGATGAGCTTCACCGTGTCGTCGATCAGCTCGTCGACTCCCGAAAAGGCGCGGTACCACTCGAGCATCGTGAACTCGGGATTGTGCCAGTCGCCGCGTTCGCCCCGCCGGAAGCAGTGCACGATCTGGAAGATGCGCGGCATGCCCGCCACCAGCAACCGCTTCATCTGGTACTCGGGCGAGGTGATGAGGTAGCCGCCGTCGGCGGCAAACGCGTCGAGGTGCAAGTCGAGCCCCGGACTCGGCACGCATTGCGGCGTGTCCACCTCCAGGAAACGGCGGGCCTCGAAGAACCGGCGCACCGCCTCGAACATCGCTGCACGCGCCCTGAGGTTTCGGCCGACACGCCCGCCGAGCATCCGGCCGTGCTCGACCGCTCGAGCCTGCGGATTCATCGCGGGCGAGGACCATACGATGACCGCGTCCGCGATGCCTGCGTGGCGACGAGTGCCCTCGACGACAACGAGCGATCCAACCGGTACGTGGACGTCCCGCGATCGCAGGGCGACCAACACCGCGCCGAAAGCGTCCGCCACCACGATCGCGTCGGACGCGGCGTTGGTGATGCGGCCTCCCAGCCGCAGCAGCTGCCCTTCGATCGCGCCGTCTAGGTCCGAGGGCGCGATGACGGAAAGCGCACGGGGAGACTCTGGGCTCATCTGCCGATCCCTTCGAGGACCACCCGCGCCACCACGTCCGCGGCACGACGCAGCCCGCCCATGTCGGCTCGCCCCAGCGCCCACGTCAGCGTCACACCGTCGAGCGCGCCGAACACCGCACGGGCGACCAGCATCGGCGGCAGATCGGTCCTGAACTCGCCGCGACGCTGCCCTTCGGCCACCACGTCCGCGATGCGGTCGAGGTATTGCTGGAACTTGGGCACGATCAGGGTGCGCAGCGTGCGCCTGGTCTCGCGCAGGTTCACGGTGAAGACCTCGGCGAGCGCTCGGTGGCTCTCGAGCAGCTCGAGCTGCAGCGCCACGATCCGGGCCAGCTTCTCGCGCGCCGTGTGCAAGGAGAGCATCTCCTCGTCCAGCACTTCGAAGAACCGGCCGATGGCGTCCTCCACCAGCGCCACCATCAACGCGTCCTTCGAGGCAAAATAAAGGTAGATCGTGCCGTCCGCCACACCCGCAAGGCTCGCGATCTCCGAGACGCGCGTGGCGTGGTAGCCCCGTTCGGCGAACACCTCGGCCGCCGCTTGCAGGATGCGAGCTCGCTTCTGGGCCTTCGCGCTCGCACGCGTGGAGGCGCCAGGCTTGCTCTTGGCGGGGCGCGCGGGACGTTCCATCACGCGCGGTCGCTAGCATCCCGCATCGGGACGGTCAATGCGGCGGAGCCGTTCACCAGGCTGCGAATGCACGCACGGCAAACGCCGCGATCTGCCGGCCCATCCAGGGGCCCATCACGGCCAGAGCGACAGCGACGGCGACGAGCCGCGGCAGGTGCGCCAAGGTCGGGTCCTGCACTTGGGTCGCGGCCTGGATGACGGCCATGACCAGACCGACGACCGCAGCGATCGCCAGCACGGGTAGCGCAACCGCAAGCGAGAGCATCAGCGCCTGCTGCGCATACGCCACCAACGAGGACGCTGTCACCTCAGTCCGCCCCGGCGTCGGCCGCAGCTTCCTCGGCCGCGTCCGCCGACAGCTCTTCCGTGGCGTCCTGCCCTGCGTCTTCGCTGGCGGCGTCGAGTTTCGCCGAGTCCTGCGCGGCGTCCGTCGTCGCGTCCGCGCCCGTCGTCGCGTCCGTGCCCGCATCGGGCACGACCGCTTGTCCGGCGAAGCACTGAGGTACGGTGGGCTGCGCCGGAGGCTGCGGACAGCACAGCGTCGTGGGCTGCCCGGGAATCGTCTGGCAGGTCAGCCCGGACGCGCAGTCGTCGTTGTTGTTGTTCACGTCGCAGCGCTCGCCCTCGCCCTGGTTCGCACAGCCCGGCATGGCCACCACCGCAACCATCGAAGCAAGAAACGCAGCAGCGAACAACGAGCCGAAACGAACCATGTGCAGGAACCTCCGCTGTCCTTCCTACCAAGAGGAGCGGGGCGCTGTCCACGACCAGCTTCGCGGCGCAGGGCGATCAGGACGCCGGGCCCGAACGCCGTCGCTCTTTCGCTTCCACCGCATCGACGAACAGCCGGCCGTATTGGACCGCGCTGACGACCGAAAACACCAGAGACAAGTAGACCAACGCGCGCCCGACCCGGACCAGGTCGACCATGCCGAAGTCCACGATGCCGAAGTCGATGTGGTACGGATAGCCGAGGATGAGGCAGATGATGCCGACCATCTGGAGCGCGGTCTTCGATTTGCCTTCTTGCCCCGCGGCGATCACGATGCCTTCGCTCGATGCGATTCCCCGCAGCGCGGTCACCGTGAGCTCGCGGCCAATCAGGATCACCACCAGCCACGCCGGCACCCTGCCCATCGTCACCAGCCAGACCAGCGTTGCCATCACGATCAGCTTGTCCGCAAGCGGATCGAGGAACTTGCCCAGCACGCTCACCAGCCCCCGCTTGCGCGCCAGATAGCCGTCGAGAAAGTCCGTGATCGCCGCGCCCGTGTACACGAGCGACGCCAGAAAGCAGTCGAAGGGGCTTCCGCGATACAGCAGCCAGAGCACCACCGGAATCACCACGACGCGAAGCATCGTGAGCATGTTCGGCAGGTTGACCGCGTCGTCGCGCAGCGACCTGCGGCGGAACGCGCGGCGGGAACGACGCGACACCGGCGCCGAGACGTCGCCGGAGGCCTCGAAGGGGGAACCGTTGGGGTGGCCGCTCACGCCGGATGTTGTACCTCGACCACCGAGAGCCTGCCCACTACGAATCCGTCCTTGGGCCGGACGCGGGGCCTGGCCGTCGAGATGGCCCGGGCTAGGTCGACGTTCGCACGGGGATGGCCTCGACGCCGACTTGCGGCTCGGGCTTGCGGAAGAAGGCCAGCACGAAAGCGATCGTCCAGGCCACGTACAGCGCCGAGATCGCCACGTACTTGTCGTCGATGAAGTAGAACTGGACCGTGAGAAGCTGGCTGGCTCCTCCGAGTCCGATGATCGCGATCTCCATGCTGCCCTTGGACCTGGCGAACTCGAGCAGCGGGCCGTGGTTGTACCAGTACAACAGGCCAACGCCGCCGACGGCGATTGCCAGGGCCACCAGCTCGTTGAAGCCGGCCCGCGTCGACAGCAGCTTGAAGGCCACGAACATGAACACGCCGAAGAACACGGCCAGCAGCGGCCATTCCATCTGACGTTTCGCCTTGGTCAGCAACGCCCCCAGGATCCAGATGGAGAAGTAGTAGCAGGTGGTCTCGACCGCTCCGATGATCATCAGCAGCGACAACCCCATCCCGATCCACAGCGACTTCACTTCGCGAAGAGTCCAGATCAGCAGGGCCGCGAACACCGCCAGGATCGCGTACTGCAAGGGCTTGAGCTTCTCGCCCCGCGCCTTGCGTGCGTCCTTCCACCGCTCGAACGGATCGAGCAGACGGTTGTCGCGCGTGTACTTCATGCGGCCTTCCGGCGAGCTCTTGAGCACCGTCTCGAGGCCCATGTTGTTCGTCAGCGCCGTGTTCTTGTGCACGAAGATGTGGTGCGTGAACTCCTTCCACGCCTGGAAGCCGTCTGCGACGTGCAGGCTGATCGGGAACAGAACCGCGGCGGCCACGAGCCCGCCGGCGACGAAACGGAGGTGGCGCTTGTCGAACCGGTGGTGCTTCCACAGATGCCAGGCCATGATGATCAGCGGTCCGGCCCACAGCAGCACGGGGAATACACGCAATCCGGCGGAGTAGGCCAGGGCAGCGCCCGCCCAGAAGAAGTAGCGCTTGCGCACCAGGCACGCCGAAAACACTGCCAGGAAGAACCAGTCCTGACGCAGGAACGCACCGCCCGTCCAGTAGAACGGCGCGGGCTCCTGCGTTCCCCAGAAGATCACCGCGACCACCGCTGGCCTCCAGCCGAACGCCCAGCCGATCGCGATGAACAGTAAGGCCGTCAGCACCACGTCGATCACCGACAAGAACTTGAAGTACCCATCGCTCGCCGGCGCCAGAATCGACAGGTAGTGCCCCGCTATCGTCCAGATGGGCGGCGGGTTGTACCCGTGGTCCTTCTGCATGTCGTTCCAGTACTGCCGGCCCGAGACCTTGCGGAAGAACACCAGGTCGCGCTTGAAGTCCTCCCAGCGTTCGGGCGTGAAGTGGCTCTTGCACTGCTCCGGATGCTCGAGCACCTGCTTGGTCGGCATCAGCAGGTCGACCCGAAGGTCGCGCATCTTGCGGCGCTTGGCGTCCTTCTCGTTGCCCGTCTCGGCGTCGGCGATCGCCGAGCAGATGTAGATGCGCTCGTAGCTGAGCTCCTTGGCGTACTTGGAGCCCATGTAGTAGTGGAACAGCTCCCAGCGGTGGTAGTAGCCCTTGTACGAGAGGTGAAAGAACAAGAAGAAGAGCAGGATCGCGGCCAGCGCGAGAACGCCGCCGATCAGTTGCTTGGTCCGCTCCTTGAGCACGCCGCCCGAGATGCCGTGCACCCCGAGCGCGAACAGCCCCGCCGCCCCCGCGAACACCGCGAAGATCGGCACCGCCGTCTGCGTCAACGGCGCGAACATCTTGTACGAGCTGCCCAGGCTCGCTCCCGCCGCGAGCAACACGCCCACCACCGCCAGCACACCCGGCGTCCAGCGCAATAGCTTCCTGCGCGTTTCCGAAGTCACGAAGCGCGCCTGCGCCTCGAGGTAGATGAACACGCACGCCACGATCGCCAGGCCGGCCTTGATGCCGCTGAGCCAGTTCTGATTCGTCACCGCCTCGAGCGCGGCGGTCAGCTTCGTCACATCCATTCGCTGGTGGCTCCGTAAGGTCGGCACACCATAGCGCGACTCGCCGCGGATGTGTGCCCTTCGCGTCATCCGCCGCGCGCCCGACCCGCGCCCCCACGGCGCCCGCCCTTCGTCGTTTTCTTGCCCGATGCGCCTCGGCCTGGAACAACTCGGGCAGTCCACCCGTCGGCCCCCTTGCCGTCGCGCCGGCGACAACCTGCGAACACCAGCCATGAGAGCTCCCCTCCCGCTGCCCCGGCTTCACCAAGGCTCTCGCACTGCCGGCATGCTCCCACGGCAGGTCCTCGGGCCTCTGCTCGCGGGCATGCTGTGCTCCACCTCCGCCTGCTGCTCGCGCCACCGAACCGCCGACACCGGCGCGTCCTCGAGTCCCCCGGCCTCCGGCGTCTCCCCCACCGATCCCGCCGCGGCATCCGCCGACGAAAACGGAACGCCCGTCTACGAGGAGGGCGCCAAAGCCCCCCGGGTCGCGCTCGGAGGCGGCAAGGCCGCGCACGAGCTGCCCACCTTGCCCGGATCCCACGGGCACATCGGCGCGATCGGTTGGGAAGTCCCCGTCCACAAGTCCGCCGATCCGTTGTCGCCCGTGCTCGGCTACCTGCGTGCCGGCGCCGTCATCTCCGCCAGCGACAAGCCCGTCGGCAACAAGGACTGCACCGGCGGTTGGTTCGCGGTCGCCCCCTTCGGCTTCGTCTGCGTCGCCCCGGGCGCCGCCACGACCGACCTGTCCAATGAAGTGCTGCGCGCCATCCCGCGAGGTCCGGATCTCGACGAGACCCTGCCGTACATGTACGGCATCGCCCGGCATCCCGGGCCCATCTACGCGACCTTGCCCACGCGCGAGCAGGCCGCCGCCGCTGAACCTGGCCTCGACAAGCGCATCAAGGACTGGCTCGACCTCGATGATCACAACGGCGCGTCCTTCCGCGCCGACTACTGGCTGCGCTGGAAGAACGAGCCGAACGTGCCGACACCCGCCCAACTCTGGGAGCAGCGCGCTAACCTCGACGTGCCCTGGTACCTGGCCGACGGGCGTGTCGCGCCGGGCAACCTCTCCGGCCTCGTCAAGGACAAGAACGCCGTCGTCGTCGGACAGATGAAACGCCACAACGGCTTCGGCTTCCTCGATACCGCCGTCTTCGAGGGACGACGCTACGCCATCTCGACTGACCTGCTCGTGCTGCCCGTCGATCGCCTGCGCCCCATCGAGGGCTCCTCGTTCCACGGCTACGAGATTCCCAAGGACATCGATTTCCCCTTCGCCATCGTGCGCGCCCGCACCGCCTACGCGTACGCCATGGAGAAGGGCAAGCTCGTGAAGAAAAAGCAGCTGCAGCGTCGCGAGGCCATCAAGCTCACCGGCAAGCAGAACTTCTTTCACGGTGTGCTGCATTTCGAAACCGCCGATGGCCTGTGGCTCGCCGACCGCGAAGTGTCACGGCTCGACCCCGCCAAGCGCATGCCCGCGTGGGGCAAGAACGGCGAGCGCTGGATTGACGTCAACATCACCAAGCAGGTCCTGGTGGCCTACGAAGGAACTCAGGCCGTGTTCGCGACCCTCGTGTCCACCGGCGAAGCGGGGCTCGGCGATCCGGAGAAGACCAAGTCGACCAAGCGCGGCATCTTCCGCATCGACCGCAAGTACATCAGCACCACCATGGACTCCGACGTCGTCGGCGAGGAGTTCGAGCTTCGCGACATCCCGTACGTGCAGTACTTCGAAGGCGGATACGCCCTGCACGCCGCGTACTGGCACGACGACTTCGGTACCCCGCGGAGCCACGGGTGCATCAATCTTTCGCCGGAGGACGCCAGGCGGCTGTTCTTCTGGACCGAGCCCAAGCTGCCGCCAGGCTGGCACTCGGTGCGTCGCCCGCTCACGGGATCGGTTGTGTTCGTGCACCCGTAGGCGCTTAGGGACAGCTCGCGCCCACGGCGGCTGCCACCAGCGTGCGGTCCACCCGCAGCGGCTTGCCGTCCGCATCCAGCGCCACCGCGTCCGCGTCGTCATGGAGCTCCACGCGCAACGTGTGGCTCCCGGACGGCTCGGCCAGCAGGCCGAACGGCACGTCGGTCACCAGCGACGCCGTCTCGATCAGCCGCTGCCCGTCGACGTACATGACGGCATAGCCGCACTGCGGGTACACGCCGCACACGCCCGGCGGCCGGAGCGACCAGTTGGCCACGGCGATGCGGATGCGCGCCGTGACCGGGTCTCCCTCGTGCAGCACGACGCACCCGCCCTCGGTCGGATCTTCCACCGAAAGCGCCGGCGGACCCGAGGGCGTGAGCGCGCTCGAGGTCGTCGTGCCACTGGAACACCCGGCGATCGCCGGCAACCCGCATGCGAGAACCGGGGCGGCCAATAGCCCCGCTCGAAGAACCCACGCCCGTGGCGTCATGTGCACGCTTCTCCCTACGCCCAGTGGATCAGGGCCATGTCGAACTCGTGCACCATCGAGCCGTGCACCGGCAGCACGCGTAGCGCGTACGCATGGGAGCCGCTCTCGTGCGACACCACGGTCCCCGAGAATCGGTAGCGCCCATGACCCAGATCCGCAGAGCACTCCATCGGAGCTACCTCGCCCTTGAGCAGCTCCTGTCCACCCTCCAGGTGGCCGTGATACAGCTGCACACGCACGTCCTCAGGCTTGAGCTCTCCGAGGTGAACGTCGGACTCCACGTGCAGCGGCACGCCGACCGGCACCTCCGTGCCGCCCTTCTCGATCACCGAGTCCACCCGCACCTGGCCCCAGGCGTCACGCACCCGCTTCTTCCACTCCGTGAGCTCTCGGGCACCGCCTAGATTGTCAGCCATCAGGCCGTGGCGACGCTTGATCGCGGGCACGTACACGTCTTCGACGTACTCACGCATCATCCGCGCTGCGTTGAAGGCCGGCGCAATGGAGGCGATGCTGCTCTTCATCATGGCAACCCACCGGCGTGGAATGCGGTCGAGACCGCGATCGTAGAACAGCGGAACGATCTCGTTCTCCAGCAGTTGATAGAGCGAGTGGGCCTCGATGTTGTCACCGTGCTCGGTGTCCTTGTACTCCTCACCGCGCCCGATCGCCCAGCCGACGTCCGGCTTCCATGCCTCGCACCACCAGCCGTCGAGCACACTCACGTTCAACACGCCGTTGAGCGCTACCTTCATCCCGCTCGTACCCGACGCCTCCATCGGACGCCTCGGGGTGTTGAGCCAGATGTCGACGCCGGACACGAGGCGCCTGGCAATGCCCATGTCGTAGTCCTCGATGAACACGATCTTGCCGCGGAATTGTGGCAGGTGCGACGCGTGGACGATCTGGCGAATCAAGTCCTTGCCCTTCTCGTCGTGCGGGTGGGCCTTGCCGGCGAACACGAACTGCACCGGACGGTCCTTGTCGCACAGCAGCCGCTCGAGCCTCGCATGGTCGCGGAACAGCAGGGTCGCGCGCTTGTAGGTCGCGAACCTGCGTGCAAAGCCGATGGTCAGCGCCTCTGGATCGAGTACCTCCCGCGCATACTGGATCTCGTCGCGGCTCGCTCCCTTGCGCTCGTTGGACTTGACCAGCTGCTGACGGCAGAACTGCACCAGGCGCATCCGCCGACGCTGGTGCGCCAGCCACAGCTCCGAATCCGGGATGCGCCCGAATCGTTCCCACATCTCGTTGTCGTCGCCCTCGTCGCGCCAGCGCGGGCCGAGATAACGCGTCAGCAACGTGCTCAGCTCCGAGCACGTCCACGAGCCCGCGTGCACGCCGTTGGTCACGTGCCGAATCGGCACCTCGTGGATGGGAATGCCCGCCCACAGATCCGACCACATCTTTCGCGACACGCTGCCGTGCAGCTCGCTGACCGCGTTGTGCCAGCCCGAGAGCAGGATCGCCAACACCGGCATCGAGAACTTCACATAGGGATCCGTGACCGAGTTCCTCCCCAACGCGAGAAGCTCGTCGGTCGACAACCCCGTCTCGTCGCGGAACACCTCCAGGTAACGGGCCGCGAGCGACATGTCGAACTGGTCCAGCCCCGCAGGCACCGGCGTGTGCGTCGTGAACACGTTGCCAGCAGCACACGCCTCCCGCGCCACCGGGAACGAGACGTGGTGGTCGCGGATCGTGCGGATGATCCTCTCGATCGCCAGGAACGCCGAGTGTCCCTCGTTCATGTGGCAGAGCGTCGGCGACAGCCCGAGCGCGGCCAGCAGACGAATTCCCCCGACGCCCAGCAGGATCTCCTGGCGCACGCGGTGGTCGTTGTCACCCCCGTACAACGCATTGGTGATCTTCCGATCTTCGGGCGAGTTGTCCGCGATGTTGCTGTCCAGCAGGTACAACGACACCCGCCCGACCTGGACCTTCCAGGCCTGCACGCGCACCCGACGGCCGGGGTAGGGAACCTCGATGAACAGGCGATTGCCGCTGCCGTCCATCACCGGCGTCACCGGCAGGTCCGGCCAGTCGTTGAGCGGGTAACGCTCCATCTGCCAGCCGTCCTCGTTGAGAACCTGGCGGAAGTAGCCTTCCGAGTACGCGATGCCGACCCCGACCATCGGGATGCACAGGTCGCTCGCCGTCTTGAGCGTGTCGCCGGCCAGCACGCCCAGACCCCCCGAGTACACCGGCACGCACTCGTGCAAGCCGAACTCCATCGAGAAGTACGCCACCAGCTCGTCCTTCATGTCCGCGTGCGCCGTGCCGAACCAGCCGTCGCGGGACATGTAGCGCTCGAAAGCGTTGTACTGCGCCTCGAGCTGGGCCAGGTACGCATCGTCCTTGGCGAACTCGTCGAGAAGAGGCTGCGGCAGGCGCGCGAGCAGCGAGACCGGGTTCTGGTGAAGGCTCTCCCACAGGTTCGGGTCCAGCTGCTCGAACAGCTCGCGAGCATCGTGGTTCCACGTCCACCACAGGTTGTAGGCGAGCGTGCGCAGACGCTCGAGGGCGGGGGGAAGACTCGGGACGACATTGAATCGGCGCAGCTTGAGCATGGGCGCGGAGCATACTCAACGGCGCCGCACACGGAAGCAGAAGATGACGTGGGTCGGGTGCGCAAGAGCGTCGCGGGTTTGCCTCCGCGCGACGATGGCACAGCACGAACGGACGGCACGCGGCGTCTAGCCCCGAGCCTGCAAGAAAACGGCTGGGCGTTGCGTGCTTCAGGCCACGGCCTCGGTCGACTCCGCCACCCACTTGGGCGTCGCGTTCTGGTTTACCTTCACGCTGACCATCCTGGACACACCCGGCTCCTGCATCGTCACGCCGTACAGCACGTCCACCGACTGCATCGTCCTCTTGATGTGCGTGATCAGGATGAACTGCGACCGATCCGTCATCGTCCGGATCATGTCGTTGAATCGGGTCACGTTGGCCTCGTCCAGCGGCGCGTCCACTTCGTCGAGCACGCAGAAGGGCGACGGCTTGTGCTGGAAGATGGCGAAGATCAGGGACACCGCCGTCAACGCCTTCTCGCCGCCGCTCAGCAGTTCGATGGAGGTGACCTTCTTGCCCGGAGGCTGCGCCAGGATGTCGACGCCCGTCTCCAGCAGATCGTCCGGGTTGGTCAGCGACAGGCTCGCCCGGCCACCTCGGAACATCGACGGGAAGATGGTCTTGAAGCGCTCGTTGATGCTGTCGAACGTGAGCCGGAACAGCCGGCGCGACTCCCGGTTCATCTGCTGGATCGCGCGCTCCAGATCGTCGAGCGCCTTCTCCAGGTCGGCCTTCTGCGTCGTGTAGAACTCGAACCGCTCCTGGGTCTTCTTGTACTCGTCCATCGCGTCGAGGTTCACCGGACCCATGCGATCGATCAGGTTGGCCAGCTCCTGGATTCGGGCGCGGTGCTCCTCGGTGGGCGGCGGACGAAGGTGGTAGTCGCCCACCACGCGGTGCAGCCGCAGTCCCCGGAACTTCTCGGCGATCGCGGCCAGCAGGTGCTCGCGTTCCATGTCGAGCTTCTGCAGCGCCATCTCGTGCTTGCGCGCCTGCTCCACGTGCTGCTCGAGCTCCGATCGCAGCTGCTTGATCTCCGCCTCGTGCACCGCCAGCGCGTTGCGGGCGTCGTCCAGCGCGCCTCGACACCGATCGAATTCGCCATGCGCGTCCTTGGCCCGCGCCACCGCGTCGTTCATGCGCTCTCGCAGCGAGATGAGGTTGGCGGCCAGGATCCCCTGCTGCCGCGCCGCATCCCGCGCTTCCCGCTCCAGATGCGACGCCCGGTCACCAAGCTCGTCGATGGACCGCGTCAGGCGCTCCACTGTGGCACGGGCCGACGATGCCTGCTCGCGCACGCGCGCAAACGACACCTTGCGCTCCGTGCAGACCTCGAGCTGGGCAGCCACGCGTGCCGCCCATTCCGTCAGCTCCACCTCCGCGACCTGCAGCTCGGAGGACGCTCGCTCGGCCTCCGACCGTGACCTGTCAAGCGCCTGTTGCGCCTCGTCGCGCTCGAGCGCCGCCTCGTCGAGCTTGCCATCCAGCTCGTCGGTCTCCCGGGCGATGTCCCCGAGCCGGCTCGCCATCGTTCCCAGCGCATCATCGGCTCGCTTCAAGTCGTTGTCCGCCGTGACCTTCTCGACATGAACTTCGCGCTCCGCTGTGCGCACGCGCTCGAGTTGCTGGCCGGTCGACGTCATCCCGTCGCGCAGCTCGGTGTGACGCGCCAGCGCCGCTTCCAGGCCCTTCTCGCGCACGGCGACGAGCTCGCGAAGCTCGCGCAGCTTGAGCTTCTGCTGCATCAGCCCCGAAGCCACCGCGTCCCCCGTGCCCCCGCTCACCCGGCCATCGGCGTGGAACACGGTTCCGGCCAGCGTCACCATCGTGCGCCGTAGCCCCGAGCTGCGCATCCGTCGCGCAACTTCGTCCGATTCGACGACCAGGGCGTCGGCCGTCAACATGCGCACCAGCGCCTCGTGCTCTGGCTTGAATCGCAGAAGCGTCACGATGGGTCCGAGCACGCCTTGTTGCGCATCGTCGTCGTGCGCGTGAGCCGACGCGACATATGCGGGACTCGAGGAGACCACCGTGGCGCGTCCGGTGTTGCGGCCGCGCAGTATCTCGAGGAGCTCCGAGGCCCTGTCGAGATCCGAAACCACCACGGTCTGCAGCTCTGCACCGAGCAATCCCGCAAAGGCCGAGATGAGCTCCTCGGGCGCATCCACCAGATCCGCGAAGATTCCGAGCACGGCCGGATCGCGCAGCTCGACCAGCGCACGCGTGCCGGCGCCGACGCCTTCGAGCCGGGCGTGCACCTCCTCGATCGCGCGCAGCTGCCCGCGTTGGTGGCTCAGATCCGCGCGCGCCGCTTCCAGGTTCTTGTCGCTCGAGACCATGGTCTCGCGGATGCCCAGCATCTCCTTTTCGAGCCGGGCAAGCTCGTCCACCAGGTAGGCCCGCTGCTCCTCGAGCTCGCGCGCCTGGTCCTGCAGCTTCGTGCGACGTCCCTCGGCCTCGAGCTTGTCCTCTTCGATCCGGCGCTGGTCGATGACCAACCTCTCGCGCCGAAGACGCATGTCTTCCACGCGCCGATCGAACCCCGACAAGCGCTCCTGCGCCGCGGCAGCAGCCGCTGTCGACGTGGCGAATGCCTTGCGGAGCCACCCCGCCTTGGCCTCCAGGTTCTTCTGCTCGGCCTCCAGCGAGCGCAGCCTGGTCTCCTCGACGCGCGCCCGCTCCCCTTCGCCCTGCTCGGCGTCTTCGAGGGATTGGAGCGAGCTTCGCACTGCTTCGGATTCTCGCTGCAGGCGTTCTGCATTCGCCGCGACGTCCGCCGCGTCGCTCGTGCTCGACCGCTCCTTGTCCGCGAGCGTCTGGAGCCTGTCGCGGCCGCGTCGCATCTCCGCCTCGCAGGTCAGCACCTCGTTGTCCGCCAGAAACGCCGCGTTCTGGCTCTTGTCCACGCGCTGCTCGAGCTCGATGGCCTCCGCCCTGGCAGCGTCGAGCTTGGCTTCCCGCGCCGACAGCACCGATCGCGCTCGCTCGAGCGCGTCGTTGGCTGCCTCCCGCCCCGCCAGCTCCACCTTCTGCCACGCGAGAATCGACAGAAGCTTGTGGGAGGCATCGTACAGAACCAGATCGTCGTGCTCCTTGCGGTACGCAACGTAGCGCTCGGCCTTGGCGGCTTGACGCTTGAGCTGCCCGAGGTTGCGCTCGATCTCGGCCACGATGTCGCCGACCCGCAGCAGGTTCTGCCGGGTCAGGTCCATCTTCTTTTCCGCCTGCTTCTTGCGGTGCTTGTACTTGGTGATGCCGGCGGCTTCCTCGATGAGCAGCCGGCGGTCCTCGGGCTTGGCCGACACAATCATGCCGATCTTGCCCTGCTCGACGATGGAATAGGCCTTCGAGCCCACGCCCGTTCCGAGGAACAGGTCCGTGATGTCCTTGAGCCGGACCTGCGTCTTGTTGACCAGATACTCGCTGGTCCCGTCGCGGAACAGGCGACGCGTCACCGCGATCTCCGGGTAGTCGCGGTACTCGAGGGGAAGCCCGGTCGCGTCCTCTCCGCCGTCGTTGGCGAAGGTCAGCGTGACCTCGGCAAAGCCCGACGGGTGCCGGCTGTCCGAGCCGGTGAAGATGACATCGTCCATGGACTTGCCGCGCAGCTGCCGCGGAGACTGCTCGCCCATGCACCAGCGGATGGCGTCGACGATGTTGGACTTGCCGCAGCCGTTGGGCCCGACCACGCCGATGACGTCATGGTCGAAGTGGATCGTGGTGCGGTCGACGAAAGACTTGAAGCCGCAGATTTCGAGCTTCTTGATATGCATGGGTTCACGCTGAGAAGCTACAGGGCGTTGCCCCTGCAGGCACGCCATGTATCGTCATTCGATGCACCTTCCCGTACACGCACCGAACGTCGGCGGCAAGCCTGCTCCGGACACGAAACACACAAAATCTAGCCCAATTCCTGAACGCGCGCACCCGGGACGTTCGTGCTCCCACCCTTTTTGCCCCCTGCCCCGACCCGGCCCTTGACAGAACTCCGATTCGGACGCATCCGTGCCGCAACCCTATCTACCAGAAGCGGTTTTTCGTCATGCCCACCTACGAGTACGCGTGTACTGCTTGCGGACA
Source organism: Myxococcales bacterium (assembly GCA_021847645.1). GTDB lineage: Bacteria > Myxococcota_A > Polyangia > Polyangiales > Polyangiaceae > JAJZQG01. The sequence continues at coordinate 59,666 of JAJZQG010000001.1, forward strand.
CCAATGGGAGCAGGAGCAACGTATCGTCGAGCCCGCCCTCGATACTTGTCCAGCCTGCCACCAGAAAACCGCCAAGCGCCTGGTGTCCGCCGGCAACTTCATCCTCAAGGGCGGCGGTTGGTACGCCGACCTCTACTCCAAACCCAGCCGCTCGGGCTCGGGCAGCGACGGTTCCTCCGGCAGGTCTTCCGCGTCGTCCACCACCCGCGTGCAGTCGACCGCCACGGTCCAAACCTCCGCCTCCAGCTCCAGCGCTGCCTCTGCGCCCACCGCCAGCAACTCCTCCACGCCCTCTTCGACGTCCTGACCTACACGCGAGAAAGCGCACCATCGCAAAGGGACGGCAGCCGGTGCTAACGTAGGCCGTCCTCATGAGCCCGAAGTCGCCCCCCGGCAAGCCCCGCAAAACACCCACCGTGAGCACCAAGGCGCCACGACGAGACCCTCAACCGGCCCGAGCCGCTTCCTCCCCGGACATCACCGTGGAACGACGCCCCATGGGGCGCGATACCCTCCACGCGATCTGGGAGGACATGCAGCATTCGTCCATCCCTCGTCCCCCGCTTGTCACCGTGGGCTACGACGAGGTGCCCGTCACCGACCCCAACGCGCCCAAGCCCGCCGCGGCTCGCGCGCCCATGCCCTCGGGACCCGAGATCACCATCTCGGAGACCCGGCCCGGCTTCAGCACGCTGATCGCCATCGAGGAAGCGCTCGGCGACGAGAAGCGCGAGTCCGAGCACCCCAAGCCATTCGCCGACGCCCAGGTGCTTGAGCTGTTCACGTTCGTCATCCTCGACAGCACCATCACCTCCGCTGCGTCGGAGGAAGAGAAGCGCGCGTTCGTGGCCGAGCGGCTCTGGCATCGGCTGCCCCAAGGAGGCGTGTCGACGATCCGACGCGTGGAGGTGCGGCCCGCGGACGGCGGCGCGCTGCTCATGCGGGTCTGGTGCGCCGTGCCCCGGCTCAAGCTCTGACCGGCCCTTCCGGCCCAGTGCCCGGATCGAAGCAGCGAACGGCGTGGGTTCGTGCTAGACACGCCCCGCCCCTATGACCACACCAGAGCAACCCTCCGACGATCGCTACCTTCCCGCCGAAATCGAGCCCCGTTGGCAACGGTATTGGGATGAACACCAGACCTTTGCCGCGCGCCGCACCCCCGGGCGCCCCAAGCGCTACATCCTCGACATGTTCCCGTACCCCTCGGGCAGCGGCCTGCACGTAGGACACCCCGAAGGCTACACCGCCACCGATATCGTCGCCCGCCACGCACGCATGAAAGGCATCGACGTCCTGCACCCCATGGGCTGGGACGCATTCGGGCTTCCGGCCGAGCAATTCGCCATCCAAACGGGGACCCATCCCGCGGTGAAGACGGCGGAGAACATCAATAACTTCCGCCGTCAGCTCAAGATGCTCGGCTTCTCCTACGACTGGTCGCGCGAGTGCAACACCACCGACCCGGGCTACGTGCGCTGGACGCAGTGGATCTTCCTGCAGCTGTTCAAGCGCGGGCTGGCCGTGCAATCCGAGATCCCGGTCAACTGGTGTCCGGCGCTGGGCACGGTGCTCGCCAACGAGGAAGTTATCGACGGCAAGAGCGAGCGCGGTGGCCACCCGGTGATCCGCCAGCCGCTGCGTCAATGGCTGCTCAAGATCACGGCATACGCCGATCGGCTCGCCGCCGACCTCGACGCCTTGGACTGGCCGGAAACGAAGCAGAAGCAGCTCAACTGGATCGGGCGAAGCGAAGGCGTCGAGATCGAGTTCCCCATCAGCGGCGTCCAGGGCTCGCTGACCGTCTTCACCACGCGTCCCGACACGCTCTACGGCGCGACCTACATGGTCGTGGCCCCCGAGCATCCGCTGCTCGCCCAGATCACCACGCCCGACAATCAGGCTGCTGTCCGAGCGTACGCTGCCGCGGCGACGTCCAAGAGCGACATGGACCGCACCGCTTTGTCCAAGGACAAGACCGGCGTTCCCACGGGCGGATTCGCCAAGCATCCGCTGACCGGCGCGCTGATTCCCATCTGGGTGGCCGACTACGTGCTCGGCGCGTACGGCACGGGCGCCGTCATGGCCGTTCCGGCCCACGACGAGCGTGACTTCGATTTCGCCCGCAAGTACGGCCTGCCTGTCGTTGAGGTCGTCAGTCCCGACAGCAAGCTGCACGAGCATCTCGACGCCGCCTTCGTGGACGATGGGATCGCCGTGCGCTCGGCCGAGTTCGACGGGCTGCGGACGCCCGAGGTGAAGGAGCGCATCACCGCGCATCTCGAGGCCCTGGGGATCGGCCGGCGCAAGGTCAACTACAAGCTGCGAGACTGGGTGTTCTCACGCCAGCGCTACTGGGGCGAGCCGTTCCCGATCTACTTTCCGGTCGAGATGTCCGAGCCGCAGGCGGACCCTCGCACCGGGGCGGCCCACACGATCCGCTACGATCAACCCATCGCCGTCGACGAAAGCGAGCTCCCCGTCCGCCTGCCCGAGCTGTCGGACTTCCGCCCGGGCAACGATCCGCGCGGACCGCTGGCCCGTGCGGCCGATTGGGTCTACTTCCAGAAGGACGGGCGTTGGTTTGCCCGCGAGACCAACACCATGCCGCAGTGGGCGGGCTCGTGTTGGTACTACCTGCGATTCCTCGACCCGCGTAACGACGAGCGCATCTTCAGCGAGCAGGCCTACGACGATTGGATGCCTGTCGACCTGTACGTGGGCGGGGCCGAGCACGCCGTGCTGCACCTGCTGTATGCGCGGTTCTGGCACAAGGTGCTGTTCGACATCGGCGTGGTCAAGCATCCCGAGCCCTTCACCAAGCTCGTCCACCAGGGGATCATCCTGGGCGAGAACAACGAGAAGATGGCGAAGTCCCGGGGCAACGTGATCAACCCGGACGACGTGGTCCGCGACTACGGTGCGGATTCCCTCCGCGTCTACGAGATGTTCATGGGGCCGCTCGAGCAGGTCAAGCCCTGGCAGACCGCTGGCATCCAGGGAGTGCGACGCTTCCTGGACCGCGTATGGCGCGTGTGCCTGTCGCCCGCGGCCGCGGACGAGGGGGACGAGGCGACTCGCCGCGCCGTGCACAAGACCATCAAGAAGGTCGGCGAGGACATCGAAGCGCTGCGGTTCAACACGGCTGTGAGCGCCCTGATGATCCTGACCAACCAGCTCGCCGCGCTCGACCGGGTTCCCGACTACGCGCGTCGTGCCCTTATCTTGATCGTGTCGCCCTTTGCCCCGCACATCGCCGAGGAGCTGTGGAGTCGCACGGGCGGTACGCGGTCGGTCTCGGACGAATCCTGGCCGACCTACGACCCGGAGCTCGTTCGTGACGAGACCGTGGAGATCGGCGTGCAGGTCAACGGAAAGGTCCGCGGCCGCATTACGCTCGCCCGCGAGGCCACCGAGGCCGAGGCCCTGGAGCTGGCGATGAAGGAAGCGAATGTCGCCGCCCACCTCGCAGGCAAGGAGACGCGCAAGGTCATCTACAAGCCTGCGGCCATCCTCAACATCATCGTGAAGTGAGGCGCGCGACGCTGTCGCCGCGCTGGTATGTGCGCCTGGCTCGCCAGGCTGGCGCGTGGGCCGTGCTCGTCCTGCCCTCGTGCGGGTACCGTCCGGCCGCGGACGTGACTGGGGCCGAGGCGCTGTGCGTGCGCACCACGACCACGCGTGTCGCGGACCCGGCGGCTGCGGCTGCTGCGGAATCCGGCGCCAGGCAAGCGCTAGCGCGCGCGGGACATCTGGGCGAGTGCGGCCGCGACCGACAGCTGGTCGTAGAGTTGGTGGGTTTGGAGGACGCGCCGGAAGGCATCGCGCGGTCTGAAGCTGGCCCCGAAGCGCGCGGCGAACGGGTGGTGGTGGCGGTTCGGGGGACCCTGTTGTCGGCCGACGGGCACACGCGCGAGCGAGACCTGGGCGTGATGACCATCGGATCGACCTATGCGTACGCAGCAAGCTCTCCTGGCGAGCTCGAAGTGCGAGCCGCGGCGCGATCGGAAGCCGCATGGCGTGCGGGGCGTTCGATGGCAGAGCGGGCAATGGGCCAGCCCAGCCCCTCGGATCCACGCCCGTTGCAGCACGTCGAGCCGTGAATTCCGCCAGATCCAGACGACCGTTGGCCCCGGTGCGAGAGGATGCTACTTTCCCTCCGACATGATCACGGTCGGCTGCGCTGGCTTCCCTGTCCCCGCGACGAGGTACTTCCGCGAGTTCTTGTTCGTGGAGGTGCAGGAGACTCACCTCGGAACGCCCGGGCCGGGGACCGTCCGTAGATGGCGGCGCGAAGCGCCGGACGGGTTCCGTTTCGCCCTGCTCGGGCCGCGCGAAATCGGCCAGGAGGGTTTTCGCGGCGGCAAGGTCGTGGAGACCGCCATGCGCACGCTGGTGCACGTCGCGCTCGAGCTCGAGGCCGACACCGCCGTGTTCGTCGCTCCCCCGGACTTCCCTTCCTCCCGAGCGAACAAGGCGGTCGTCAAGGAGTTTCTGCAGTCCACGCGCGACATGTTCAAGACCGTCGTGTTCGACCCGGGCCCCTTGTGGGATTCGGACGAGACCGAGGCTCTCGTGTCCGAGGACGGCGCGCTGGTCGTGCGCGATCCCCTCAACCAGGGCATCTCGAAGCGTCCCGTGGCGTACTACAGGCTCCCCGGGCCTGCGGGACACAAGTCCCGCTATGAGGATCCGGCGATCGAACATCTGGCCGAGGTCGCCAAGTCGGCCACGCACAAAGAGGCCACGTACATCTTCACGAACGTGGACATGTTCGCTGACGCCAAGCGCTTCCGGAAGGCAATGAAGCTCTAAACAGGACCACGTTGAGATGGAGCCTTCTGGGACCGGTGGTGGCCGGGTCCGGGCTCGTTGGCCTCAAAGCTTGCCCGAGAAGGGCATGAGAAGCCGCGAATCCTGCAACGGGGGCGTGCTATCTGGGCCCCGGGGACGGACAGGCGCAGCTGTCCGAGCCGGTCAACGCCCGAGCGTATCTTGGCGACCGCGACGGCAGCTATGGGCTGCGGAATCGCGCGACCTGATTGTCGATGAGTTGCGGCGTCGTCTACCGCTACTGCGCCGAACACATGGGCGGTCTTGCGCAGTCCGTACGTGGGGACGCGGGGTTGGACGCCAATAGGCGACCAGGTCTGGTGCAGCGTACCGTCGAGCCAGAAGCTGGCTTCGTCCTCGAAGACGAGGACCCCGCGGCAGTCGGCGAATTTTTTTTGATCGCGGGCAGCCGTACCTCCAGCCATTGCTGCTGAGCCTCGGCGTGAGCGCGAGCAAGCAACTTGCGGGGGCGCTGAACGGAGAATCCCAGGCGATGCAGCAGTCGATGGATGTGCTGCTTGTGGTAGCGCACACCGAAGTGCTCCTCGACCCAGTGCTGCACCTAACCACCCCGCACTCGCAGGTCGCGCCTCCTCCACCCAAAGTGCGGGGCAGGAAGGGGTCGCACTTGCACCGAGACGATGGCTACGCTCTTCAAGCCCGCCTGCTGGCGGGCTCGCAGGATGCGAGAGCACGCGCCGCCCGCAAGGACCAAACGTCGCGCATCGCGCGATGCCCGCCACGAGGAGCCAATCTCTTGCGGGCTTGCGCGAGTCAATTCGGGCTGCCAACCGCGCCAACCCTGCATGCCCCCAGCTTCTGGGGGTACACGGGGCAAGGCCGCTCGCGGGTCCCGGTCGTTGCGAACTCGCGCCGAGTGCGATCGCCGCGGGCGAACTCACGCTCGCCCTGGCGCTGCCGGCGCTTGATGGCTCCGGCTTCGCCGGTTGCTTGGCCCAGATGATTGGCCACAGCTCCGCGCGAGCCTGTTCAGTCGCCGCGCGAGTGCGCAGCAATCATCGTTGCCGGCAGCACCGGGCCGGCGGACGGGGGCTTCTTGGGAAAGCGGTGATGGGTGACGCAGCGAGATAGTCTGCGGCGCTCGCGGTGCGATGCGGGTGAGCCTCGGATCAGCCGCAACTGCCGGCGCAGTTGGCGCCACTCGTGTTGAAGTAGATGCAGGTCAAAAGGTCGTTGAACGTGGTGCTCTCAACATTCGGATCGCAGCTCATCCCGCACGTCTGAGGATCCGCGGTGCAGGTGGCGAAGCACGCCATCTTGCCTGAACAATCTGTGGTCGTGTCGTTGCTGCATGCGGTCAACTCGGTGCAGCAAGTCGTCTTGACGCAGGTCTGGCAGGCGTTGTCGCCGGTAACGGCATCACAAGGGCTTCCCGCTGCGCCGCCAGTGCCGCCCGTGGCGCTGCCGGCCGAGCCGCCCGTCGCGCTGCCCGCCGCACCGCCCGTGGCACTGCCCGCCGCACCGCCCGTGGCACCGCCCGAGCCGCCCGTGGCACCGCCCGAGCCGCCCGTCGCGCCGCCCGAGCCGCCGGTCGCGCCGCCCGCGCCGCCCGCGCCACCGTCGACGCTGGTGTCCGACGTGACCGTGCAGGCCGCCAGACCGATTGTCAGTGCAGAAGCAACCAAAGCCCAACGCAAAGTAGTCATCTTCATCAGCCTCTCCCTTTTCCAATTCTCGTCTGTCTGGTCGACGCGGCAGCGACACGTCGGAGCGTCGCATGCGCGGCTCCGGGATGGGTGCTGTCCGCTTGGATCCTACGTGTCGTGCGCGCCGTACGTTCCCTGAGTTCTCGTTCCCATGGTTCTTTCACGTCGTCGTCAGGTCGTCAAGAAAGCGCGCCCGGCGACGGCGCCAGCCGTGTGTGGATTCAGCCAGCCGATCGACAAAGGGCCGACGCTCCGATTGGACGTGCTCGAGTGCGATGGTATTCAGCCCGTCGGCGAACGGTCCGTGGTGATTGCGGCGAGGGTCACGACCGCGTGGGTCGCCGCACAAACGAAGCTAGCCCGGACACAACGACGGCCAAGTACCAAGGCAAGTCCCCGAAGCTTTCGTACAACGAGCCTCCGTGCATCCACCGAACCTTCCCGGTCATCGACGTGGCGACGAAGGTGTTGGTGTGTCCCAGCATTCGTCCGACTGGGTCGATGATCGAGGACACTCCCGTGTTGGTTGCGCGGACCAGGTACAGGTGGTGCTCTACGGCACGCATGCGCGCCATCGCGTGGTGCATCCACGGCTCCCAGGTGTCGCCGAACCAAGCGTCGTTGGTCAGGTTCACCAGCAGGTGCGGATGCGCGCGTTCGACGGCTTCGTTGACGAACGAGGGAACGATATCCTCGTAGCAGATGAGCGTGGTGATGCGCTTGTCCTCGTAGGGGAGCGGCGCCCACGAGGTCCCGGGTGTGAGGTGACCCGACTCGGGCGACCATTCGTAGAGCTTGGGGAACGTGTCGCCGAACGGGATGTACTCGCCGAAGGGCAGAAGGAACCGCTTGTCGTACCGGCCCGTGACCTGGCCGCCGCGCACGACCATCAGCGCGGAGTTGAAGGCCTCGCGACGGGAGGGGCCAGCCTGCTCGACGATGGCGCCGATGATGTTGGGCACGCGAAGTTGATCGGGCAGGGCAGCGGCGAGCTCGTTCTGCATGTCCGAGGCGTCGAGACTGTAGAGGAATGCCGATTCGCTCCAGACCACGAGCTGCACGCCCTGGTCGGCCAACTGTCGCGCCATCTCAGCTTGCCGGTCGAACGCTTGCCGGTAGGCCTTGGGTCCGGTGATGTCCATGGGAACGTCGCCCTGTACCATTCCGACGAGCAGACGTGGCGCCGCGGACGCTTCGGCGTCCACGCTGTGGATTCGCCATGCGCCGTAGGCCAACGCAAGTGCCAGCGGCGCGACCACCAGCGCGACGGCGCGGCGTGGCACAGCGCTGCGTGCGCGCACGGCCCGTACAGCCTGCGCGATGCCGAGGTTGACCAGCACCAGCAGCGTCGAGACGAGGATCGGGCCGCCCAGGTCGGCGATCTGAATCAGCGCAGGCACGTCGTGGAGCACGCTGCCGAAGTACCAGGGGAAGAGCAGCGGAAAGGCGACTTCGAAGCCTGCGAACGCAGCGGCGAAGGCAGGGGCGGCAGGCCAACCATTTCGGACCGACCGCGCATACGCCCACGCGGACACCGCCATGCGAGCACCCTGGTACAGCGAGAGCAACGCGAGGAACAGGACGCACAGCGGGGTGGGGAAGCCGCTGTACCTGCGCAACATCTCGAGCAGCCACCAGAAGCCCGTGATCGTGGAGGCGAACCCGGCCAGCCATCCGAGCGAGAAGGCGCGACCGGGGGACTGGCCATCGAGCGCGAGCAGCAGAGGGACCAGGGCGACGAAGCCCAGGGGCCACAGGCCGGGGCCGGGAAACGCCAGGAAGTACAGCAGGCCCGAGCTCATTGCGAGCCCGAAGGGAAGCGCTGCGCGAACGGCGCGCGTGCTGCGAGCCTTCCACGAGTCGGCGGCGATGTTGGAGACGGCCTGGGGGGAGGTCACGGCGGGAGGATCTTCTTGACCTTGTCCAACAGGTCATTGAGCTTGAATGGCTTGGTGATGTACTGGCGGGCTCCCACTTGGATGCCTTGGATGACGTCTTTCGGCGTGCTTCTCGCTGTCAGGAAGACGATGGGCACCGAGCGCGTCTTGGGATGGGCCTTGGCCTTGCGAGCGACGGTGAGTCCGTCGACGCCCGGCAACATCACGTCGCACAGCAGCAGGTCGGGCGACGGGTCGGCCTCGAGGCGCCGGAGGGCAGAGATACCGTCGACGCACGTGTCGACCTGATACAGGGTGCTCAGGGCGCGTTCGAGCATCTTCCTGACGCTCTCATCATCCTCGACGATCAGAACCAACTTTTTAGGCATGAGCGGTGGGAGATCCAAACCACGCAATGAGGGCTTGTGCAAGGTATGCACACACGGCGACGGGTCACCGCGCGTAGTGGGCACGCACGAGTCGAGAGCGGTAGCCTGACAGCGCTTCAGGAGTGCATCGGGAGGGGCGGGCGGACCAGTCGAGGCCTCTCCGGCTCCGCGGAGCCGGCGGGCTGTCCGGGGATCGCGAGCCGTGGACGAGACACGTCACCCGGATTCTGGACCTGCGGCAAGTCGTGCGGGTCGTCGCCGCTCGGGGCGGTCAGGTTCGAGCAGCCTGCGACGAAACCGGCTGCCGTGAGTCCAGCGGCGAGGACGATCGAAAGTCGCTGCATGGGGCGTCCATACCCCTGACCAGCGGCGTGAAGCAAGGCAGGAAGCACGACGAGCATGCGGAGCGTGGGATTGGCCGGGAAGCGGCCTGGGGCGGTGAACAGGGCTCGCGGGACCGCTTGCATGCCGCGAGAGCATCGCGCAACCTGGGAAGGTGCCCCGCGTTCTCCACATCGAAGACGATCCGGTCAACCGCCTGCTGGTTCGAAAGATCCTCTCGGGCGCCGGGTTCGAAGTTGTCGACGCTCCTGACGGCCTCGAGGGGCTGCGAATCGCTCGAGCCGACCGGCCCGACATCGTGCTGGTGGACCTCAACATCCCCGGGCTCGACGGATACGAGGTGACGCTGCGTCTTCGTGGGGAGAAGTCCCTGCGCGACGTCCCGATCGTGGCGATCACGGCCGAAGGCGATCGTCAAACGAGCCTGGCGGTCGGTTGCGACGGGTTCATCCAGAAGCCGATCGACGTCCGGTCGTTCGCGTCGACGATGATGGGGTTTCTGCAGGGAAAGCGTGAGAAGGTGTCGCCGGTCGAATCCGACGAGCACCTGAGAGCCCAAAGCCAGCGAATCGTGGCGCGTCTGGAGGCCAAGGTTGCGGAGCTGTCCGATGCGAACATGAGGCTGCGCGAGGCGGAGCGCGCGCGGACGGCCTTCTACAGAAACGTGTCTCACGAGCTTGCCACGCCCATGACACCCATCGTCGGGTACGTTCGGCTGCTGGCCGACGAGGAGCTTGGCGCGCTGAACCCGTCCCAGAAGAAAGCCCTGCGCGCGATGGACGAGTGTGTCGCTCGCTTGCGCGCCTTGATCGACAACCTGCTGGACGTGACCGGGTTGGAGGCGGGAACGTTGCGGTTCGTCCACGTGGACTACGACGTGGCAACCGTGGTCCGCCGCGTGATGCGCAACGCCGAACCGCGCCTGCAGGAGCGCACGATCAAGCTGGTTGCCGAGGTGCCCGAGCAAAGGATGCCGGCGTGGGGGGACGGAGAGCGCCTGGTACGGGCGTTGGCGCATGTGGTGGACAACGCGGTGAAGTTTACGCCGCCGGGCGGTGTGGTCGGGGTGCGTCTGGAGCGCAGGGGATCGCAGTACGTGGTGTGCATCGCGGATACGGGGCCGGGCATTCCGCGGGAGATGCTGCAGCGGGTGCTGGAGCCGTTCTACCAGGGCGATGGCTCGCCGACGCGGCTCCACGGAGGCACGGGCATCGGGTTGGCGATTGCGCGGCGTGTTGCCGAAGCGCTGGGTGGGAGCCTCCACCTGGTTTCCCCTGCGAACGAGCGGATCGCTGGGATCACGTTCCGCGGCTCGGCCTGCTACTTGTCCGTGGCCGAGCGCGCGCCTGCCGTGCAGGAGCGTCCCGTTTGACTTGGTCCGCGATCCCGCCCGCCGACGGGGACGCCGCGCCGCACCCCGATTCGATCAGGCGCGTCTACCTCGATTGGAACGCCACGGCGCCGCCGCTGCCGGTCGCGGTGGAAGCGGTCGAGCGTGTTTCTGGTGCCTTCTGGGCGAACCCATCCAGTGTGCACGCGGAGGGCCGGGCTGCCCGCGCGTGTCTGGAGCAATCACGGGCCGTCGTGGCCAGGTGCGTTTCGGCCGACGCTCGAGACCTGACGTTCACCTCGGGGGGGACCGAAGCCAACAACCTGCTGCTCCGTTCCCTTTGCGCGAAGGGAGCTACGCTGCTCACCTCGCGCCTGGAACACCCGTCCGTCGTGCGAGTGGCAGAGTTCCTAGCCACGGGCGGTGTCCGCGTCGTCTGGTTGGGGGTCGAGCCGAGCGGCCAGATCGATGTCGATTCGCTCGCTTCGGAGTTGGGGCATGCGTCGGGACGCGTGGTTGTCGCTTTGCAGGCCGTCAACCACGAGACAGGGGTCATCCAGCCGATCGAAGCTGCCAGCGAGCTGTGCAAGCAGCGAGAAGCGACGTTGCATGTGGATGCCGTGCAGGCGGTCGGCAAAGGGCTGGACATTGCCTGGGACCGAGCTGACACGATCTCCGTGGCGGCGCACAAGCTGGGGGGGCCGAAGGGGATCGGAGCAGCGATATCGCGAGGCTGCGGCGCGCCCGAGCCGTTGCTCCTCGGCGGCGCCCAAGAGGCCAGGGTCCGGCCGGGAACCACACCGGTGGCTCTCGCGGCGGGCTTCGCGGCCGCTGCAGATTGGGCCATGGCACGGCCCAGCAGGTATGCTGCGATCCGAGCGCTGCGCGACAGGCTCGAACATGAACTCGTCGACCTCGGAGGTGAAGTCAACGGAAGCGGGCCTCGCGTGTCGCATGTTGTCAACGTTTCGTTTGCCGGTGTGGCGTCCGATGAATTCGTAGCGGCGCTGGACATGGAAGGTGTCGCGGTGTCTGGCGGAAGCGCATGCTCGTCCGGCTCGGTCGAGCGGTCGCCGGTCGTCGAGGCGATGTTGGGAGCGAGCCGTGCAGCGACTGCGATCCGCGCGAGCTTGGGGGACACGACCACCGACGAAGATGTCGAGTTGGCGATTTCGGCGTTCCGTCGTGTGGTTGCGCGTGCTCGCGCGGATGGATGAAGTGCTTCTTGAAGTCCTGGGCGCCCGTTGACTCTTGCATGGAAAAGCCACGCGTAAGTTGCCGGAATGGAGTCGGATTCGCGGGCTGGGCTGGGGGGTGGACAACGATCCACTGAATAGCGCGATTCGTCTTATAATTGATCATTCGTTCAGGGGATCGCGGGCGGGGATGGTGCCTTGGTGATCGCTTGAAGAACGGCTGTTAATGGTTTGAAAGTATTGGTCAATCTCATGGCAGCTGTTCCGGTAGACGCACCGCTCGGCGGCAGCGGCGTAGACGCCGATGCCCGGGGCCTGAGTGGGCGCCGTGTTGCTTTTCCAGCCATGGAGGCGAGCCGCTGGGTCCGCAGAAGCAGGCAGGGGCAGCCAGGGATGGATGACGTGAGAAGCCGCCACGACAGTCAGCAGCGGACCGAAGGCCAGCAGTGCGACACGGCTCGCGGTCGACGGGGTTCGGTCGCCGCGCGCGGCTGACACGATGAGCACGAGCGCGGCCGGGGCGAGCCAGTTCGGCTCGGCGGGAACCGCCCGAATCAGCGTGGAGCCGACCACCAGGCCGATGAGCGCCAGGGCCCAGGCTCGGTCGAGCAGCGGGGCGCGCGGCAGCGCTCGCAGGCCGTCGATCCAGGTTGACGGTGACCACAGCGCGAGCTGGGCGGCGACCACTGCAGCGAGGGCGCCGAGCGCCGAGAGCGCGGACCAGGAGCCGGGACGAAACGCATGGTTGGTTTGAAAGACCAGCGACGGGCCGACCAGCAGCGCAGAGCAAGCGAGGGCAGCACCCATCGGCAGGCGCCATCGGTTCGCGCGCCACGGCAAGAGGGCGGATAGGAAGACCAGCGGGATCAGCACGACCTTGCTGGCGAGGCCGAGCGCAGCGACCACGAAGGCAGCCACGCGAGACGCCGGCGAGCCGGGGAGCTGATAGAGCACGAGGAGCGCGGCGACGACGCACGCGGCCGGAGCGTCCGGCGTGGCGAGAAAGCCACCGGCCATGGGCAGCAACGTCCAACTCGACACCACCGCGGTCCAGCGTTGCGTCGCGGCCGGGGCGTCGCGCAGCGCCACAGCGAGGAGCAACAGCAGGGCGGTGACGGTACCGAGGACGAGCGGCACGGCACGAAGGCGCAGCTCGAGGGGCAGTGCCGGAATGGCATCGGCGGCGCGCGCAAGCAGGATCGTCAAGGGCGGGTGATCGGGGGGCAGCCAGCCCGTGCGCGCAGCGGACAGGTAGTACGCCTCATCCGGAGACAAGTCGGTGAAGGCTGCGAGCACCGACCTCAAGGGAAGGGAGGACAACACGGTGGCGACGGCCCACCGGTCGAGGCGTGTCATGGGATCGCTTGCGCGGCGTGTGCACGTTGGCGCGCCACCTCGTACAGGGCGACGGCCGCCGCAACGGAAGCATTCAGCGTGGGCACCGGCGGGAAGGTGGGCAGCTTGACGATCTGGCGACACGCAGAACGCACGCTTCGCCGGATGCCGGAGCCCTCGGAACCGACCACGACGACGACCGGCTGTGACAGATCCAGTCGGTCGATGCTCTCGGACCCGTCGCCCGCGAGGCCGAGCACGAGCATTCCGGCGTCGGCTGCTGCTTGGAGTGCGGCGGGGAGCTTGCGCACGCGGCACAAGGATGCGTGTTCGATCGCGCCCGCCGAAGCGCGAAACGTGGCGGGCGTCAACGGGGCGCTGGCGTGTTCGGGCCAGAGCACGGCGTCCGTGCCGAAGGCCACGGCGCTGCGAATGATCGCGCCGAAGTTCTGGGGGTCGGATATCTGGTCGAGAGCGATGAGCGTGGTGGGTTGCCGATCCAGGACGGTCGCCAGATCCACGAGTTGCAGGTCGGATGCGATGGCGATGACGCCTTGGTGAGCGACGCCCTTGGCGAGCCGGTCGAGGGTTGCGGCTTCCACCCATTCTACAGGCCTGCCCTGGGAGGCGGCGAAACGGGCCAAGGCCTCGAGAAGCGGGGATGAGTCTCCAGCGCGGCGCATCACCAGGATACGGTCGATGCGGTCAGCTCCCGCGCGGATCGCTTCGCGTACGGGCTGCACACCCAGGACGAGGCGGCTCACGCCATACCTGCGGCACGACGCGCGAGCGTCCGATCGATTTCGGTGATGATGGCCTGCGCGGCGGCGACGGGGTCAGCGGCGTCGCGGATGGGGCGGCCCACGACGAGCACGTTGGCGCCGTCAGCGATGGCCGAGGCCGGGGTGGCGACGCGTTTCTGGTCCTCGGCACTGGTGCCGGAAGGGCGAATTCCCGGTGTGACGAGGATGGGATGTGGGCCGAGTGCTTGCCGCACCTGGGCGACTTCGCGGGCAGAGCAGACGAAGCCGCGGATGCCGGCGCCATGTGCGAGGGTTGCGAGACGCAGAACCTGCTGAGCGGGCTCGACGTCAATACCGAGTGAGGCCAGGTCCGAGCGGTCGAGCGAGGTCAGCACAGTGACGGCGAGGAGGCGCAGACCGGTGTTCTCCTTTTCGCACCGAAGGGCAGCCCGTTCGAGCATCGCCCTTCCTCCCGCGGTGTGCAGCGTCAGGTAGCGCACGCCCAAGGCGCACGCGTTGGCGACGGCGCGCTCGACGGTCTCAGGGATATCGTGGAGCTTCAGGTCGAGGAAGACTTCGAATCCCAAGCTCGAGGCGAGCCGGACGGCGTGCGGCCCGTCCCGCGTGAACAGCTCGAGGCCGATCTTGGCGACGCCGACGGCAGGAGCAAGTCGTTGAAGGAGGGGCTCAGCGTCTTGGAAGGACGGGAAATCGACCGCGAAGGCGAGGTTGTTCCTGGGCACGAGGGGGCCTCGTCGGAGCAAATGGAGCGAGAGCGTGAGAGCTCAGAAGCAGCTGCACATGGGGTCGCCGGGCTGACAGGTGCACGCGGGCTTGGGCGTGCCGCTCGAGCCCTTGCTGTCGCTGCGCGAGCGGAGGCTGGATGCGGTCGCGTCGCGAGATTTCTGGGCTTCAGCGAGCTCGGCGCGGAGCTTGGCCTTGGTGGCCTCGTCCTCGGTGGACGAGAGCTTGGCGAGCAGGTCGTTGATCTTCTTGTCCTGCTCGGCCTGCTGGGCGCGCAGCCGTTGCATCTCGTCTTCGCGCTGGCGAGCCTCCTGCTCCATGCGCTGCCTGTCGGCCTCGGCCTGCTTGGCGGACCTGTACCAGAGGAAGCCGCCGGTGGAGCCGCCGATCAGCAGCACCGCGACGGCGATACCGATTCCGATGACCAGGTTCTTCTTGCCCTTGTCATGCTTGAGGCGCGCGAGGTCCATGGCGTGTTGCTGCTGCTGGCGCATGGCCTCGAGTCGGGCCTGTTCCTCTGCCGCCACGCGTGCGCGTTCCATTTCGCCCATGCGCAGCGCCTCGAGCCGGGCGGCTTCTTCGCGCTTGCGCTGCTCTTCGAGCCTGCGTCGTTCCTCATCTGCCCGAAGACGTGCCTGCTCCTCTTCGATGGCACGGCGCCGCGCCTCTTCTTCGGCGCGCGCGGCTTCTTCTGCCTTGCGACGCTTCTCGGCCTCCTCTTGCTTGATACGATCTTGCTCCAGGTTGAACAGCTCCTGGAGCGAGAACAAGACCGAGCTTTCCTTTTGCTCTTCGCCCATGTTGCCAGTTTCCTCGCGTGGTGGTCTCGACCCGTCGGACCGCTTGTTCGAGTGTAGCCGAGGCGGGCCAAGGTCACTAACAATCTAGACGCCGCCGTGTCAATCGGCACGCCAGAAATGGGGGTTCGGCCGCACATTTTTGTGGGTGGATGGGCGACCGGACGGACGACCGACGAATGGCGGCGGGGCACTGCGTCAGAGCCCGACCAGCGCCGGAGACGGATGTTGGGTCCGGCCAGTTCCGAGGGAGCAAGCGAGCGCCAATCTCCACGACATCGCCTTGGCCGCTGCACACGGCGTCTGGTATGGCTCCGGCCATGGCTGCTGACGTCTGCGCGAACATCACCGGCACAGTTTGGAAGATCGAGGTGCAGGAGGGCGACGCTGTGGAAGCGGGGCAGACCGTCGTCGTGCTGGAGTCGATGAAGATGGAGCTGCCTATCGAGGCGGAACGAGGGGGCAAGGTCACGCGGATCCATGTGGCCGAGGGGCAGGCCGTGGAACAAGGCGCCAGGCTGCTGACCTTGGGGTGACGGTCGGGACGGGCGAAGAGCGGATGTGGTGGGCAGCGCGCCCGGGTGGTGGCTCGGCGGGCGCCGGGGCTATTCGCGCCAGAAAAACTTCCAGGGATTGTGCTTGAGGTCGCGCACCATCTCCTGGAGATCGTCGTAGACCTGCTCGTCCATTACGAGGGCTCCGACGGAACCTTCGCCCTTTCTGATGTGCGCGATGATTGATTGCGCGTCAGCGGCCGCCAGCTTGGCGCGGTTCGCGATCTCGGAGACGTCGTTGATGGTCTGCCGGATCTTCTCCTGCTCGGCGGGTGCGCCGACGGTTCCCGAGATGCGGTTGACATTGGCCATGGCCTCTCGCGCGTCGTGCAGGAGCGGATCGCTGTCGCGGGCGATGGCGGAAGTGGCGTGGTCGATGTTGTTCATGATGCGGGAGACCTGGGGACCATCGACGTACTTGGAGCGGGCGGCGCGGACCAACTCGTTCGACTCGTTGGTGAGGGTCTCGACGTTCTCGGCGATGCGCGTGAGGCGCTCGTTGTTCTTGTCGAAGAACTCGCCGGTACCGGTGAGGGTGCTGTGCAGGCCGTGGAACATCTCCTCGATCTCTTTCTTGTTGTCGCGCATGGCGGACACGGTCGAGTGCAGCAGCTCGTAGCTCTCGGCCAGCAGCATGTCCAAGCGCGGGGGATCGAGGCCGCGAACGATGGCCTCCGGGGCGACGGGCGGCCGATCGTAGGAGCCGGGGTCGATGGCGAGGTACTGCTCGCCCAGAACGCCTTGGGAGGTCACGTAGTAGACGGCGTTGTCGCGGATGGCTTCGCGGTAGCGTTTCTCGACGGCGAGGGTGAGGCGCACCAGGGGCTGGCGCTTGCCGTCGGCAGCCGGGGCCATGGCGCCACGGAACTGCAGCTCCTTGACCTTGCCGACCGTCATGCCCGCGATGCGGACGGGGGCACCGGGCTGGATGCCGCCCGGGTTGTCGAAGTCGGCGTAGATCCGGAAGGTGGGCTGGAAGCTCATGCCTCCCATGAGGATGACGAAGCCCGTGAGGATACCGATGGCGATGAGGATGAGCAGGCCGACCTTGACTTCAATCGATCGCGGATTCGCCATCTTCGCCTCTCAGATGTCCATGGGGCCTTGTGCGAGCCCCCGGGTGAACTGGCGCACGACCCCATCGGTCGTGTTGCGAAAATCGTCCGGTGTCCCAAGGAGCCGCACTTCCCCTTTGTACAGCATCACGATGCGGTCAGCGATGGTGAAGATGGACACCAGGTCGTGGGAAACGACGATGCTGGTGACGCCGAGCGAGTCGCTGAGCTCGCGGATGAGGTGGTCGACACGACGGGCGTTGATCGGGTCGAGGCTGGTGGTGGGCTCGTCGAACAGGATGTAGGTCGGGTCGAGGGTCAGAGCCCTGGCGATGGCGACGCGTTTGCGCATGCCGTCGCCCAGCTCGGAGGGGAAGCGCGAGCCGAACTCGGCCATGTGGACCTTGTCGAGCAGGAGACGAGCCTCGGCGATCGCCTGCTTGTTGGACAGCTTGCGGTGCTTGCGCAGGGGCAGCGCCACGTTCTCCTCGCAGGACAGCGAGTCGAAGAGGGTTGCGTGCTGGAAGACCATCGCGCACTTGCGGCGCACCGGGTACATCTGCTCTTCGTTGAACGTGGAGATCTCCTGGTCTTCGAGCCAGATCTCGCCGGCGTCGGGGTACAGCAGGCCGACCAGGTGCTTGATGAGCACGCTCTTGCCCACGCCGGAGGCGCCGATGATGAAGAACACCTCGCCATCCTGGACGTCGAACGAGACGCCCTTGAGCACCTCTTTTGGGCCGAAGCTCTTGCGGATGTTGCGGAAGGAGATCATCGGGAAAAGAAGATGAAGAAGCCTGCGATGCTGATGAACAGGTCGAGGATGACGACGGCGAGCGAGGAGTTGACGACGGCGCGGGTGGTAGCCCAGCCGACGCCTTCGGAGCCGCCGAAGGTGGACAGTCCGCAGTAGCCCGAGACGATGGGGATCGCGGCGCCGTAGGCGACGCACTTGGAAAGGCCGATGACCATGTCGCCGGTCTTGACCATGCTGAAGTTGAAGAACGTTCGGAAGGGGACGTCGAAGAAGGACCAGGCGGTGACCGCGCCGGCCAGGAACATGACGGTGACGATCCAGATGATCAGGACTGTCGTCATGACGATAGAGGCCACGAAGCGAGGCTTGAGCAGGAAGTCGATGGGGTCGGCGGCGCACATACGCAGGGCGTCGACCTGCTCGGTGACGACCATGGAGCCGATCTCGGCGGCGATGCCGGCGCCGACGCGGGTAGCGATGATCATGGCGCCGACGGAGGCGGCGAGCTCGCGGACGAGCAGCTGCAGGTAGGTGGCGCCGAGCAGGGTGAAGTCGGGGATGATGCGCTTGGACTGCATGCCGGACTGGTAGATGCCGATCAGGCCGATGAAGCCCATGACGACGGTGACGAAGAAGACCGACTTGTTGCCGATCTCGTACATTTGCGTGACGACGGCGCCGGGCTCTCGCTTGCCGCGCACGGTGTAGTACAGCGTGCGGACGAAGACCGAGTACATGTCGCGCGCGGCCTGGAACAGGTCGATGCCGGCAGCGCCCAGGGCCTCGACGCCGGATGGCTCGGTGGCTGCTCGCGTTTGGGGCGGAAGCTGAGAGCGCGACGACATGGGTCAACCGATCACGAAGGAGACGAAGTAGTCGAGGATGAAGACGCCCGTGGCAGAGGCCACGACGCCAGCGTTGACGGCACGGCCGACGCCCGGGGCGCCGCCCTTGACCGACAGACCGAAGTAGCAGGAGGCCACGGCGATCATGAGGCCGAAGGCGATGCTCTTGATCAAGCCGTGGGCGACGTCGCCGAAGGTCAGCAAGCCGCTCGTGAGTCCGTTGAGGTAGACGCCCCACTCGACGCCGAGCATGGCGTTGCTCGCGATGCCCGCGCCGAGGAGCGACAGTGCGTCGGCGTAGAGCGTGGCGATGAAGAGCGTGGCCACGATCGAGATGATGCGTGGGGCGATGAGGAAGCTGAGGGGATCGATGGCGAGGATGCGCAGCGCGTCGAGCTGCTCGGTGACGACCATGGTAGCGAGTTCGGCGGTGTTGTTGGCGCCGACGCGGCCGGAGATCATCAGGGCGGTGAGCAGGGGCCCGAGCTCGCGCAGCACGGCGAAGCCGGCGCCCCAGCCGATGAGGCCGTAGGCGCCGTAGCGCTGGACGGTCGGGGCGGCCTGGATGACTGCGATAGCGCCGACGAACAGGGCCGTGATGACGACGATGGGCGTGGACTTGACGCCCATCTTGTACATGTTGCGTTTGAGCTCGGTCCAATCGACGGCGGCGCGGGCGACACGGTAGAACGTGCGCATGAGCAGGACCGCCATCCCGCCAGCCGTCTCGGAGATGTCGAACAGGCCGGTTCCGATGCTCTGGAGCATTCCTCCGGCGGGAGCCGCTTGAACTGCTGCTGGGGCACTCACAGGGGGCCCTCCGTCAATCCATGGATGAACTGGCGAACGTACGGATTGTCGCTCGTCTTGGCCTGCTCGGTCGTCCCGTCGAAGATCATCCGTCCGCCGACCATCATGCCGACTCGATCGGTCACCGTCAGCAACCGATCGACGTCGGAGGAGACCATGAGCACGGTGGAGGAGCCCTGCTCGGCCTTGAGCAGGTCGAAGATCTTCTGGGACGTGACGGGGTCGAGGCCCGCGGCCGGCTCGTCGTAGATGAGAATGGGCGGCGAGGCCACGGTGGCGCGGGCCACGCCGACACGACGTTTTTGGCCGCCGGACAAGGACGGCGGGGTGCGCTGCTTGAACTCGGACAGGGACACGGCCGCGAGGCGGTTGTCGACACGCTGCTGGATCTGCTCTTCGGTCATCTCGCGGTAGAGGCGACGCAGCGGGAAGGCGATGTTTTCGCCGACGGTCAAGTGATCGAACAGGGCGTTGTTCTGGAACGCGATACCGAAGCGCTTACGGAACTCCTGCAGGTCGAGCTCGGACATGGCGAACACGTCGGTGCCATCGACGACGACCTTACCCTTGTCGGGGCGCATGAGGCCAACGATGTGCTTGACGAGCACGGACTTGCCGGAGGCGGCGGGGCCGACGAGGCCGTAGAGGCAGCCTCGTGGGATGTGAAGATCGACGCCCTGGAGCACCGGTTCGGTGAAGGACTTGCGGACCCCTCGCAGGTCGATCACGGTCCCTCCGCGGAGCCCGTGGCCGCGGCGAGCAGGCGGCGCGTACGGAGCCAGAGCAAGGTGACCGCTGCGACGAGGGACAGCAACAGGACGGTGGTGATCGCCAGGCCGCCGCGAAGCCAAGCGGCGCTGGCGCGGGTCACGGCGATGGGCCCCACGTACGTGATCGAGCGGTCCGGCACCACGGTCGCGGCTGGGCGCGCGAGCATCACGACGGTGACGTCTTCGGGGGAGATGCTGGCGACCGCGCCCGACACGATGCCTTTGACGGCGAGGTCGGACACGGGGGGCGTGGCCCCGGCGTACTTGATCAAGACCGACGCCGTCGACTTCTCGGGCGGGCGCTCGGACAGGGGTGACGGCATGGGTACGGAAAGATGCACGCGAGCCCCGAGCACGCCGTCGATGGTGGACAGGGTTCGTTCGAGGTCGCCGCAGAGGCCGGCGACGTACTGGGCGTGCTCGGAGAGTTGGCTGGGAACCAGCGAGCCCTTGCCGACCGAGTCAGCGATGCCCGGGGCGTGGCGTGGTGGAAGGTCGTGCTCGCGAAGCACGGAGATCGCGGCAGGAGCGTCGCCGCGGGGAACCATGATGCGGTAGCGGCCTTCGGTAGCCGGGTCGAGCTCCTTGGTGGCGTCCATGCCCGCGCGCTGCAATGCATCCGCAACGAGGTTGGCGTCACGCTCGTCGAGTCCGGCCGAGACGGGCGCCGTGCACGCCGCCAGCAACGTCAGTACGGCAACCCAGGCACCGGTTCGCGCAGCCGAGGCGATCCCCATCGACCCGCGCTCCTCAGTTGCCCTTGAAGACCGTGTGGGTGACGTCGAGGTTCGGGTGGGAGGGGAATCCCATGCCGCGAACCGCACCAGAGATGCAGCTCGAGACGCGTCCGTCGGGTGGGTCGGTGGTAACTGTCACGCCGACCGCGCGGCCGTTCTGGACTGCGGCGCAGATGTTGATGGTCATGCTGTCCGGGGCCCCGCAACCGATGACATAGCTGCCGTTGTTGAGCACGCCGCCGAAGGCACCGGCCGTCAGGTCGGGCTGGTTTCCGGACATCTTGAGCTCGGATACGTAGGTGTCCATGGCCTGCTCGCAGCTCATGCCTCCGCGCAGTTGGGGGCGGGCGACGCCGTCGGGCAACGGACCGGAACCGCCGGACCACTTGCCGCCGGGCCCTTTGGTCGAACCGCTCTTGATGCCCGCGTCCGTCTCGATGTTGATGGCGGTCGGGCCGTCGATGACAAGCTCGCCGGTGCGACGGGCGGGCTTGGCGACGAAGAAGATGACGCCGCCGAGGACGGCGACGCCGGCGAGCGAGAGGCCGATGATTAACGCCTTGCTACGCGTGGCCTTGGATTCGGCCACCACGACTCGTTCTATTTCCTGCTTCTCGGCCTTGATTTCGCGGTTGAGGCGCGCGTGCTCCGCAAAGGGCGCAAACTCCTCCCACTCGCCGATGGGGTGCTCATCGGTGGAGAACGAGTCGACCAGGATGTGGTGCGCCTCGAAGGTATGAGAGGCAATCTGCTGCAGGAGCTCGAGAGCAGAGAACGGACCGTGGTCCATGCCGTCCTTGATGACCACGTAACGTGGGCGCGGGTCGGCTTCGAGCCGGGCCTTGAGGTCAGCGAGCGCGGAGGTGGCGTCCAAGGGTGCAGGGCCCTTGGGCGTCTGGGCGACGTCGACCAGACCGCTGCCCCCGCCGAGCAAGTCCTGGGGCATGGGTGCGGGTCGCGGGAGAGCCGCCTGGGTTGCGGGCTGCGGCGGCGGGAGCATCGACAGGGACACGTCGACGACAAGATCGTCGGCCCCGTCGAGCGCGGCTTCGTCGGCTGGCGGTGGGGCCTGGCTGGCGGTGGGGGCCAGATGGTGGATGGCCTGAGCGAGGGCTGCGAGGTCTGCGGGGCGGTGTGCCGGGTCGCCGATGAGGGCCTTGCTCAGGATGGTGTCGACGGCAGCGGGAAGATAGGGCACGAGCTCGCTGGGTCTGCGCATTCCGGGGCCGACAGCAGCGCCGGTGAGCATTTCGTAGGCCATGGCGCCGATGGCGAAGACCGAAGAGCGGGTATCGCCGCCCTTGCCGTGACGCTGCTCGGGGGCCAGGCAGGACCGGTCGTGATTGTCGGTGGGAGCTGTCTTGCTGGCGACCGGGTCGAGCGCGGTGGGGATGTCGAGGTCGAACCGGATGGCCGATGGGTAGAGGAAGAAAGTCTCGCCGCGTTCGTGACGGGCGACGAGGTCAGCGCACAGGGGAACGAGGATGGCGACGACTTCGCGGAGCGTGAACTTCTCGCCGTCCGCGCGGCGCTTCGCCAGGGCGGCGCGCAGGGTTCCTGGGGCGACGTCGGAATCAGTAGTGGGAGCGGGCATCATTGGCACGAGAAGATACGCCAGGACGAGCGCAAGGAGGAAGGCAAAAGGCGACGACGAGGGCCGTCGCAACGGGCGAGGCCAAAGGGGTATCCGCCGGTCTGCCGGACAGCACTGGCCCTGCCGCCTCGCGTCTCCCCTTGGGGCCAACCACCGTTCGCGCTACGCTGCGCCTTCCGTGAGTGCTGCGCCTCCCAGCAAGCCTGTCGTTCTGGTCGTCGACGACGACGCGGTCAACCAGATGCTGCTGACCGATGTGTGCAACGCCGAGGGCTACGAGGTGCTGACGGCGGCGGACGGCGAGGCGGCTATCGATGAGTTCCGCAAGCGGGACGTGGACCTGGTGCTGCTGGACGTTGCGATGCCCAAGCTGGACGGGTTGACGGTCTGCCGGATGATGCGGGACCTTCGGCCGGTGCCGGTGATCATCGTGACAGCGACGAACGAGCCGCGCGCCGAGGCGCAGGCCCGCGATTGCGGTGCCGCGGCGTACATGACCAAGCCGTTCCGTGTTTTCGAGCTTTCGCGCAAGATGCGGGCGTTGCTGCGTCCGAGCGTTCCGCCCAGCGAGGCGTCCGGCAATGCAGCGCAGTCTCGGAGGCGCGAAGCGGCCCGGGCGCTGGGAACCGTGGGTGGCGCGCTTCAGCTCAGGGTCGCTCTTCGCGGTGCGTTGGCGTCGCCGGACACGTCCGCGGTGGTCTTTGCCAGGCTCGAGAACGAGCGAGAGATCCTGGCACGGGCGGGGCGAACGGCACGAGACGCGGTGATGGGCTCGCTGTGCGGAGCGCTCCAGAGCCGGGTATCGGGCGTCGACGTGTACTGTGCGGAGAGCAACGAACTGGTGGCTCTGATGCCCGAGGCCGGGTTCGAGGCGGCCATGGATGCGATAGCGAAGGCGGCGCGAGCAGAGGAGCTTGGGGTTGGGATAGTGGTGATCGGCTGGACAGGCGTGAGGTTGGCGCCGGGCGGGGGCGACGTGGACGTTGTGTTGCGAGCGCTTCGCGATCAAACGCGGACCGAAGGTGGTTCCGGGGCTGGGGCTCCGGGGGCGGGGGAAGGCGGGGCGCGCTGATCGCGGCCAACCGGATGGGCGAGACATGACGGAACTGATGAGCTGGGTAGGGTTCGGGGCGAGCGATCTGAGGGCGCCGCTGGTCGGGCGGGTAGCCGAGATGCAGGAGCTCGACAGGGCGCTCGATCTGCTTCGCACCAAGGGCGAGAAGAGCATCGTCACGGTGCTGGGGGCAGCGGGGGTCGGCAAGACGCGGCTGGTTCACGACTTTCTGGCAAAGCTCAGGGGCGCTCGTGACAGCATTCGCGTGTTTCGGGGGAGCGCACGGGGCGCGGGAGACAGCTACGGCGTGTTCGCCCGGATCCTGCGCGCCAGGTTCGGCTTGGTCGAGGGGATGGATCCGGAAGTGGCCAAGGAGCAGGTGCGGGCCGAAGTGGCGGCAGTGCTCGACGACAGGAAGGTCGAGGACGTCGTGTACTTCCTCGGCCAGCTTCTGTACTTGAGCTTTGATGGGAGTCCGTTGACCAAGGCGGTAGCGGACGATGCGCTGGAGTCGCAGCTTCTGCGACGCTCGGTGTTTCGCAGCTTCATCGAGGCGGACGCGGCGCAGGAGCCGATCTGCTTCGTGTTCGACGATCTGCATGAGGCGCACGACGACTCGCTGGATTTGCTGGCATTCCTGCTGGACAACCTCTCGGGGCCGATCCTGGCGATCTGCGCCGGGCGCAACGAGCTGGAGACTCGTCGTGACGGGTGGCGCAAGCTGGGAGGAGACCGGCACCGTGTGGTGGAGCTCGGGCCGCTGGGGGAGCTGGACGCGGGGACGATGATGGACGCGCTGCTGGCGCCGTGCGGGGAGCCGCCGCAGCAGCTGGTGGACGCGGCCTGCCAGCTGGCCGGAGGCAATCCGTTGCTGCTCGAGCAGATGGTGCGGATCTTCCACGACACGGGTGTGTTGGAAGACGAAGACGCGATGGCGGAAACGCCGACGTGGCGTGTGCACTTGGAGAAGCTCGAGACCGTGCGCCTGCCTCTGACGGTGGACGAGGCGGTGCAGGCGCGCATCGCTGCGCTCACGCCTGCGCAGCGAGAGATCCTGGAGCGGGCGGCCGCGGTCGGCAGCGTGTTCTGGCTCGGCGCGCTCATCGTGCTCGATCGCATCGGCAAGGCGCCGCCCGAGTTCTGGTCGGCCCAGGACGACGAGGAAGTCCGTCCGATCCGCGAGCGCGTCCAGGAGCTCATCGATCGCGACTACCTGCTGCGTCTGCCCGACTCGACCTTCCCGGGCGACGAGGAGTACGTCTTCAAGCACAACCTGGAGCGCGAACGGGTCAGCAAGCTGACGGCGCCCTCGGCAGCGCGGCGCTACCACCAGGCGATCGCCGACTGGCTCGACCACCAGACGAACATGCGAACGCACGAGGAGTACGTGGCGATGCTCGCGCTGCACCGGGAGCAGGCGGGGGCGCGTCGCCAGGCGGCGGTGGCGTATCTCGAGGCGGGAGACGTGGCGCGCACGCGCTACGGTTTCGTCAAGGCGATCGAGCATTACCGCAAGGGGCTCGAGCTGTTGGGCGACGAGGAGCCGGGGCGTCGCATGGATGCGCTGCACCACTACGGCGACGTCCTGCAGCAGCTGGGGCGAAACGACGAGGCACAGACGGCGTTTCGCGAGATGCTCGCGATGGGCTACCGGCTGAATCTGAAGGCCAAGGGGGGTGCGGCGCACAACCGGATCGGGCGTCTGTACCGGGACAACGGGTTCCTGGACCAGGCGGCGCGGCATCTGGCGACGGGACTGGCGTTGTTCGAGGCCTGTGGAGACGAGCGCGGGATTGCGTCGAGCCTGGACGACATCGGCAAGCTGCACTGGCTGCGAGGTGACTACCCGCGCGCGCTCGAGCAGATGCGCAGCGCGCTGGCGATGCGCAGGCGGCTGGGCGACCGTCGCTCGATCGCGCTGTCGCTCAACAACGTGGGGCTGGTGCTGCAGGACTCGGGAGAGTTCAAGCAGGCGCTGGAGGCCTTCGAGCAGGCGCTGAAGATCCGTCGGGAGATCGGGGATCTGATCGGCATGGTGGTGACGCTCAACAACCTGGCGACGGTGGCGCAGGACCAGCGCGAGGACGAGCAGGCGATGCGCATGTTCGAGCAGGCGCTGGGGGTAGCGAGGGAGATTGGCGATCGGAACAAGATCGCGCTGGTGCTCACGAACCTGGGGGAGGTGCACCGGGTGATGGGCAATGCGGTCGAGGCGGTCAAGCACCTCAAGCAGGCGGCGGACCTATGCGAGGAGCTCAACGATCGGCTGGGGCTGGCGGAGGCGCTTCGGTCGCTGGGGATGGCGCACATGCAGCTGAACGAAGTGAGCAAGGCGCGCGATTGCATCTCGCGGGCCGTGGACATCTTCGCGGCGGCACGCAGCAAGGTGCACCTGGGAGCGGCGCTCAGGGCGCTGGGCGAGATCACGGCTGCCGGCGGCTGGGGGCCCGAGCACGCCAGCAAGGCGCGCGACTACTTCCAGCGGTCGGTGCTGATCTTCGAGGAGATTGGCAACGACGTGGAGCTGGCGAGGAGCCTGAAGAGCTTCGCCGACTTCCTCGACAAGCAGGAGGTGACCGTCTCGCCGGCGTTGGACGCGAGCGCGATGCGTGCCAGAGCCGACGAGATCTTCACGCGGCTCAAGACCTCATCCTCCACGGGCAAGGCAAGCGATGGCTGAGAGCATGGCGAGGGGCGCGAGCGTGCCGTTGCAGCAGCGGCTGCAGCAGGTCGGCAACGTTCTGTCGGGGCAGTTCATCGGCAAGGACGAAGTCATCCGTCTGATGCTGGTGGCGGTGATCGCGGGCGAGCATGCGGTGCTGCTGGGCCCACCGGGCACGGCCAAGAGCGCGCTCATTCGCTCGATGGCACAGCTGCTTCAGGCCCGCTACTTCGAGTACCTGCTGACGCGCTTCACCGAGCCCAACGAGATCTTCGGGCCCGTGGACATCGCGGCGTTTCGCGAGGGCAACTATCGTCGAAACACGGCCGGCATGCTTCCGGAAGCGGAGGTCGTGTTCCTCGACGAGGTCTTCAAGTCCAACAGCGCCATCCTCAATGCGCTGCTGACACTGCTCAACGAGCGACGGGTCGTCATGGGCGGCCAGGCGATGCGTTGTCCGCTCATCAGCGTGTTCGGCGCGTCGAACGAGGTGCCCGGGGACGAGACCCTCAACGCGATCTTCGACCGGTTCCTGCTGCGTATCCGATCGGACAACCTGGACGCCTACCACTTCTCCGAGCTGCTGACGCGAGGCGTCCAGCACGAGCTGCGCCAGATGGCGAACCAGGTGATGCAGCCGATCGTTTCCTCGCAAGAGCTCATGTCGTTGGGAGCGTCGGTCGGGCAGCGCATGCGTTTCGACGATGCGTTCCTGTCGACCTACAAGGGCGTGGTGTTCCAGATCCGGGCGGAGGGTGTGAGCCTGAGCGATCGTCGCGTGGTGAAGCTGCTCAAGCTGTTCGCGGCGAACGCGTATCTGGACGGCAGGCAGGCAGCGGACGCCAGCGATCTGTTCGTGCTCAAGCACATCTGGAACAACGAGGATCAGGCGCCGGTGCTGGAGGCGATCGTGCAGCCGGTGCTCGAGGCGTTCTACCGCGAACATCCGGAGCGCAAGCGCGTGGGGGCGGCGGGTGTGGGGCTCGAGGCGTTGGCCGGCGAGGTCGAGCGCATACGGCAGGTGCTCACGGGCGGTGGGGCGCTGACGGACATCCAGCTGTTCAGCCAGCTCAAGGCCCTTGGCGAGGTCAAGTCCGCGCTGGCGTCCATGACCGATCCGAGGGCCAGGGAGCTCGACAACCGCGTTGCGCAGCTTCTGGAGGCGTCGCTGCGCACCGGGAGGTTCGCCCAGCTATGACGCAGCAGCCGGTGTCCCTGCGCGTCAAACGGGTGGGTGAGGTGCAGGTCGAGCTGCCGTCGTACCAGACGGACGGGTCGGCGGGGATGGATTTGCGAGCGGCGGTGTCGTCGCCGGTTCGCATCGAGCCGGGCGGACGCGCGTTGATACCGACCGGGCTTGCGATCGCGATTCCCGCGGGATTCGAGGGGCAGGTGCGTCCGCGATCGGGGCTGGCGCACAAGCATGGGGTCACGGTGCTCAACACGCCGGGCACGATCGACAGCGACTACCGGGGCGAGGTGAAGGTGGTGTTGGTCAATCTGGGCGGCGAGGTGTTCGAGGTGCACCGCGGGGATCGGATCGCGCAGCTGCTGATCTCGCCGGTGGCGAGGGCTGCGTTGGTGGTGGTCGACGAGCTGGACGAGACGGTTCGGGGTGCTGGCGGGTATGGATCGACGGGCGTGGGGTGAAGAGCGCGCGCACGTTTCGAAGGGCGATACAAGATTGAAAATGGTGGTGCCCAGGCGTAAGAGCGTCGGCTGCGCCCTGACCGGTC
Organism: Myxococcales bacterium; assembly: GCA_021847645.1. Lineage (GTDB taxonomy): Bacteria > Myxococcota_A > Polyangia > Polyangiales > Polyangiaceae > JAJZQG01. Next base: position 87,490 of record JAJZQG010000001.1, read on the forward strand.
CACGGCTCAGGGCGCGCGACGTTTGTGCGAGCTGTGGACAAATGGTGGACGTGGTTGTGGCTACGCGGTGGATGAAGCTGCGCGCTGCGGGTGCAGCTGTGGACAACTCAGCGGACGGCGTGCGTGAGGTTCGCGCGCGGGGGGAGAGAGTATGACCGGGGAGTGGAAGGCGGGGGCAGCGGGCATGGCGGCGCGGACGGCCGAGCCGCTGCCGCTGAGCGACGGCCGGGTTCCGCCCAACGACCTGGACGCGGAGGCGGCGGTGCTGTCGGCGATCCTGCTGTCGCGCGACGCGCTGGACAAGGTGCAGCCGATCCTGCAGCCCGAGCACTTCTACAGCGATGCGAACAGGAAGATCTTCGAGGCGTTCACGGACCTGTCGTCCAAGGGCCGGCCGATCGACATCCTGACGACGCGCAGCTGGCTGGCCGATCGCGAGTTGCTGCAGCGGGCGGGAGGCTCGGCCTATCTGGCGCAGATTCTCGACTCCGTTCCCGCAGTCGCGAACGTCGACGACTACGCGAAGACCGTGCGCGAGAAGTGGCGCATGCGGCAGCTGATATCGTCGTGTCAGCGGGTCGCGGCGGAGGGCTACGGCACGGTCGACAACGTGCAGCAGTTCATCGACATGGCCGAGCAGTCGGTCTACGAGATCGCGCGGACGCCCGAAGCCACGACCGTGCAGCACGTCAAGGACGTGATCCGCACGACCTTCGACCGGCTGAACGAGGCGTTGCAGCGGGGCAATCGGATCACGGGCACGCCGAGCGGCTTCACGCGGCTCGACAAGCTGACGGGCGGCTTCAACCCGGGGGACCTGATCATCACGGCGGCCCGGCCGGGCATGGGCAAGACGTCGCTGGTGCTGAACATCGCGGTGAACGTGGCGCTGCCTCAGCTGGTGGAGAGCGAGTCGCCCGAGGACCCGGACGGAGGCATGGCGGGCAACGTGCGGCAGGAATCCGGGGCCGGCGTGGCGGTGTTCTCCCTCGAGATGCCCAAGGAGCAGCTGGCGGCCAGGTTGCTGTGCAGCGAGGCGCGGGTCGACGTCAGCAAGCTGCGCACCGGGCACCTGCAGCGCGAGGACTGGACGCGTCTGACCAAAGCTGCCGGGGAGCTGGCGAAGCTGCCGATCTGGATCGACGACGCGTCGGACCTTTCGATCCTGGAGCTGCGCGCGAAGGTGCGGCGCATCCAGGCGATGCACGCGCCGCGCAAGCTGGGCCTGGTGGTGATTGACTACATGCAGCTGATGACGGGCAATCCGAAGATCACCAGCCGCGAGCAGCAGATCAGCGAGATCTCGCGCGGTCTCAAGAAGCTGGCGAAGGATCTGGGCGTGCCGGTGATCGCGCTGTCGCAGCTCAACCGCGCGGTGGAGACCCGCGGCACGAAGGACAAGCGTCCTCAGCTGTCGGACCTGCGCGAGTCGGGCGCGATCGAGCAGGACGCGGACACGATCCTCTTTATCTACCGCGAGGAGTACTACAACAAGGAGGATCCGGCGGCCGAGGGCCTGGCCGAGCTGATCCTTGCCAAGCAGCGCAACGGCCCGACGGGAAGCATCAAGGTCCGGTTCACCAAGTCGTGCACCCGGTTCGACAACCTGGCCGAAGAGGACTACGACGATTCCCCCGAGTGAACACGACTCTGCTGACAGCCCTTGAGGGGTCGAAGCGCGCCGAAGCGGTGCGTTCTGCCGCGTCGATCTTGCGAGACGGCGGTCTGGTCGCGTTCCCCACCGAGACGGTCTACGGGCTGGGCGCGGCGTCGTCGAACCAAGCCGCGGTCCGCAAGATCTTCGCTGCCAAGGGACGTCCGTCGGGCGTGCCCCTGATCGTGCACGTCACCGACATCGAGCTGGCCTCGCGCTATGTGCAAGGCGTGCCGGAGTCGGCGAGCGTGCTGGCGCGGCGGTTCTGGCCGGGGCCGCTGACGCTGGTGTTGCCTCGCACCGCAGGCGTTTCGTTGGCGATCACGGGTGGGGGCGAGACGGTCGCGGTTCGCGCGCCGGCGCACGACGTGGCGCTGGCGTTGATCGGCGAGCTGGGCGAGGGGATCGCCGCGCCGAGCGCGAATCGTTACAACGCGCTGCCGTCCGTCCGTGCCAAGCACGTGCTCGACGGGCTGGGCGGGCTGATCGACGGCGTGCTCGATGCGGGCCGGTGTCCGGGAGGGCTGGAGTCGACGGTGTTGGATCTGACCACGTCGCTGCCCAGAGTGTTGCGTCGCGGCGCGGTGACGATCGAGCAGCTGCGCGAGTTGATCGACGTGGACGAAGCAGGGCAGGGGAGCCGCGCACCGCTGACGGTTGAAGGACAGTGGCTGAGCGTGGTGGAGCCGTCGGTGCTCGCGGGGCTGGTGCCGGCCGCGGAGCGGGTGGGTGTGCTGGTTCGCGGCGATGCGCCGGCGATGTCGCCCGCTGGGGCAACGGTCGTTGTGCGGCGGATGCCCGCGGGCGCGGCGGACTATGCGGCGGAGCTGTACGATACGCTGCACAAGCTGCGCGACGCGGGCTGCACGCGGGTGCTCGTCGAGGCGCTGCCCGGCGACGGTTCCTGGGACGCCATGCGGGACCGATTGTTCCGGCTGGCGACGAGCACGGTCCGCTAGCGGCACTCGTCGCGGACGACCGGCGACGGCCCATCTGGTAGGCTGCCGGGCGAGGCCGGCTTGCCGTGACGAAGAGCAGAACGTTGGCGCAGACCCTGCACCGGTGGAGCTTGCCCCTGCTGCTCGTGGTGCTCGCACTCGCGTATCTGCCGTCGCTGGGCGGTGGCTATCTCAACTGGGACGATCCGTGGCTCGTGCAGGACAACGCACGTCTGCATCGAGCGAGCGCGGCCGACTTCGTGGCCGCGTGGACCGACCTGAGCTTCGACACCCGGATGCAGTTTGGCGCCGAGTACCTGCCCGTGCGCGACACGAGCCTCTTGATCGAGTCGCGGCTGATCGGGCTCACGCCGGGGGGGCTTCGTCTGGTCAACCTGGCCGCGTATCTGGCGGCCGTGGTGTTGTTGCGACGCGCCCTGCGAGCGGTCTGTCGGGATGACTGGGGCGCCGAGATCGTCACCTGGCTGTTCGCCCTGCATCCCGTGCACGTCGAGAGCGTGGCGTGGATAGCGGGACGCAAGGACGTACTGGCGCTGCTGTTCGTGGCGGCGGCGTTGGATGCATACGCACGTCGTGGCCGCCTGCACGTGCTGTGGACCGCGCTGTGGTTCGCATTGGCGATGTTGTCAAAGTCGATGAGCATCGCTGCGGTCGGCTTGCTGCCGCTGCTCGATCTGCTCGCATCGCGGAGGATCGGCTACCGCGCCGTGGCGGCCTCGACCGCTGTGGTCCTGGTGTTGATGCCGCTGCACTTGATCGTCGGGCGGACCGTGGGCATGACGACCGCGCTGGCAGGGGGCAGCCGGACGGGAGCGATCGCGACGATGGGACCGGTGTGGGCTCGGTATCTCGCGTGCCTGGTGTGGCCCGGGGAGCTGAGCATCGTGCAAGACGTGCCGTCGCGTGCGTCGTTCGACGTGCCGTCGGTTGGGGGCTACGCGCTGCTGGCCGCGTGGGCGGTGGCGGCGGCGGTGCTGTGGTGGCGGCGCAACAGCAGGACGCTGGGCATCGCGCTGCTGGCGTTCCTGATTCCGTTGGCTCCGGTGAGCCAGATCTTCTTTGCGCTGCAGAACCGCATGGCGGATCGCTATCTATGGCTGAGCGTGTTGGCTCCCGCGCTGGTGATCGCGTCGGTACGGCGCCGGTATCGCATCGGCGGAGTGTTGGTTGCGTTGGCCTTCGGCGGCCTGTGGCTGGGAGCAACGGCGGTGCGGGCGAACCTATTTGCAAGCAGCGTGCGCGTGTTTCTGGACGCGACCCGCAAGACCACGATGTCGACCATGGCCCCGTACCAGCTCGGACAAGCGTACGAGGCGCAAGGCGACGATGCCGATGCGATAGGTGCGTACGAGGAGACGTGGCAGCGTTTCCAGGCCACGATCCGGGAGCACCCGCTGGATGCGTCGCGCGAAGCGGAGCCCGCGCGTCGGGCGACGAACAACCTAGCGAAGCTGTTGGCGCGCAGAGGCCATTGGGAGGCGGCGGAGCAGGTGCTGCGGCGGGGGCTGGTGTACTTCGGGGCCGATGCGAAGATGCGCGACAATCTGCAGCGGGTGCTCGCACATCGCGCGGGAGAGCGGTCGAGCCCGGAGCAGTGATGCAAGCGCACGCCGGCGCGCCGTCGTGGTGCTATGCCCGAGGACATGCGCTGGGATCCCACGCAGTACCACAGGTTCGCAACGGAACGTGCGCAACCCTTCCACGACCTGATGTCGCTGGTGCTCTTCTCGCCACGCATGCGCATCCTGGACCTGGGTTGCGGCAGCGGTGAGCTGACCGCGCGGCTGCGCGACGCATCGAGCGGTTCGATCGTGGAGGGCGTCGATTCGTCGCCGGCCATGATTGCGCGTGCGCGGCGCCAGGAGGACGGGCAGCTTCGATTCGTGCTGGGGGACCTGGCGGCCTACGGTGAGCCAGGCTCCTACGATCTCGTGTTCTCGAACGCTGCGCTGCACTGGGTCGAGGACCACGCGTCGCTGGTGGACAAGCTGCTGCGCCTGGTGCGTCCGGGCGGGCAGATCGCCTGGCAGATCCCGTCGAACCACCATCACCCGGCGCACGCGCTCATCGCTTCGGAGTTGGTGACGCAGGAGCCGTATCGCAGCATGCTTGGCGGGTATGTCCGTCGCACGTCGGTGCTCGAGCTCGACGAGTATGCGCGGCTGTTGTTCGCGCAGGGGGCGCGGGACATCGTGGCGATGGAACGTGCGTACGTGCACGAGTTGGAGTCGGTGGCACAGGTTGTGGACTGGACGAGGGCGACGACGTTGCTGCCGTACCTGGAGCGTCTTCCCGGGGCGTCGCACGAGGAGTTTCTGGGGCGCTACCGGGATCTGCTCATGGCGCGTTGGGGGAAGCAGCGTCCCTATGGCTACACGTTCCGGCGGATTCTGCTTCGCGCGCGGGCGGGATCCGAGCGGGCACACGACGACCCTTCCGATCGGGGATCGGCGGGATCGTCGCGGTCGCAGATCGCATAAGCCGAGTTCTGTTCCACGTCCTGGTTGCCTGGGACGTGGCGGCGATCATTCCTCTAGGACGCCCGTTGCCGGAACGTCTCATCAGCAGCCAACCCTGGGACACCGGGCGGGCAGCCCTTCCGCACCGCTTTCGCGGAGCGTCGTCCCTCTACGCGGCCTTGCTCCGGGTGGGGTTTGCCGTGCCGTCGGCGTTACCGTCGACGCGGTGGGCTCTTACCCCGCCGTTTCACCCTTGCGGCCCCCGAAGGGGTTCGCGGTCTGTTCTCTGTGGCACTTTCCTCAGGTCTTCCTGACCGGGCGTTACCCGGCACCCTGCCCTGTGGAGCTCGGACTTTCCTCCCGCCTTGCGGCCGGCGATCACCTGCGATGCTGCGACCCACGAACCGTAGCACGTCGGAGACCCGGTTGCTCGTGGGTGGCGAGGCGGCTGGGGCCAAGGGGCTTGCGGCGGTGGTCAAGCCCTGGAATCGTGCGTCGGCGGCCTGGGCCGTATCGGCGGAGGAGGCGTGGTGATGAAGAAAGTGCTGATCGTCATGGGGTCGGACTCGGATCTCGAGCAGATGCGGCCTGCCTGGACGGTGCTTCGGGAGCTCGGCATTCCGTGTGAGGTGACGGTCGCCTCGGCGCACCGGACGCCGGAGCGTGCGGTGGAGCTGGCGCGGGAAGCGAGGGACCTGGGGTGCGGGGTGATCCTGGCGGGTGCGGGCGGGGCAGCGCATCTGGCGGGGGTGCTGGCGGCGCACTGCACGCTGCCGGTGGTGGCGGTGCCGATCGCGGTGGGAACGCTGGGAGGCGTGGATGCGCTGCTGTCGGCGGTGCAGATGCCGGGCGGGGTGCCGATCGCGTCGGTGGGGATCGGAGGCGCGAGGAACGCCGGGCTGTTCGCTGCTGCGATCCTGAGCGCGTCGGACGACGGGGTTGCGGAGAAGCTGGCGCAGTTCAGGGAAAGCCAGGTTGCGAAGGTGGGCGAGGCGGATCGTCGGGTGAAAGCCAAGCTGGCGCAGGAGTGGGGAGAATCTCGTTGACGGTGGCGACGGGTTCGCGATACCGGGCTGAGGCGAGGGACGAGCCGGGCGTGGCGCGCGGCCAAGTCGTCGTTTTTCCGTCGCCACGTCGCGCTTGCCCAATCGAGCGGAACCGTTCATAACCATAACCCTTCAGGCCGACCCCCTGGTCCTGTAGGCTTGACTGGCATGCCCGAAGACGTTTTCGAAATCGTCGGCTCCGTGGTGGGCGGCGCGTACAACGTGGAAGCCGTTGTCGCGGAGGGCGGTTTTGCGGTCGTCTACCGGGCGTACCACGGCGCGTTCCACGCGCCGGTGGCGCTCAAGTGCCTCAAGGTGCCCAACGTCAAGGGCTCGGACCAGCGGGAGTTTCTCGAGCGTTTCCGCGAGGAAGGCGAGGTTCTGTTCCGCCTGTCGATGAGCATCCCGGCCGTCGTGCGGCCCTTGCACGTCGATGCCTTCGAGAACGCGCGGGGAGTGTTTATTCCCTACATGGCGCTCGAATGGCTGGAGGGGGACTCGCTGGACGTTCTGATCGCCCGACGTCGCGAGCAAGGGTTGACGCCATTGGGGCCCCGTCGCGTGGTGAGGCTGCTGGGCCCCGTCGCGCGGGCGTTGGAGCGGGCGCACAAGTTCCCGGGGCCCAACGGGCCCGTGTCGATCATCCATCGTGATCTGAAGCCCGACAACATCGTGGTGGCGACGGTCAACGGCGAGGAGGTCGTCAAGGTCCTCGATTTTGGCATCGCGAAGGTCAAGAGCGTGGCGTCGCAAGCAGCGGGGCGCATGTCCCAGGACGGGAGCCTAGCGGCTGTTCCGTTCACGCCGGGCTATGCCGCACCGGAGCAGTGGTTCCCCAAGCGCTTCGGTCAGACGGGGCCGTGGACGGACGTCTGGGGGCTGGCGCTGACCGCGGTCGAGGCCATGTCGGGCAAGCCTGCGATCGACGGTGATCACGCCGCGATGATGGGGACCGCGGTCGACGAGAAACGGCGTCCGACGCCGCGAACGGAGGGCGTGCAGGTACCGGACGCGGTCGAGGAGGTATTCCTTCGGGCGCTGGCCGTGGATCCGCGCGACCGATACCAGGACGTAGGCCGTTTCTGGGACGATCTGGAGACCGCGCTCGGCATTCCCCGCATGGCTGGATACGGGGGCGGAGGACCGCAGCCGTACAGGGATCGTCGCAGCGAAGGGCCGCCTCCGCTTCTGGAGGAGCGCATCGAGGCTGCTGACGCGCAGCAGCGGGAGCACCAGCACATTCGCCCTGTGAACACGCCGCCGATGAGTGCGCGTCAACACGGCGCGGCGACCATGGAGGCGGTCGCGCCAGCGGTATCGGTCGAGGGGCGGCGGTCGTCGGTGGAGGTGCCCGACCTGGAGCTTGCGATTGCGCCGCCGGCTCGGATGCCTACGCCGGCGCGAGGGGCTGCTACGCCGCCCCGCCCGCTCGAGGTCACCGCCCCGCGAGGGCCGCAACCCCGCGATGAGCAGCCGTCGTCGGACGGTCTGGAGCTGGAGCTCCCGAAGCCGGAGGACCCGCTTCGGACCAGCGCAGCGATGATGGCGGTGCTGCGCCAATCGGGCTCGATGCCCGCGGTACGAGGCGAGGTCGTGCTGCCGCAGGTTGCTGCAGCCGGAGCGGTCGCGCCACAGTCGGAGACCGCGCCGCTGGTCGCGCCCCCGCCCATGGAGGTCGCCGTCGCGCCTGCGCCCGAATCCCAGAAAGCGCCCGCGCGCACGCGAGGCGTGGCCGGTGAGATCGAGCTCGGCTCGCCGTCCGGCGTCGATTCCAAGTCTTCGGGCATCGATCTGGCCGTGTCCCCTTCGGAGGTTCGTCGCATCTCGAGCGCCCAGATGCGTGCGGTGCGGCCGCCGCAGCCTGTCGCTCCGCCGCCGACCTCTCGGGGGTCGGGTACCATGGCGGCGGTTTCGGCTCCGGTTCCGATGGAGGTGCCACCTGCGCCGGTGTCACGCAGCAGCCAGTTGCGTGCCGTTCCGCCCGAAGTCCCGCGTCCAGCGCCGACCAAGCCGCCGAAGAAGCTCGCCTTGCCCATTGCCATCGGTGTCGTTGGGTTGCTGATCGCGGTCGCCTACTACATCAATGCGAGTGCGGGAGGTGGCCGCTGGGCGATCGGTCCGGTTCCGGTGAACTGGATTGCCGCGCTGCTCGTCGTCGCGGGCACGGCGCTGCTCTTGGTGCGGCTTTTCTGGAGCATGGAGGAATAGCCGTTGTCCGAGGCCGGACCCCTACGCGGCGACAGCTCGCTCGCCGAGCGCTTCACGCCGCAAATGAACGCGGCAACGTCCCGATTCGGAGCGGTGAGCGACATCCCGATCGCCTTCGCCGTGACGGCCGTGCTCGTGGTGGTGCTGGTGTTGCTCCACCGTGTCGTGCCCTCGCTGGGATTGGCGGTGTTGGGCCCGATCGCGGCGGTGCCGTTGGTGGCGTGCGTGGTGGTTCACGTGGCGCTGCGCGGTGCGCGCAAGCAGGTCGTCGCCTGGGTGGCGACCGTGCCTTTCCCGCTGGACAATCTCAACGCGGTGCTGTCCGGAGCGGGGGAGTACTTCACCATCCAGTTCGCGGCAGGGCTGCCGTCGCGCGAGAGCGTGAACACGCTGCTCGAGACCGTGTGCCCGCGCGGGTTCGTGATCGACATCGACGAAGGCCAGCGGATCATCTCCGCGCGCTTCGGGATCGACGACTCCAAGCACAACCCGCTGGGCTCGGCGTACGAGCGCTACGAGCGCATGCGGGAGCTGGTCAGCGGCCCGTTGTCGCAACTGCATGCGACCCATCCCATCGCTCTGCTGAGATTCCTGTAGAGTGGGTGCAGCGTCGATGGGCGGGCATCGTCCGCCGACGCGACCATGCTAGGCTCGGTTCGCGGAGGCAGAAGGGATGGCGGGTTTGGTGACCAAGAAGTGCCCGAATTGCGGGGCGGGACTTCAACTCGACGCTGCAGCGGCGCAACCCTACACCGTGACGTGCAGCTTCTGCCGGACCTCGATCATGGTCTACCCGCCCGTCCGGTCACGCCCTGGTGTGCCGCCACCTCCGCGGCCCGTTGGGCCGAACGTGATCGTGATGGACGCCGGCTCCGGCACGGCGGCCGGCAAGACTGTCGGCTGCATCATCGTCGCAAGCGTCTTGCTGCCCATCGTTCTGGCGTTGTTCGGTTCGGTTGGCGGGCCGTGTGTGAGCTATCTGAACACCCGCTTCAGCCCCTGGTACTTCCCCGCGAAGTGCGACGCGAACGAGGAGATCGTCGTGCGCGGACGCAGGGAGACGCGCTCCGACGTGTTCTTCAGCGGCTCGGACAACTGCAAGATCAGGCTCGTCGATTGTGACCTGACCGGCGCGACGCTCGTGAAGGGTGGCAGCCATGTCGAGGTGACGCTCGAGCACACGACGCTGCACATGTCCAACGCGGTTATCGACAACGACAGCTACGGCACGCTGAAGGTGACGGACGGCTCGAAGGTGGTTGCGGATTCCGCGGTGGTGTCGGGCGGCAGCTACATGGAGGTGGACGTGTCCGGCAGCACGGTCCAGTCCAAGGGGGTGATGGTGCATGCACAGAGCTACGGCAAGGTGAAGGCCAAGGGCAAGAGCATCATCTCCGCGGGCAAGGCGGTCGTGGAGGGCGCGTATGGCGAAATCTCGTTGGACGCCAGCACGGCGGCGGTCGGCGGCTCGGCGATTCGCGACAGCTCCGAGAACACCAAGGTGGTCCTGGCGAACGGCAGCAAGCTGACGAGTCCAAGCATACCGCTGTCCGGGGGCGACTACATCGATGTGGACATCGATGCGAGCCAGGTGGAAGGTGGAACGGGCGCGATCGAGCTGGGCGAGCACTCGAACGTGCACGTGAGGGAGAACGCGGCGGTGACCGCGAAGGCGGGGGATGCCATTCGCATGAGCGACTACGGCAACGTGGATGTCGGCGCCGGAAGCATTGTGCAGGCGCAGAAGACAGCCGTTCGCTTCAAGAACTACGGGACGTTGAAGGTCAACGGCGGGAGGCTGCGCGGAGCCGACGCGATCTACGGGGAGAGCTACACGCGCGTGACGTTGCGCCACGCAATCGTGGAGGGCCAGCGCACGACCGGCAGTCACTCGCAGATCGACGAAGAGTAGGGAGACTCGCATCCCGACGACGAGCTTCTACGGCTCGACGTCTTCGGTCGCGGCAGGCGGCTCGAGCTTCCAGCGCAGCGATGAGATGCGATCGGCGGCGAGCGATCGGGCGAGCCAGGCGTTCCACGCGGGCAGGGGCGTGGAGGGGCGAGCGGCGGGCGTGGCTCTCCAGAGGGAGATCAAGCGTGCTCGGGGATCGAGCGCGGACTCGCGATCGTGCGAGGCGAGGCGTACTTGGGCGCGCTGGAGATCGGCGCGGGTTGCGGCGCCGCGCGCGATGCGGTCGAGCACGGCGCGCACTTGGAGCATCGCCGGGTCCAGCATGGGATCGGGGCCGCGAATATCGATGACGAGCGCTTGAGCGCGGGCTGCTCCGAGAGCCCGGGCGGTGGCCGTGATGTGCGTGCCGAACGAGGCCAGCGAGTGGTCGAGCCATCCGCCAGGGCCGTTGAGGGCCTCGACGAGCAGCTCGAGCATCGTGGAGCTGTCGCGATCCGGGTTCATGATCACGACGCCGACCAGGGCGCGAGGCGTGTCGCCATGGCTGTCGCCGGTGAGCTGCACCGCTGTGGGAGCATCGGCGGGCGGCACGGGCGAGCAGCTGCGCGCGTGCTCGTCGGAGCGCACGAGCCACCGATCGAGCGAGCGAACCGCGGTCGCGGCCTGGTTCGCGTCGACGTTGGCCAGGACGGACATGCGAATGGGGCCGTCGGAGAGTGCGGCCCACCGCAGATCGACGGCGGCGCTGCCGGCCTCGACGACGCGGCCGCGGAGGCCGAAGGGGACGAGCCAGGACGGGTGGCCGGGCACGAGCGAGCGCGCGAAGGCGCCGACGGCCGGGGAAAATGAAGCGTCCGGCGGGTCGATGAGGGCCAGGACCGTCGAGCGCGCGCGGGACAGGTCTGCGTCGGAGATGCGGTCCTGGACGAGCGCATGCGCTGCGGCGTCGGCGACGCGGCGAGCGAGCGAGTGGGGGCCTTCGCCGGGTCGCGGAGGGGCGTGTGCGAGAATGCCGACGCCATCCTGCGCGACCCACGGCTCGAGCGTGACGCCATTGGACGCGGCTCCAGGCAGCGCTGCGGCCACCGCGGCCAGGGCGGTGGTGCCCGATTCCGAATCGGTTTCGGCCAGCACGCCGCACGGGCTGGCCGCGAGCAGCCAGAGCTCGCCCTGTCCAGCTTCGACGTCGGTCCGGGCGTCGACCACGGGCTTGTCCCAGGCGGTGTGCGCGGCGCGGTAGGCGGCAGAGAAGCGCTGGGAGGCCACGGCGTCGAGCTTGTCGATGGCATCGACGGGCGCGTTGGGGACGAGCCGGGGAGGCGGCAGGCCGAGTGCGAGCGCGACGCGGTCTGGCCCGGGCTGGAGGCGCGAAGTCTGCGACCACCACGCCGCCAGGGATGCGGCCTCTCGCGGGTCGGACGCGCGCAGCACCTGGCGTCCTGCCACGGAGCCGTCAGAGCGCACCTCCGAGAACGAGGTCTCGAGCTCATTGGCGACCAGGGCGGCGACGCGAGCGGCGTCCGTTTCCAGGTTGGTGCTTGGGGTGTCGGTTCGATCGAGCACGAGGCTCAGGCACGCGCCTCTTGGCCGGACCGTGGTGCTGATGCGCGAGACGCGCCAGCCGTCGGTGGCAGCTACGCGGGCGAGCAGGGGACTGTCCGCGCGAGCCGAGCGCTCCGCGACCGCGATGGCCGTGAACGCCCCGCGCACGCGCACGGCCAGCTGCAGCTTGGGGGTCAGCTCGGCGTTGCCCGAGCGAGAGTAGGCCGTGATGCTGTCCTGGTCGGGCCAGGGGTCTTGGGGAAGGCTTCCCGATGGCCAGGCCGGTCCGTCATGGACCGCCCGGACGACCTGCTGGGTGATCGGAGCCTGACCGACGGCGCCGATGGAAACGCGCTCTCGAACGTGGGACACGCGGCGCAACTGCTCGAGGCGCGCGAGTCCCTGGGCCGAGGTGGGATCGAACCACGGATCGGACGGCAACGAACCGAGCTCGCCGGTGCACTGGAGGACGGGAACGAGCGCGGGAGAATCGAGCGGATGGGCGCGCAAGGCGTCGAGCCGCTGGGCCGCCAGCTGCACGGCGGGCGAGGAGGTCGTGACCGGCGCGGCGAGCGCATCGTAGAATTGCGCCACGAACTCGGCGGCCTGTTGCGGCGTGGCAGCCAAGGCAAAGACGCGGTAGCCGTCGCGGTCGGCCCTGGTTTCCACGGTCGATATGCCAGCTACGCGCATCCGGCTCTCGACCAGCGCGGCCAGGGCGGTCGAGGCGATGCCGTCGCCGTCGGTCAGCACGCTGGCGGCCACGGCGCCCGAGGGGTCGCCGTCGCGCACGACGGTAGTGACGATGGGCTTGTCGCCTGAGGCGTGCACGGCGATCTGACCGGCGGTTTCGTCACCGAAGGTGACGGCGGCGGGCGGATGCAGTGCCGTGCCGGAGGTTCTGGGGATGCAGCCGGCAGCGAGCGCGGCGAAGGACAAGGCGGCTGCGACCGGGCCGAGGGAGCGGCGAGTCGGACGAGCTGACGACGGATGAAGCTGCCGCGCCGAGGCGTTGCCGTCTCGCGGGTTGCTCTCGTGAGGCGGGGGAAGTACTCGTCGAGACCGCATTCGATATCCGGTAACGAGCCGGTCCTAGCATGAGCCACGCGAAGCGGCTACGAATCCGCGCAGGCACTTCGGGCTGCGTTCCCCGGCCGACGGTGCCATGATGTCGTCAATGCCCTCGGCTCGAGCAGACGTGAAGGTCGGGTTCGCCTGCAACAATCGCTGCCTGTTCTGCGCGCAAGGTCACAAGCGTGAGGGCTGCGCGCACGTGCCTTTCGAGGAGATGCTCGAGCGGCTGAAGAAGGGACGCGAGACCAGCGACGAGCTGGTGCTCACGGGCGGAGAGCCGACGATCCATCCGAGGCTGCTGGATGTGATCCGCGAGGCGAAGGCTCTCGGCTACCGGCAGATCCAGGTGCAGACCAACGGGCGAAGGTTAGGCTACGGCAATTTCGTCGACGAGCTGGTGCGGGCGGGGGCGACGGAGTTCTCGCCAGCGCTGCACGGCTCGACGGCCCAGATGCACGACTCGTTGACGCGAGCGCCGGGAAGCTTCCGTCAGACGGTGGCGGGCATCCGCAACCTGCGAGCGCGCAAGCTGCCCATCGTGACCAACAGCGTCGTGGTGCGCGCGAACGTGCCGCAGGTGCCAGCGCTGGTGGAGCTGCTCGCGCGTCTCGGCGTGGACCAGGCGCAGCTGGCGTTCGTGCACCCGGTGGGCACCGCGCTCGAGCTGTTCGACGAGGTGGTGCCGCGTCTCTCCGACGTGGTGGAGCCCATCCGCGAGGCACGATCCATCGCCAAGAGTCACGGGCTGGTGCTGGTCACCGAGGCCGTGCCGCTGTGCTTCCTGCGCGGCATGGAGGAGCTCGCGGTCGAGGACCGTATCCCCAAGACCACGGTGATCGATCTCGACGGACAGCCCTTCGACTACTCGACGTGGCGTCCGGCGGAGGGCAAGTCGCACGGCCCGCCGTGCGAGCTGTGCGTCGAGAAGTTCCGCTGCGAAGGCCCGTGGCGGGAGTATCCCGACAAGTACGGCTGGGACGAGTTCGTGCCCATCGAGGGACCGGGCGCCGACGCCCCGGAGCGGCGCGGCTTCGCGTGATCTCCTCCGCGCCGTCGCCCGCATCCGCACCAGCGTGTGCTTGCACTTTGCGCCGTCGGACGATACGCAGGGACAGAGCCCGATGAAGCCCCTGTACCGATCCCTGCCCATCGTGATCAGCACGATCGTGTCGGTCGTCGCCATGGCGGCGATCGGCTGGATTCCGCTGTTCGGCGGGCCGGGCTACGAGAGCTCCCTGGCGGCCGGTCTGAGCCTTCCGGCCCTGGTCGCGATCGCGACGGCGCTGTCGGTCTCGGACGAGAAGCCCAAGCCTTGGGCGACCTACGTGCGCGGCATCGAGGTGGCGGTGGTCATCTCGGTGCTCACGTACGGCACGATGCTGCTGCACGGGCTTCGGGCCGGCTTCTGCGACGCGAGCGGCGGGACGGTCATGTTCCTGCTCGGACCGTTCTGCGGATCGCTGGTGGCCGGCGTATGGGGCGGGCTCTGTGGCGAGGTGGCGGGACGCATCTCCTCGAGGGGTTGGCGCCGTGCCGCGGCGGTTGTGCTGGCGCTGACCGCGCCGGTCGCAGGCATCGCCATCAGCCTCTGGCGCTTCTACTCGAGCCCGATGGTCTTCGCCTTCGACCCGTTTTTCGGGTTCTTCTCCGGCGCCGTGTACGACACGGTCGTGAACGACGCGGTCAGCCGTCTGCTGTCCTACCGCGCGGGGACCGCGGCCACGCTGCTCGCAGCGGGCGCGGCCTGGTCGATGTTCCGTCGGGATGACGAAGGCAAGCTGCGCTTCGTGCCCACGCGCCACCCGGGCGTGGCGTGGTTCGCGGTGGTGGCCGCGGCGGCGTCCGTGATCATCACGGCCGAGGGCGCGCGTCTGGGCCACTGGCAGACCGCCCAGACGATCGAGAACACGCTGGGCGGCATGCTCAAGGACGAGCACTGCGAGGTGGTCTATCCGCGATCGCTCTCGGCCGAGGCGGCGAACCTGCTGCTGCGCGATTGCGACGAGCAATCGCACCAGGTGGCCGCCTGGTTCGACGCACCCTCCGCGCCCGTCATCCGAGCGTACTTCTTCGAGGACGCGCAGCAGAAGCGCGAGCTGATGGGCGCAGCGCGCACGGCGATCGCCAAGCCATGGCGCCGCGAGGTCTACCTTCGTCTCGAGACCTATCCGCACCCGATCATGGGCCACGAGATCGCCCACGTCATGGCCGGCACCTACGCGCCCGGCCCGCTGCACATCGCGGGAAGCTACAGCGGGCTGCTGCCCAATCCGGGGCTCATCGAAGGCGTGGCGGTCGCGGCGTCGCCGGACGACGACCTGTTGAGCCCGGAGCAGTGGTCCGCCGCGATGCTGCAGCTCGGCCTGCTGCCCAAGCTGTCCGACGTGTTCGCGCTGGGCTTTCTCGGTCAGAACTCCGAGGTCTCCTACACGGTTGCCGGCGCGTTCGTCATGTGGCTGCGGCACGAGAAAGGGCCCTACGCCGTCGCGAGCTGGTACTCCGGCGACTCGCTCGAGAACGTGGCGAATGCCTCGCTCGCCATGCTCGAGGAGCAGTGGAAGGGCGCGCTGCGCAAGATGCGTCTGCCGCCCCAGGCGCTCGACGTGGCGCGCGCGCGCTTCGATCGTCCCGGCGTGTTCGGCAGGAAGTGCCCGCACGCCATCGACATGTACGACGCCAAGGGCCGCGCGCTGGCCGCCAGCGGAGACTGCGTGGGCGCTTGCGAGGAGTTCGATCGGGTGACCCGGCTCGATCCGCACGACATCCCGTCGCGCTTCGGCCTGGCGGCGTGCCTGCCGCGAACCAGCGGCGTCGATGCGGCGCGCAAGGCCTACGAGCAGCTCGTGGCCGATCAGACCATGCCGATGGAGCAGCGCAACCGGGCGCGCGAGGACATCGCCGATCTGGACCTGATGACCGGCCGTCCCGACGACGCCGAGAAGATCTACAAGCAGCTTCTGGACAAGATGTTCGACGAGGACGAGCTTCGGACCATCGACGTGAAGCTTCGCGCCGCGCGCGACCCGGCCGACACTCGTCCGATCACGGAGCTGCTGTTCGGAACGCTGCAGCGTCCGCCGGATCCGCGGCTGGCCTACGCGCTGCTCGGCAAGTGGATGGCCGACATGCCGTCGGACGGCCTGCCTGCGTATCTCATCGGGCGCAACCTGATGTTCGGCGGATTGTGGTCCGAGTCGGCCGAGTTCCTGGATTGGGCCATCCAACGTCGGCTGCCGGAGGAGCGGGTGCTTCGCGAGGCGCTTCGGCTGCGGACGATCGCGGCGTGCGCGCTGGGGGATGGCGAGCAGGCGCGAAGGACGTATGCGAGGTGGAAGGCGATGCCAGGGGTGCCGGAGATTCGTCGGACGGTGATGGAGCGGCGATTGGGGTCGTGCATTGCGCCGCGGAGCGACGATCGGCCGGAGGCGAAGTAGCTAGCGCGACTTCTTGAGGGCGGCCAGCTCGCGCTTGGCGGCGCGGACCTTGTCCTTGGCCGCGCGCTGCGCCTGCTTCAGATCGGCGCGCTCCTTGCGCGCCTGCTCCAGGGCCTGCTGCTTGGCCTGACGCTCGGCCTCGGTCAGCTGCGAGGGCGCCCGGCCCGGGAAGAAGCTCGAGGCCCAATCCCGCGGCAGCCCCAGCTCGGGCTTCTTGACGCGACGGCTGTCGAGCGCGACGAACACCCTGTCGCGTGCCGCCTCGACCTCGTCGAGGTACTTCGCCAGCTCGCCCACCTCGCGGAAGTGACGATTGGCGGCGTCGGCGTCCTTCTTGGCGACGATCGCGGTGTCGGCCGCCTTGACGTCGGCCTCGAAGATCTTGACGAAGGCCTTGAGCTCCGGGGCGCTCTCTTCCTTGAGCGCGCGAATCCAGACCTTGGCCGTCTCCAGCTCGGCGCCGAGCACCGGCCGGCGCGTGTCGGTCGGGCTCTGCTTGAAGTAGAAGGCCTCGCGGTCGGGGGCATGCGCGTGCACGGTCTTGGAGAAGTCCATGACGTGGCCGTCGAGCCGGTGGTCCGAGGTGGTGATCAGCCAGGAGGCTTTGGTTTGTGCGTCCCAGAACTCTAGCTGCCGCGTGTGGACGGAGAGCCACTTGGTGAGGACTTCTTCGAGCACGGGCGCCTGGTCGGCGGCGTGCGGGTCGTTCTGACAAGCGAAAAGCGGAAATACGATCTCTTCGCGGATGGTCTCGAGTGAAGCGTCCCTTCGGATCCTCGGAGCAGGCATCGTCGGCCTCCTGGTGATTCGCCGGCCACCCCGGCAGCGGCGAAGGAGTGTCGCGTATGGCACTGGGTGATGGGCGTCAACAAGAATGTGGCCGGCTCAGGCGATCAGCGACCTTGGGCCGCGCCTGGTCGCGTCTCGGTGTTGGGGCCGCAAGCCGGGCAGCCGAAGGATCAATCGCCCCGTGTCCAAGCGCATCGTGCGGGTGTCTGGGCTCGCTCGTCGCGGCAAGGGCAACCACGTGCGGTTACTCCCTTATGGACGAAGTCTTTGGCTGAGCTGCAAAGAACGCAGATGGACCGGCGAGTCCCGCAATCCGCACGATTCAGGCTCCCCCGTGCTCTCCGTGCCTGCGTGGTGAATATCCCGGCCTCAGCACCCGAGGATCGCAATATCCTTCACGTGGCCGAAGTCGCGATCGTGCGTCACCAGCGCGTAGCAATTCTCCGCCAACGCCACCGCGAGCTGGAAGGCGTCCGGCAGCTTGAGACGATAGCGAACGCGCAGACGGGCCGCTGAGATCGCGATCTCTGCGTCGATGTTGCGAAGGCTCCAGCCTTGGCCGGTGGTCAGGAGCTTGGCGTAGCGTGCGGCGAGCGCCTCGTTTCCGCTCTTGATCGGGCCACAAGCCACCTCGGCCAACGTGATGGGCGTGACCACCGCTCGCAACCGTCCTGCATCGAAATCGGCGAACAGCGGCTCGAAGGGCGCGCCGAGTTCGTTCCCTTCCAGAAGACACACAAGGGGGATCGTGTCGATCAGCAGCCATGCTCCGTCGGGGATCTGAGCCGCCAGGTTCATTCCCACTCGTCTCGCAGCTCCGCGATCGTCCGCGAGGGGTTCGGACCCCACATCCCGCGGCCGCTACCCTTGAGCGCGAGCACCGACAGACGCGGCTGTGCGCTCTGGGCCTGCGCCACCGGCACTACCACCGCATAGGGCTTGCCCCGCTTGGTGATCACGGTCGGAACGCCTCGGTGGGCCCGCTCCAACAGGTCGGGCAAGCGTGTCCGGGCCTCTTCAGCCCCACAGCGATATCGCGCCATCATCCAGCTCCGACGTCTAAACTGGATCACGTTGAGATGGAGCCTTCTGGCGCCAGCGGTGGCCGGGGCCGGGCCCATCGGCGTCAAAGCATACCGGAGATGGGCATGAGGAGCCGCGAATCCGGCACCAGCGGGCAGGTCTGTGCGGCGCGAAGGGAGAGCACGGCTTGCCCGCCTCGTCGAGCCAATGGCAGGGACTTGGTCAGCTCCGCC